>JBPPMX010000001.1:0-2178 GCA_051306275.1 Tepidiformaceae bacterium
ACGGATAGTGGTCGCCCGGTGGTTGTGTGGGTGTATCTGCTTTCGGCGGCGATGGTTTCGGCGCTGATGACGTACCGGATCGGCGGCGTGCTGCTGAAGCCGGCGGAAGCGAAGCGGCGGGTTCGGCGGGAAGCGCCAGAGGGCGCCGCGAGCGTCCCGGCGCGGCGAGCGGCGTGAGTCAAGCGTTGCGGACGGCGACGACAGCGGCGGTGAGGAGAATGGCCTGGACCATGCCGCCCGAGGCGAGGAGCCAGAGGCCGGCGGCGCGCTCGCGGGCGTGCACAAGGACGCCGAGGACGGTGTTGGCGGCGAGGATGCCGAGCCCGAGGTAGGCGATCTTGAGGAGTTCGCCCTTGTCGCCGACGCGGACGATGCCGCCGAGTTCCGGGAATTCAAGCTGGATGACGGCGGGCAGCGACTGGTACTGGGAGGCGAGGTACCCGGCGAGGAGGGCGCAGATCGCGGCGCTGATGGCGAGCGAAACCAGGGCGACACGGTCGCGCCAGAAGGGGAGGGCAGCCGGGCCGGTGGTGAAGACGCGGATGGGGGAGGTGGAAACAGAGGCGAGCGCTGCGCGGGCCTGCACCTCCTCCGCGAAAGCGGCCTGATCGTGGACGGAGAGGGCGTAAGACTCCTGGGGAGTGACGACGTAGAGGAGTTCGTCGGGGCGGTCGTGGGTTGAGTAGAAGATGGTGTAGCCGAGGCGCTTCACTTCCGCGGCGCCGACATGGGCGCCCCACCAGTTGAGGCCCTGGACATGGGGCTCATCGAGGGTGCGGCCGGGGACCATGCGCTGAACCTGGCTGAGGGGGATAACGGTCTGGCGGAAGCCCCACGTTATGACGAGCGCGTCTTCGGTGATCACGTAGCGGAGGGTGAGGAGGCCGTAGGTCCAGAAGGCGAAGCAGCAGGCGAGAAAGAGCAGGACGACAACAGCCGCCCATGCGACGACCGTCTTGAGCGACGGTTCGGCGTCCCGGGTGAGTGAGAGGAGGATGAGCCCGGCGACGAGCGGCCACGCCGTGAGCGCGCCCCCGGTGATTAGGCCGAGAGCGCGCGCCGGGCGGAAGATCGCCTGGTTCAGTTCGTGACGCGGACGCGGACTGGGGTGCACCAGTGGCGGTACTCCGGATTCTTGCCGCGGATGACATCGAAGAAGATGCGGCTGAGTTGGGAGGTAATCGGGCCGGGGGTGCCATCGCCGACGGGGCGGCGGTCGACCTCGACCACGGGGGTGAGGTGGGCGGCGGTGCCGGTCATGAAGACTTCGTCGGCGATGTAGAGCTCGGTTCGGTCGATGCTGCGCTCGATGGTCTCGATGCCGAGTTCGCGCTTTGCGAGCTCGACGACGGTCTGGCCGGTAATGCCTTCGAGGATGTTATCGGAAGGGCCGGGGGTGATGATCTTGCCGTTGCGGATCATGAAGATGTTCTCGCCGGAGCCTTCGGAGACGTGGCCGTCTTCGTTCAAGATGATGGCTTCGTCGAAGCCGGCAAGGTTGGCTTCCGTCTTGGCGAGGGCGCTGTTGACGTAGATGCCGGTGACCTTGGCGCGCGGCGGGATGCCGGTGTCGTTGACGCGACGCCAGGTGCTGGTGTGGCAGCGGGCGCCCTTTTCGATATCGAGGTAGGGGCCGAAGGGGGTGATGAAGATGAGGGTGGAGGATTCGAGGTTGTGGAGGCGGACGCCGACGACCTGGCTGCTCTTGTAGACGAGTGGGCGAAGGTAGACGTCTTCGGTGTAACCGCTGCGCTCGGCGACTTCGAGGGTGAGTTCGCAGAGGCGGTCGATGTCCTCGTGGAGGTCGAGCGTGAGGATCTTCGCGCTGTTGCGAAGGCGCTCGTAGTGTTCGCGGACGCGGAATAGATAGAGGACCTGGTCGTCCTCGTTCCAGTTGCCGCGGATACCTTCGAAGACCGCCGTGCCGTAATTAAAGGCGTGGGTCATGACGCCGATCTTCGCCTGCTCGAGGGGGACGACCTGTCCCTCGAAATACGCATACGGGGTCGGCATTGGCGGGTTCTCCTGCAGGTGATTGGGGAAGGCCCAGTATACGTGGTGGCGTGACTGGCGGAACTGGCGAGCCTTACCGGCCGAAGAGGGTGGTGTCGTCGCACTCGTCGATGCTGCGGGCGAGGGCGTCGAGGCGGAGGAGCGGGGCCGAGGGGGGATCGGGAG
>JBPPMX010000002.1:0-21227 GCA_051306275.1 Tepidiformaceae bacterium
TTTGTGAGACTCTCCCGTGTCCTACGTCGTCGATCCTGGTCATCGAGGCGGGCTCGGGCCTGACAAGGAATGACCTGCAGGAGCGCCTGCGCCGCAAGGTGAGGTCCGGGCTTCTGACGCTCAGGTAGCGATACGAACCGTCACGGAGTTCGGTGAGGCGGGCCGGGAGCAGCGGCCCGCCCGGACGTGCTGCCCTGAAGGCGGCGGGACGCCTCGGACATCGAACAAGGAAGCCTGCGCATTCCAATGCGCGGGCTTTCGTGAGCGAATCCGCCCCGCGATGATGATATGGCTCCCCGACGTGGATTCGAACCACGAACACCGCGGTTAACAGCCGCGTGCTCTACCGTTGAGCTATCGGGGAAGGCGTTCTCAGTTTCGCGGGCCGGGCATGAAGGCGCAATCGGAGGGGGCTCAGTCAGCCCGGGTAAAGCCTCCGCTTTTCGTCAATCCTACTCCCATTGCCAGCCGTATGTATGATACGCAACCACCACCGAGCAGGAGGGCGCAGTTGAGGCAGGCAGCTGGGCAACAGCGGGATCAGGCCCACCCGTTAGCGCCATAAGCCATACCACAAACCGTTAGGAACATCCGTAAGAATAGAAGGGGCCAATGGGTTCACGCCGAATGACACCCCTGCTATTCTCTCCGCTCTGAGAACGAGGGGGCCAATGACTCAGTACATCATCCGGAGACTGCTACTCATGATCCCGACGCTGATCGGGGTCTCGCTCTTGATCACGGCGCTCGTCCGGCTTCTGCCGGGCGATGCGGTCGATATCCTCCTGAACGAGGGCGGAAGCTCGCAGGGGCCCGCATCGCTGAAGATCGTCGTCGACGAACAGCTCGCCGAGGACGGCGTTGACCCGCTCCGGGCGACGTTCGACCAGCGATCCGCTGCGGAACGCGTCGTCCTGAGGCCGAAGCTTGAAGAGCTCGGGTTTGACCCGAACACGACCGACATCGCGCAGCTGCAGCAGGCGCGAAACGAGGTCGGCCTCACGCTGTACAAGGACTCGATCCGAGCGGATCTGGGCATCGATAAGAACTACATCGAACAATGGTGGGCCTGGTCGTCGAAGGCTGTGCGAGGCGATCTCGGAACATCCCTTATTGGGGATCGTTCTATCGGGGGCGAACTAAAGCGGCGGATCCCGGCGAGCTTCCAGCTCGGGATAATGGCGATGACGGTCTCGGCGCTGGTCGCGCTCCCGGTCGGCGTTATCTCAGCCGTGAAGCAGGACACGTGGATTGACTACGTCACCCGTAGCTTCGCTATCGCGATGCTCGCGCTACCGTCGTTCTTCATCGCCACGCTCGTCATTGCGTTCGCGGCGAGGTTGTGGGACTACTCGTTCCCGATCTTCTACGCCGACTTCTGGGACGACCCCGCGGCCAACCTGGAACTGGTGACGATTCCCGCCGTCATCCTCGGCGTTGGCCTTTCAGGGACGCTCATGCGGCTCACCCGGGCCCAGATGCTTGAGGTGATGCGCCAGGACTACATGCGAACGGCGCGGTCGAAGGGGCTCACGCAGAAGGTTGTTGTCCTTCGCCACGGGGTCCGCAATGCGTTCATCCCCGTCGTGACGGTGATGGGCCTCCAGATCCCAGTACTCATCGGCGGCTCGCTCGTGCTGGAACAGATCTTCGGGATCCCCGGTGTGGCCCAGTACCTGTTTGCAGCGATCGGGCTCCGAGACTTCCCGACGATCATCGGGGTCAACATGGTAGTCGCGCTCACGATCATGATGTCGAATCTGCTCGTAGACCTGACGTACGCATATCTTGACCCGCGCATCCGGCTTTCGTAGGAGAGGTATCACCATGGCAACAGCAGCTGAAACCACCCTGGTCGATCCTTTTGAGCGAAGGACCCTCGCGCCCGCCCCAATTCGCGCGGCAAAGTGGGTCTTCCGCTTCGCCCGAACGAAGCCACTCGGCGCATTCGGCGGCGGGATGCTGATCCTCATCATCTTCGTCGGCATCTTCTCGCCGTGGCTTGCGAAGGATGGACTGGGAGAGGTGCACCTCTCCGACGCGCTCCTCGCACCGAACAGCACCTACTGGTTCGGAACTGATGCGAACGGCGGTGACATCTTCTCGAAGGTCATCTATGGCTGTCAGGTGACCGCCATGGTGGGCCTCGGGACGGTGTTGCTGGTCGGGTTCCTTTCGCTCCTTGTGGGGGTCTCGAGCGGCTTCTTCGGGGGGAAGGTGGACTTCTTCATTCAGCGCCTCGTGGACATCTGGATGAGCTTCCCGGCCATCTTCCTCATCCTCACTCTCGTGGCGGTGCTGCAGACAACGAACAGCCAGGGCTTCCTGGGCCTGGGGCGTGGACCGGAGTTCGGCCCGAACCCGGCGTCAGGCCCGTGGTTCTGGAACACGTTCCCGCGCACGACAATCGTCATCATGACGCTGGGTCTCGTACTCGCCGGCGGCGCCTCGCGCGTGGTCCGGAGCGCAGTCCTTTCGGTGAAGGCGACGCCGTACATCGAGGCGGCGACGGTGCTCGGCGCAACGAACTGGCGGACGATCAGCCGCCATGTCATCCCGAACATCATGCCGACGGTCATCGTCCTCGCGACGCTTCAGCTCGGCACGGCGATCCTCGCCGAAGCCACAATCAGCTACCTCGGCGTTGGTATCACCAACTTCCCAACGTGGGGCCAGATGCTTTCGGGCCGCACACGCGACCTTGCTGAAGCGCACCTGCACCTCGCGATCTTCCCGGGGATGGCGATCTTCTTCGCCGTGTTCGGGTTCAACATGCTCGGCGACGCCCTCCGGGACGTACTCGACCCGCGGCTCCGCGGTTCGCGCTAGGAGCAGCACGGAACACTCGCAGAGAGGCCCGGGAAACCGGGCCTCTCTGCTTACCTCTTCCATTTGGTCGACCGGGTACGCTGGATTCGATGGCACGATCATTCACTGGCGCGCGACCGCTTCCGATCCACAGGCGGCTCGAGCGCTTCTTTCTTGTCGGATGGGCATTCGTAGCGATCTACCTGGGATACAAGCGCATCCAGCTCAACGGGAAGCTCACGGTCGCCGAACGAACGCTTGCCTTCTCGGAGCAGCACCGCCGGAGTGCAGAGCGGCTTTACCGCCTCGCCATCCGGATCGAAGGGCTCCTCGTGAAGTCCTGTCAATTCATCAGCAGTCGCGCTGATGTCGCTCCACCCGAATATGTCGCGATACTGAGCCGGCTCCAGGACCAGGTCCCGGCGCGTCCCTTCCGGCAGGTGGTCCAGCAGATCGAGTCCGAGCTTGGCGCTCACCCTGACGCGATATTCGACGCCTTCGAGCGCAAGCCCGTCGCGTCTGCGTCGCTCGCACAAGTTCACCGTGCGCGGCTGAAGGACGGCCGTTTGGTCGCTGTGAAAGTGCAGTATCCGGGGATCGAGCGGGTCGTCGAGGCCGACCTCCGAAACCTGGGGATCCTTGTCCGGATACTTGCCCGCCTTGAGCGCAACTTCGATTTCCGTGTCCTCATGCGGGAACTCGAACGCAACGCGCCCCGCGAACTCGACTTCATCAATGAGGGGCGAAACGGCGAGCGGGTAGCGGCGGACCTCGCGAACCGAAAAGACGTCCGCGTCCCGACGATCGAATGGGCACACACCTCGCGGCGCGTCCTGACGATGGAGTACATCGACGGGATCAAGGTAACGGATACTGATGCGCTAACGGCGGCCGGGATCAGCTCGCAGGCGGTCGCCCAGATCGTGACCGAAGCGTACTGCGAACAGATCCTCGTGAACGGCTTCTTCCACGCGGACCCGCACCCGGGGAACCTGCTCGTCCTTCCCGGGCCTGTGGTCGTGTTCATCGACTTTGGGCTTTCGAAAGAACTTCCCGAGGACTTCCGCCTGAACTACGCGAAGCTGACGGTTGCGATCCTTTCGCAAGACGAAATGGCGATGGTCGAAGCGTTCAGGGCTATCGGCTTCAAGACTCGGTCGAACGACCCGCAGTCGCTGATCGCGCTGGGCAAGTCGTTCTTCGAATCGGGCGGGCCGGACGCGAAACCGTACGTCGACGCCGACGTCATGCCCGAAGTGAACGAGCGGCTGGCGCGGATCCTGAACGAGAACCCGGTGGTCGAAGTCCCGCAGGACATCCTTCTTGTGTTCCAGGTAATGGGACTAATGAGCGGTCTGCAGAAGCGGCTGGATAGCGATGTGAACATGGTCGCGACGATCGCCCCCTTCGCAGAAGCCGAGGCGATCGCGATGGAACAGGCGCGGGACAGCGCCGCAGGCTAGCGGTGCGCTTCCAGGCCGGCGACGAAGTGGCGCACCTGGTTGATTGGGCGCTCTGAGTCCAGCCCGACCCCACCGAAGACGTGCGACAGGATGAACATGTTCATGATCCCTGTTAGTGCAGTCGCGCACCCGAAAACGTCTTCGTCTGCCGTTGCCCCGGATGCGATGCCATCACGAAGGATCTCGTCGAGCGGCAGGCGGACCTGCTCCCCGAGGGTGTTTGCGAACTCGTCCATGGGGACGCCCCCGAGCCCGAAGACCTCGCGCAGGACAAGGCCGATGCTCTCTTCCTCTTCGAGGAAGTAGCCCATATAGGCTTCGCAGTAGGCGAGGATCCGCTCCGAGAAGGGCGCAGCCCCGGGGATCCGCTCGCGCAGGGCGGCGGCCATCTTTCCCAGGATCTCGCGCACAATGATCCCGTAGAGGCCCTCTTTCGAGCCGAAGTAGTAGTAGATCATGGGCTTCGTGGTGTGCGCGTCGTCCGCAATTTCGCGGAGCGATGTCGCCGCATAGCCCTGGTGCGAGAAACGCCGCAGTGCGCTCCCGAAGATCCGGTCCCGGACGTCGGGTTCGCGGGTAGCGCCAGCGAGGGATACGACTGCTGTCACGACTGCTCCAGGGGACGAGCCACCCCTGAGTTCTGGGCGACTTTGGACTTGGTGAAGCTCGAAGTATACCGCGAAGCCCGTTGAATGCTCAGCGCTGGAGGTCCTTCCCCCAGGCGGTCACGTCCATCCGGAGCCACGCCCGCTGCAGGTAGAACCGCTCGGCCGCGTCGTTTCCGGCGGCCACGTGTATGTGGGCGCGGAGACAGCCTCGTTCGGCCAGGCGGTCCTCGATCTCGAGCATGAGGGCAGAGCCGATGCCCCGGCCGCGTTCCGGCTCCGCTACGGCAAGGTGGTAGAGGCGCCCTCGGCGTCCATCGAAGCCAGCCAACAGCGTGCCGACGACCCGGCCACCGAACTCCGCCACGAGACAGAGGCCCGGGTCGCGGCCGACGAGTTTCGCGAGCTGGGAGGGAACATCCGAAGCGCTAAGCCCAATCCGATCCGAGCGAGTCCAAAGCTCAAGCACCTCGGGCAGGTCGGTCGGATAGTTGAGCTCGCGAAGGCGCACCCCGTCGATACCCACTTTACGCTTCGAGAGGTCGCCTTCGGGCCGTTCGGGGAGCAGATCCGGCCGGCGGCGGCGAGTGCGCTCGACCCGATCTGCACCGCGCCATCGTTCGATCGCCGCGTGGTCGCCGCCGAGGAGGACTTCGGGTACTCGCCGGCCTTCGTACTCGGCCGGGCGGGTGTACTGGGCATACTCAAGGAGCCCCCGGGCGAAGGACTCATCCTCAGGCGACTCCTCGTCCCCAAGGGCGCCGGGGACATGGCGGGTGACGGCGTCGATGAGCACCATCGCCGGGAGTTCGCCGCCGGTCAGGACGTAGTCGCCGATGGACACCTGGCGGTCGACGCGTTGGTCGACGAAACGTTCGTCGACTCCCTCGTAGCGGCCGCAGACGAGGATGAGCCGTTCGTGCCGGGCGAGGTCGCGAACCATGCGGTCGTCGAGGGGTTCCCCCTGCGGGGTGAGGTAAATGACGTAGGGCTCCTCGTCGCTTTCGGCGACCGCTGCGCGCAGGGCGGCGTCGAGGACGTCGACCCGGAGGACCATCCCCTGGCCGCCACCGAACGGGTAGTCGTCGACGGAGCGGTGTGGGCCGACGCCAAAGTCGCGGATGTCGTGCAAATGAAGATCGAGCAGGCCCGAATCGCGGGCACGCTTCAATATCGAAACGTCTAACGGCCCGGCGAAGGCTTCCGGGAAGAGCGTGAGTACGTCGACCCGCATCTCAGCCGCCGTGCTCCACCGGACCGGCGAGCAGATCCGCGATGTGTGCGAAGAGGGGAAGAAGGACGTCCATCCCCTGATCGACGGCCTTCGGGCTCCCCGGCAGGTTCACGATGAGCGTGCTACCTCGCGTTACGGCCACGCCACGGGTCAGGGCGGCGTAGGGCGTTTTCGTGAGCCCGTTGATGGCGAGAGCGAGCGGGATGCCGGGGACATCCCGCTCGGCGACCGCGCGGGTGGCTTCGGGAGTCACATCCCGTGCCGTGAGTCCTGTTCCGCCGGTGGTGACGACGACATCGGCGATTCCGTCGTCGCACCAGCGGGCGAGCTGGCTGGAGATGGCGGTCGCGTCATCCTGGGTGATCACCCGTGCTACGACCTCGTGCCCGGCTGCCGCGCCGCGGGATGCGATCACGTCGCCGCTGAGGTCTTCCCGCAGTCCGGCCGCGCCCTTATCCGATGCCGTGAGAATCGCGAGTCGTGCCATTGGGCCAATCGTACCGCAGGACGCGCTGAGCCCTCGTCCCAGAAAGATCTTCAGAAATGAGGGCGTTCCCTATGTTGACACGGCTGATCCCAAGAAATACTCTTCCGGTGGGGTGAAGTGGGGCTGAGTGGGGAGATCTCCCACACTCTCCCACGGATGGGTCGATCGCAGGCCCCGCTCCGACTGAAAGGGCCTCTCGTGACGTTTCGCGGCAGCCAGCCATACCAGCTCGACGAGCGCAGCAGGGTGCAAATCCCGGCTCGCTATCGCGCTGCGTTCAACGACGGCGCTGTCCTCGTCCCCGGGACCGAACACTGCATTGAGGTCTACACCGTCCAGGGTTGGGAAGAAGAGGCGGCGGTGCTGGAGCAGGTGCCGATGGAGTCCGAGGACGCTCGCCAGGCCCACCGCGCCTTTTTCGCGAACTCGAGCGACGCGCCTTGCGATGCCCAGGGGCGAATCGTCCTGCCGGCAACGCTGCGCGAATACGCCAGCATTAAGCGCGACGTTGTCGTCGCGGGCGTCAGGGATCGCCTGGAGATCTGGGACAAAGAGGCATGGGAGGCCCAGCAGCCGGTCCTCCAGGACACGCGCCGCTCCGTCCTCTCCGACATCGCCCGCCGCAAGCAGCAGGCACAGCAAGGGCAGGCGGGGTAGCGTGACTGTTATGACAAGTCCTGCGACACACATCCCCGTACTTCTCGACGAAGTCCTGCAGTACCTCGCGCCCCGCGAAGGGGGCGTCTACATCGACTGCACCACCGGACTCGGTGGCCACAGCTACGCCATCGCCGAGCGCATCGGCGAATCGGGCCGTCTTCTCTGCATCGACCAGGACAACGATGCACTGGAGTTCGCGCGAACGAAACTTGCTCCGTTTGGGAGACGGGTCAGCTTCGTTCGCGGGAACTTCCGTGATCTCGCCACGCTGGCAGGTCAGGAAGGGATATCACAGGTCGACGGGATCCTGATGGATCTCGGGGTCTCATCCATGCAGCTCGGCACTGCCGAGCGCGGGTTCGCTTTCGGAACCGAAGGCCCCCTCGACATGCGGATGGACCCGGATGGCGGCGGCGAAACTGCTGCCGACATCGTCAACACCTGGGATGAAACGTCGCTCGCCAACCTCATCTATGAATATGGTGAGGAGCGGCTGTCGCGCAGGATCGCGAAATCGATCGTGTACAACCGCCCGCTGACGACGACGTGGGAACTCGCTAGAGCCGCTGAGCAGGCCGTGGGGGGTGCAGGGGGCCGAACCCAAATTCACCCCGCCACCAAGGTCTTCCTTGCGCTCCGGATCCGCGTTAACGGCGAACTCGACAGCCTTAACGAGGTACTTCCGCAAGCCCACGGTCTGCTCGGCTCTGGATCAGCCTCTGGTGGAGGACGGCTGATCGTCATTGCATTCCACTCGCTCGAAGACCGGATCGTGAAGCGCTATTTCCAGCGCGAGTCGACAAGCTGCATCTGCCCCCCGGAGCTGCCGGTGTGCCGATGCGGGCATGTCGCGACGCTTCGGCTGCTCAGCCGGCGCGCCGTGCGTCCCGGCCCTGAAGAGATCGCTCGCAACCCTCGCGCGCGCAGCGCCGTGCTTCGCGCCGCGGAACGGATCGCCTGACGATGGCAACGATTAATCATCCGCTACCACGAGGCTCGCGCCGCCCCCTTCCCGGGCGGCTGCCGCGCCTCTTCCCGCGCTTCCCCGCGCCAAACTGGTGGGTGCTCAGCTCCGTCGCCGTCCTCGGCATCGGAGCCATGCTCCCGGTGATCCAGAACAGCGCCGCCACGACCCGTGGCTTCGAAACCCAGGCTCTCCAGGTCGAACGGGCGCGCATCCAGGGTGATATTCGCGTGCTCGAATCTGACGTTGCGACGCTCACGTCGCTGGACCGTGTCCGGCAACGTGCCGCCGAATTGGGGTTGGGCCCCGCTACATCTCCCATCTTCGTTGAAGTCGATGAGGCAGGCCCCGCCCCGGCGAAAATCCCGGCAGAACATCTCCCCGCCCCAACCTCCCCAAGGGGTGAAGGCGAATCCTGGTGGCGCTCGCTCATCGGCTGGCTGCCACTCCTGCCGGGTTAAGTCAGGTCAGCACGCCCCCGGGTGGGGCTGACCGAAAGGCGCGTTCGGTATGACACAGGAAGGTGTCCATAGCACCCGGCGTGTCTGGGTGCCTGCGGTATTTCTCGGCGCGTTTGCCGCGCTGGTGGCCGGTCGGCTCTTCCAGCTGCAGGTCCTCGAACACCCCCGATACGCAGAAGAAGCGCGCATCGAACTCCTTGGCGGGGACACTCTCTACGCGGCCCGTGGCGCCATCCTCGACCGCAACGGCAACCCCCTCGCGACAAGCATCGACACCTGGGACATCTATCTCAACCGCCGGATCTGGTCCGAGGCCGACCCGTCTGGCGAATCCTTCACTACCCTGGCGGAGCTTCTCGGGACAACCCCCACAGCCCTGGTTGATGCCGTCCGCATTAGCGAAGCGCCCGACGTGCTCGTCCGCCGAGACCTTGAGTACGAGACCGGCGAATTGGTCGTCAACGAAGACCTCACCGGCGTCATCGCGCTCCCGAACACGGACCGGGTGTATCCCGAAGGCGATACCGGGGCATCCCTTCTCGGTTTCATGGGCCAGGACAACATCGGGCTAACCGGGATTGAGGCGGACTATAACGATGTCCTCCAGGGGAAGGCCGGGCGCGCCATCTACGAGCGCGACAGCACCGGCGACCCGATACCGTTCGGCCGGTTCGTCCGCGAGGCCCCCGAGCCGGGTAAGGACATGGTCCTTACAATCGACCGGTACCTGCAGGGCCTCGCCGAGGACACCCTGGAGGCGGCGATCATCGACCACCAGGCGACGGGCGGGTCGATCATCATGATGAATCCGTTCACGGGCGAGATCCTGGCGATGGCGTCGAGCCCGGGGCTGAAATACAGCACGCTCGACCTGGATGACCCGGAGCAGCTAGAGCTGTTCCGGAACCGGAACGTCACGGACCTGTACGAGCCCGGCAGCGTGATGAAGGTGATCACCACAGCGGCGGCGCTCGACCGCGGAGTGGTCACACCAGACACGAGCTATTTCGACTCGGGTGCCGTCGACATCTACGGAACGGTGCTCCGGAACTGGGACTACGGCGTGTATGGCGCGCAGACCATGACAGGCGTCCTGCAGAACTCGATCAACACCGGTGCGGTGTTCATGGTCGAGCGCCTGGGCGACGAGGTCTTCCACGATTACCTGACCGCGTTCGGGTTTGGCGTGCCGACAGGCGTTGGAGTGAGCGGGGAGGCTTCGGGGGTGTTTCGCACGCCGGACGACGAGGCCTGGTCGCCCGTCGACCTGGCGACGCAATCCTTCGGGCAATCGATCAGCGTGACGCCGCTTCAGATGATCACCGCAGTGGCCGCGGCGATTAATGGTGGCAATCTGCTCCAGCCGCAGCTCGTTAAGGCGCTCATTCACGAAGACGGGACGCGCCAGGAGATAGAGCCGAATGTGGTGAGCCACCCGATCTCCGAGGCCGCCAGCGCCCAGATCCGCGACATGCTCGAGTCGGTGGTCGCGATGCCGTATCGGCCCAAGCCGGACGACTACACGGCGGGCGGTAAATCCGGGACGGCCGATGTGCCGATCACGGCGGGTTACAACACGGTCCAGACGATCGCCTCGTTCGTCGGGTTCGCACCGGCGGACGATCCGAAGGTCATCATCCTTGTGAAGCTCGACCAGAACGCGGACGGCCTCACAGGCACCCAGGCTGCTGGCCCGGTCGTGGCCAGTCTCATCGATGACACGCTGCACTACCTCAACGTCCGGCCCGATGGGCCAGCCTATGTGAGGACGGACGAATGAGCGGCGAGATCACCACTGGCTTCATCGCGAGCGAACTGAGTGCGCGTGGCTATCGGGTGATTCCGGGGCCAGACCGCACAATCGCAGCGGGCGCGGCCGATTCGCGGCTCGTTCAGCCCGGAGACCTCTTCGCCGCGTTTCGCGGTGAATCGCTCGATGGGAACGTCTTCGTGCCGGCCGCCCTCACGGCGGGCGCGGCGGCAATCATCTGCGAACGCGAGCCAGACGCGCCGACCGGCGACGCCACTATCGTGATCGTGCCGGACACGATTCGCGCGCTGCACGAACTCGCTCGTGCGTGGCTTGATGTCTGCAAGCCCCGGGTGATCGGCATCACGGGCACCGTGGGCAAGACGACCGCGAAGGAGCTCACGGGTGCGACCCTTCGGACGCGAGTGCAAACGCACTGGAGCCAGGGCAACTTCAACAGTCGCGAAGGGCTCCCGCTCGCAGTAATGAGCCTTCGGAATGGGGACCGCGTTTCGGTCCTTGAAATGGGGATGGACAGTCCGGGCGAAATCGTCCAGCTCTGCGAAACCGCCCGACCGGAGGTTGGGGTCGTCCTGAACATCGGCCTCACGCACGTCTCCAAGCTCGGGAGTATCGATGCGATCGCCGAGGAGAAGCTGTCACTCGCGCGGTGGCTCCCGGAATCCGGCACGGCGATCTTGAACGCGGATGACCCGCGGATTGCCGCGGCGGTGGATACGGTCGGCGCCCGCACGATCACCTTCGGCGCATCACCGAGCGCGACCCTTCGGCTGGGCGACGTCACGGACCGCGGTCTTGCAGGCACACGATTCACCGTCACCTACGGCGGGGAGAGCGCAGAGGCGTGTTCGCCGCTGCCCGGTCAGCACGTGATTCCGGCAGCGCTGAGCGCGATCGGGTCGTGTCTCGCCCTCGGAGTCTCCCTTGCTGAGGCCACGGCGGCACTGTCTGCCGCGGAGCCGGAAGGGCGCCTTCGGCAACGCACCGCAGCATCCGGCGCGACGATCCTCGACGACCGCTACAACGCTAGCCCCGCGTCAGTCGCGGGGGCACTTCGGCTCCTGGGGACACTTGAATCCGGGAAGCGGTACGCGCTGCTGGGTGTCATGGCAGAGCTTGGCGACCACGAGGAGGCGGAGCACCGTGCGATCGGGGCGCTGGCAGCCTCCACCTGCGACGCGCTCTATGCGGTCGGGGAGCCATGCCGGGCCATGGTCGAATCAGCGCTGGCCGCCGGACTCGCGGACGCGCGCTGGTTCACATCGAAAGACGACGCCGCCGCCGCGCTCGCCGCACGCCTGGGATCCGGGGACCACGTGCTGGTGAAGGCTTCGCGCAGCCAGGCGTTCGAGACGGTCATCCCCATCCTGGAGGGCGCAGAATGATCCACGCCCTGATTTCGGGATGCATCGCCTTCGCCCTGAGCCTCGCGCTCGGCTACCCGATCCTGGGGTACATCCGGTCCCAGGGCGGGCACAAGCAAATCGGCGAGTACCAGCCCGAATCGCATACCGCGAAGCAGGGCACGCCGACGTTCGGCGGATTCATCATCTGGGTACCTGCGTTCCTCGTGACCGCGGTCGCCGTGGAATGGTGGAACTTCCAGTCGATCCTCCTTCCGCTCGGGATGATCGGACTGACGGGAGCGGCGGGTTTCGTCGATGACCTCGGGACGCTCCAGCACCGCCGCCAGACCGGCCTTTCGTGGCGATTCAAGGTTGCGTTCACTACCGCGCTTGCCTGCGGAGCCGCGTGGATCCTGTACGACTACCTCGAAGTCGAATCCCTGAACCTCCCGTGGGTTGGGCATTACAAGCTCGGCCTCCTCTATCTCCCGATCGCAGTCATCACGATCGTCGCCACTACAAGCGCGGTGGCGGTCACCGACGGGCTCGATGCGCTTGCCGGCGGGACGACGCTCATCGCGTTCATCGCGTACGGAATCGTCGGGTTCGTGCAGGAACAGCCGCACGTCGGCACGTTCGCCTTCATCGTTGCCGGGGCGAATCTCGGGTTCCTCTGGTTCAACGCGCATCCCGCGATGGTGTTCATGGGTGACACTGGCGCGCTGGCGCTCGGATCGAGCCTGGCGGTCGTCGCGCTGATGACCGGCCACTGGCTGCTCCTGCCGATCATCGGCGTCGTGTTCGTCGCCGAGGCGCTTTCGAACATCATCCAGATCGGCTACTTCAAGCTCACGGGCGGCAAGCGCTTCTTCAAGCGGGCTCCGCTCCACAACCACCTTGAGCTCTCTGGCTGGCCCGAGACCAAGATCGTGACCCGATTCTGGCTGTTCGGGATCGCCGCGGCGATGCTTGGGGTGGCGCTGGCGCTGGCGGTGCCGGAATGACCGCACATATGCGCGTAACAGATGCGAATGGGGCGCCGCCGGATGTCTACGGCAAGCGTGTCCTCGTGTATTCGCTCGGGATCGAAGGGCGGGACCTGGCGACATGGCTCATCCGGAACGGGGCCTCCGTGACGGTCAGCGACACCCGCTCCAACGCTCAACTCGTCGCCGCCGGAGTCGCCGTGCCTGAAGGCGTGGAGCGTACGGTCACTGGAGCGCCGTTCCTCGATCCGACGGGGTTCGATCTGCTCGCGGTTTCACAGTCGGTGCTCCGCAACGATCCCGCGGTGATCGCGGCACGGCAGGCGGGGACCCCAGTTACCTCGCAGATGCGCCTGTTCCTCCAGCTCTGCCCGGGGAAGGTCGTCGGGATCACGGGGTCGAGCGGCAAGACCACCACGACATCGCTTGTGGGCGCGATGGCAGCCGAGGCAGGGATCGACCACCAGGTGGGTGGGAACATCGGACGCCCGATGCTCGAGCGGCTGGACGAGATCACCCCGACGACGACGGTGATCCTCGAGATCAGCCATACGCAGCTTCAGTACACCGACCGCTCCCCGGCCATCGCCGCGATCACGAATATCACGCCAAATCACCTCGACCAGTTCAACTGGGACGAATACGTGGGGCTGAAGCGCAACCTGCTCACCCACCAATCCAACGAGGACACCGCGATCCTGAACGCGGACGACCACACCAGCCGCGGCCTCGGCGGCGATGTCCACGGCCGCCTGCTGCGGAGCTCGCTGACGACGATCAACGGCGCCGATGGCGCATGGCTCGAGGACGGGCAGATTGTCACGCGTCTTGGCGGCCACACGGGCACGGTGTCGCTTGATGGGCTTCGCCTGCGCGGCGAGCACAACCTCTCGAACGTTGTTATGGCGTGTGCGATCGCCTCGGCGGCGGGGATCACGCATAGCGCGATGGCGGGTGCGATCCGATCGTTCCGCGGCGTGGCCCACCGGCTAGAAGTCGTCGGCATGGCGAACGACGCCACCTGGGTGAACGACAGCATCGCGACGAGCCCAGAGCGGGCGGTCGCGGGGCTCCGCTCCTTCAGCGAGCCGGTAGTCCTGATTCTCGGCGGACGTGACAAGAACCTCCCCCTCGGCCCGTTGCAGGATCTCGCGGGGGCGCGGTGCCGCGCCGTGGTCTGCTTCGGCGAGTCTGGCCCGCAGTACTTCGAGGGCCTTCGGGGGGTCGTCCCACAGACAACGCTCGTCGAAACGGTCGCGGAAGCGGTCGACGCTGCTTCGCGTGAGGTCGCCGCTGGCGATGTCGTCCTGTTTTCGCCCGCAGGCACGAGCTTCGATGCGTATCCGAACTTCGAGGCGCGGGGCGAGGCGTTTCGCGCACTTGTCCGGGCACTCCCGGGATTTACCTCGGAGGTGCAGCCATAGCCGCCTCAACCCGCACCGGCCAGTGGCTTCCCGGGAGGCCCGACTACGCGCTTCTGCTGCTGACAGCGGTGCTCGTCATCGTGGGCCTTGTCGCGGTCTACAGCGCGAGCTTCGTCATTGCCCTCGCTGACTACGGTGACGCGAACTACTTCATCACGCGCCAGGCGTTCTGGGCGGTCATCGGGGCGATCTTGCTGGTAACCGCGATGCGGACGGACTACCACATTCTCCAGAAACTCGCTGTGCCGATGATGCTTGCGACGCTGGCGGTCCTCGTAGCGGTGCTGATCATTGGTATCGACGTAAACGGGTCGCGGCGCTGGCTCGGGGTCGGTGGATTCACGGTGCAGCCGGCGGAGTTCGCGAAGTTCTCGGTCACGATCTACCTCGCGGCGTGGCTCGCGGGGAAGGGCGACAGCATTCGGAGCTTCGAGAACGGGCTGCTGCCGTTCGTTGCGATCATCGCCAGCGTGGGGGTGCTGATCGTGCTGGAGCCTGACCTTGGCACCACGCTGATTCTCCTGGCGATCACCGTCACAATGTTCTGGGCCGCGGGCGCGTCGATCCTGCAGATGGTGGCGCTGGGGAGCGCCGGACTCGTCGCGGTGTCATTCCTCGCGGTGGCGGAGGGCTATCGACTCGATCGACTGGACGCTTTCTTCAACGCTGAAGAAGACCCGCTCGGGAACGGCTTCCAGACGCTCCAGGCGATCATCGCGATGGGCAACGGCGGGGTCGATGGGCTTGGACTCGGAGCAAGCCGCGGCAAGTTCTTCTATATCCCCGGCAGCCACACGGACGGCATCTTTGCGATTATCGGCGAGGAGTTAGGCATCATCGGGGCGATGGCGGTCCTCTGCCTGTTCGTCCTGTTCATGGTCCGGGGATACCAGACGGCGAGCCGCTGCCGCGATAAGTTCGGCATGCTCATCGCCACCGGCATCACGACGTGGGTCATCGTCCAGGCGCTTCTGAACATCGGGGGGATCACCCGCGTCATCCCGCTCACGGGCGTCCCGCTCCCGTTCATGAGCTCCGGAGGCAGCGCGCTTGCATCGCTGATGCTTGCGGTTGGTGTCCTCGTCAGCATTTCCCGCTATGGCCACGACCGTGGTGGCTATCTCGACCGCGACCTGATCCCGGACGAGCCAGACGACCGCCGGATCATCCGGAGGGGCGGACGATGAGGCTCGCGCTAACCGCAGGCGGTACGGGTGGGCACATCATCCCCGCGATGGCGGTACTGGACGCGCTCCGAGCGCGCCCCGGCCTCGCGCTCGAAGTCGCGTTCTTCGGCCCGGAAGACCGGGGCGAGCGAGCGACGATCGAAGCGCGCGGGATCCGGTTCGAATCGGTCCCGGCCGCCGGTGTGCGTGGACGTGGGCCGATCCGCCTCGTGAAGTCGTTGTGGAGCCTGCTCAGTGGGACGCTGATCGCCATTCGCAAGCTGCGTGCGTTTCGCCCGGACGCCGTCTTCAGCACCGGTGGGTATGCGAGCTTCCCGTGCAGCCTGGCGGCTCGCATCCTCAGGCGTCCGCTGGTCGTGTACCTGCCGGATGTCACTCCAGGGTGGGCAGTCCGCGCGGAGAAGCTGCTCGCGACGCGGATGGCGACGACCACCGAGGCCGCTCTCGCACACCTCCCCGTCGGCAAGACTGTCGTGACCGGCTACCCGGTACGCGACACGTTCTTCAGGGCAACGCGCGAAGAGGCACGGGCGGCACTTGGGATTCCGGCAGGCGCGAAGGTGCTGCTGATAGCAGGTGCTTCGCAGGGGTCGCAGGCGATCAACCGGGCGGTCTTCGCGGCGCTTCCCGGTCTCCTGGAGAGTGCGGTGGTGGTGCATGTGACGGGCGCCGCGGATATCGCCGAGGCGTCCGCGATCCGCGACGAGCTGGAGCCCGACCTGCGCGAGAAGTACCGGCCGGACGCGTACCGCGACGATCTGCCGCTCGCGATGCTGGCGGCGGACCTCGCGGTGATGCGGGCCGGGGCGAGCGTACTTGGTGAACTCCCTGCTGCGGGGCTGCCGTCTATCCTCGTTCCTGGCACGTTCGCGGGCGGACACCAGCGCGACAACGCAGCCTGGCTCCGAGACGGCGGGGCGGCGGTGCTCCTGAACGAGGCCGACCTCGATGGATTCGCACCCACCGTCCGCGACCTGCTTGCGGACACGGCGCGCCTGGCTGCCATGCGTGACGCAGCGACGAACCTCGCGCGGCCGAACGCGGCGAATGCTATCGGTGACCTGATCCTGGAGGTGGCAACGCGATGACCGACCGGATCCCGGGCCCTGTCCATCTCATCGGCATCGGCGGCATGCACATGTCCGCCATCGCCCAGATCCTCCGTGCGCAGAACATCGTCGTCACCGGGAGCGACCTGCGGCCAACGCCACTAACCGCGCGCCTCCAAGACCTCGGCGCGACGGTTTTCGAGGGCCACGCTGCGGCAAACGTCGGCGAGGCCACCCTCGTCGTCACCACGGTCGCGGCGAAGGACGACAACCCGGAGCTGATTGAAGCGCGCCGCCGCGGTATCCCCGTCCTCGTCCGCGCGGAGATGGTCGCTCGCCTCATGGCGGAGAAGAGGGTGATCGCAGTCGCGGGTTCGCACGGGAAGACAACAACCTCGTCGCTCATCGCGTTCATCCTGAGCGAGGCCGGGCGGAAGCCGATGTACATGCTCGGCGGCGAAAGCATCGACCTTGGGGGGAATGCAGCGTGGGGCGAGGGCGATGTCTGCGTGGTGGAGGCGGACGAGTACGGGCGCGCATTCCTCGAATATGACCCGGCGGTCGCGGTGATCACGAACATTGAGCCGGACCACCTGGACTACTACGGGACGCCCGAGGCCTACGTCGAGGCGTTCGAGCAGTTCGCGCAGCGTGTGATCCCGGGTGGAGTCCTGCTTGTCGGCGACGGAAGCCCGACGACCGAAGCGCTGGCATCGTCGACGGCGCTCAGCGGTGTCGAGGTGGAGACGTTCGGACTCAGTCCGCGTGACCACTGGATGGCGGGTAACCCGAGATACACCGGCTCAAATGCGACGTTCGCCATGCTTCAGCTTGGGAAAGACGTTGGACAACTCATCGTGAATGTCCCCGGGCAGCACTTCGTGATCGACACGCTGGCCGCGGCGGCCGTCTGCCTCCACGAAGGGGTGGAGTTTGGCGACATCTCGAAGGCCGTTTCGAAGTTCCGCGGCGCACGGCGCCGGTTCGAGCTCGTCGGCGAGGCGAAGGGCGTGCTCGTGATGGATGACTACGCCCACCACCCAACCGAGGTCCGCGCGACGCTGAGCGCGGCCCGCGCGAAGTTCGGTGGCCGGCGCATCATCGGCGTATTCCAGCCGCACACCTACAGCCGCACCGCCTACCTCTGGGACGAGTGGACGAGCTGTTGGGACGACCTCGACGCGCTGGTGGTGCTCGAGACGTACGCCGCACGCGAACCGGAGTCAGCGGGCAAGGGCGCCGAAGAGCTTGCACGGGCGATCACGCGACCGCCGGCTGTCTACGCGCGCGACTTCGACGACGCAGCAGAGAAGGCAGCGAACCTCGCGTCCGCCGGGGATGTGATTTTCACGATTGGCGCCGGCGATGTGGATGCGGTCGGGCCACGACTCCTTGAGGTCCTGAAATGACGGACCTCGCTGCGCTCGCCACGACGCTGGAAGCGTATGGCACCGTCCGGACAGGTGAGGCGCTTTCACGCCACACCACGTTCGGGGTCGGCGGGCCTGCGGATATCTTCGTAACGGTCCGGGATGCGGACGGGCTCGCGGGGGCATCGCTCGCGAGCCGCGACGCTGGCATCGAGCCATTCGTCCTTGGGAGCGGGAGCAACATCCTTGTCGCCGATGCGGGTATCCGGGGCGTCGTCCTCGACAACCGCGCCCGGACCGAGCGACCGGCCGACGACGGGGTCACCTACACGCTCGAAAGTGGTACAAGCTTCGCGGCGTTCAGCCGACGTGCCTGCCGGGCAGGGCTCGATGGGCTCACGTGGGCGGTCGGGATCCCGGGAACGCTCGGCGGCGCAGTCGTCTACAACGCGGGCGCCTACGGTGGGTGCCTCGGCGACGTCCTCACACGCGTTCGCCTGCAGGAGCAGGATGGCTCCGCGGACTGGATCGAGGCCGAAGCGCTCGGGCTCGTGTATCGGGGCAGCGTGTTCACCCGCGGCCAGTTCGCTGGCAAGACGATCCTTGAAGCTGAGGTTCGCCTGACACCGGGCGATAGTGGCGAGCTCCTTGCCCGGGCCGCGGCCCACGACACGAAGCGCCTTGCCGCGCAGCCGCGCGGGCGCAACGCCGGATCCATGTTCAAGAACCCGCCGGAGCACCCGGCGTGGCGGCTTATTGATGATGTTGGCCTACGCGGGGTGGCACGTGGTGACGCTGCCATCAGCGACAAGCACTGCAACTTCTTCGTGAACCTCGGGCACGCGCGCGCGACCGATGTCGCGTGGCTCGTAGAAGAGGCCGAGCGCCGGGTCGCGGAGCAGTTCGGGATCAAGCTCGAACGCGAAGTTGCCTTTGTGGGGGCGTGGTGATGGCGAGGCAGCGAGTCGCGGTGATCCTCGGTGGCCGCAGCGGCGAACACGAAGTAAGCATCGTGAGCGCGCGTTCCGTTATGTCGGCGCTGGACCCGGCGCGCTGGGACGTGGTGCCGTTCGGAGTCTCGCGTTCGGGCGCATGGATTACCCCGGGAGAGACAGAGACACTCCTGAGCGCGGGAGTTCGATCGTTCACGACAGCCGGCCAGCCGTTGCTCACGAGTGACGCTCTCCGCGAGCTGGCGTCGTGCGACATCGCCTTCCCGCTCATCCACGGCACCTATGGGGAGGATGGCACGCTGCAGGGCTTCCTCGAGACGGCCGGCGTCCCCTACGCAGGGTGCGGGGTAGCAGCGAGCGCGATTGGGATGGACAAGGCGCTGATGAAGGCACTGTTCCACGAGGCGGGGATCCCGGTCGCGAAGTACGGCGTCCTCCGCCAGTGGGAAGTCAGCGACAAGCCAGACGAGGCGGCATCGTTCATCGAATCGCAGCTGGGCTACCCGGCTTTTGTGAAGCCCGCGAACGGTGGATCGAGCGTGGGCATCACTCGTGTGCGGTCGCGCGAAGACCTGGCGCAGGCGTTCGCCGCAGCGTTCGCGTACGACGACAAGGTCGTGGTCGAGGAGTCGGTGGCCGGCCAGGAGGTCGAGTGCTCGGTGCTCGGGAACGAGCGACCAGAAGCCAGCATCACTGGCGAGGTCCAGCCTGACCGCGAGTTCTACGACTACGACAGCAAGTACGACTCCGCATCGACGACGGCGCTGCACATCCCTGCGCGGGTCACGGAAGCAACGCAGGAGCGGGTGCGGCAGATGGCCATCCGGATGTACCAGGCGATGGGCTGCGAAGGCTACGCACGCGTCGACTTCTTCGTGCGCGGGACGGAAGTGATCGCGAACGAGATCAACACGATCCCGGGGTTCACGAGCATCAGCATGTACCCGAAGCTCTGGGAAGCCTCCGGGCTCCCGTATGCGGACCTGCTGACCCGAATCCTCGAGCTCGGGTTCGAACGGCAGGCACGGAGGTCCGCGCGATGATCGTGAAGCGAAACCGCCCACCTGTCGGGGAACGGCGTCCCCGCATGATCGTGAAGCGAAGCCACGGCGTCATCGGCGGCGGTGGCGGCGGATCGCAACCACCAGCCCGCCCCCCGCGAGAGCGTCGCAGTCACAACTGGCGGCTTGAGCGGCGCTGGATTTTCGGACTTGGCGCGGTCGTCGCGAGCCTCGCACTGCTGACCGGCGCGGCATGGCTCTGGCAGTCGCCCTTCTTCGAGGTTTCGAACATCGAGGTCGAAGGAAACGAGCGCGTTTCGACGGACACGATTGTCGACCGCGCAAACCTGTTCGGCGACCACATGTTCATGGCCGACCTCGCTTCCGCGCAGGGACGGCTCTATGGCCTGCCGCTCGTGAATGAGGTCAAGGTCGAGCGGGCGTGGCCGAACACCGTGCGGATCATTGTCCGGGAACGCCAGGCATGGGGGACATGGGAGCAGGCGGGGGTGACCTACACGATCGATCGCGAAGGCTACGTGCTCGGCACGCTCCCGCCGGCCGCGGGGTCCCCCGCGATCCGGAGCGAGGGCACGGGCGCGCTCGCACAGGGCCAGCGGGTCGACTACCAGGCAGTCGATGCGGCAGCGGAACTCTACGACCGCCTTCCGTTGCAGCTCGGCACGACCGTGAGCGAAGTCGCATACCTCGAAGGCAAAGGCGTGCAGGTCACGACCGCGGATGGCCAGGTCGCCCTCTTCGGGGACTCCAGCTCTATCGCCTACAAGCTGTCCGTTTGGGCGGCCCTCCAGACCGAGGCCCGCATCCGCGGGATCTCGTACACGTCCATTGACCTCCGGTACGGCAACCGGCCGGTCATCCAGTAGGAGGCTCGTTATGAAGCGCAGGACAACCGTCGCAGCAATCGATGTAGGCACCACAAAGGTGGCTGTGGTCGTTGGCGACATCGGCGAACAGGGGGAGACGCGGATCCTCGGGTTCGGTGTCGCGCCGGCAGCCGGCCTCACCCGGGGCGTGATCGACAACATTCAGTCGGCGCGGGAAGCGATCCGAATTGCGGTTGATAAGGCCGAGCAGTCCTGCGGGATGCGGATCCTGAGCGCCGTGGTCGGGATCGCCGGCTCACACATCACGTCGCAGAACAACCGCGGGATTGTGGCGGTGCCGGATCGGTCGCGACCGATCTCGGCTGATGACCGCGCCCGCGTCCTGGAAAGCGCGGGGCAGATCAGCATCCCGACGAACCGGCAGGTGATCCACGTCCTGCCGCGCGGGTACTGGGTCGAGGGGACGGACCAGGTGACGGACCCGGTCGGCATGTACGGATCTCGGCTCGACGCTGAGACGCACATCGTTACCGGCGCTCTTTCCGCTATCCAGAACCTGACGAAGTGCGTCGAAGGCGCAGGCGTCCAGGTCGATGACCTGATCCTCGAG
>JBPPMX010000003.1:0-2051 GCA_051306275.1 Tepidiformaceae bacterium
CCCCCAATGCAATTCCGCGCCACCCTCCACCTCAGCGGCAAGACCTCCACCGGGATCCAGGTCCCTCCCGAATTCGTCACCGCCCTCCGCAGCGGCAAACGACCCGCCGTCACCGTCACTATCGGACACCACACCTACCGCACCACCATCGCCCCCATGGGCGGCGACTTCTGGATCCCCGTCAGCGCCGAACAGCGCCAGGCCGCCGCCATCACCGCAGGCGACGAGCTCGACATCCACATCGAACTCGATACCGCCCCTCGCGAAGTTATCGTACCCCCCGACCTCGCCGCTGCTCTCGCCGCAGACCCCCCGGCCAGCGCCGCCTTCGAAGCCCTCTCCTACAGCAACAAGCGACGCATCGTCCTCGCCCTCGGCGGCGCAAAGACCGCCGAAACCCGCGTCCGCCGCCTCGCGACTCATCTCTCCGCGCTCCGACTCACGCCCGATCAGAGCTAGCCCCCAGTTCTCATGCCCCGTTTGGAACCTTGTCATCGCCCCGCCGCGCGATCGATACTGGCAATCGACGGGGGGTGTGAGCGGAAATCGCACCCCTCGACGAGGGGATACATGACCGATAACTATTGGACCCGCGTCGCGCGCGATCGCTACGCACGACGCACCCTCCTCCGCCGCGGCTCACTCGCGGGCGCTGGCCTCGGCGGCCTTGCCCTCGTCGGCTGTGGTGACGACGACGACGAGGGCGGGAGCCCAGATCCCACCCGGTCGACCGAAAAGCCCACAACCGACACAGCAGCCGAGCCCAAGCGTGGAGGCCTCTACCGCTGGGCGTGGCAGGGCACCCCGCATCTCGACATCCACCAGGACTCCATCTCGGGCGCCCGGGCCATCATCTCCGCCACCTACAACCGCCTCCTCCGCTACCAGGACGCGGCCCAGCTCCCCGAGCCGGACCTCGCGAAGGACATGCCGGAGCAGCCCGACGACAACACCTACGTCTTCACCATCCAGGAAGGCGTGAAATTCCACGACAAGGCCCCGGTGAACGGTCGCGTGATGACCGCCGAAGATGTCGTCTTCTCGATCAACCGCGCCCGCACCGACCAGCCGAGCTTCATCCACAAGGGCGACCTCGCCTCGATCGACAAAGTCGAGGCCATCGACGCCAAGACTGTCCGCATCACCACCAAGTTCCCGAACGCCGTCCTCCTGACTACCCTCGCGGGCTACCAGTTCATCATCCTCGCCCCCGAGACCGTCGCCACCTATGGCGACCTCAAGACCGACAAGGCAACCATCGGCACAGGCGGCTTCGTCGTCGATTCCGCCAGCACCGACCAGGGTGCACAGCTCAGCCGCCACCCCAACTACTGGCGCACGGGCAAGCCCTACCTCGATAAGGTCCAGCAGTTCGTCATCGGCGACCACTGGTCCCAGTTCATCGCAGGCAACCTCGAAATCGTGGCCCTCGCCGCCGAGATCCAGGAAGGCTTCGATAGCAACGAGGCTGTCCTCGAGGACGCGGGCGTCGATGCCTTTACCAACACGGGTGTCAACGAGGCGTCTGCGCAGGGTCACTTCATGAACACCGGTGCGCCGCCGTTCAACGACCTCAGGGTCCGCCAGGCGATTAACCTCATTCTCGACCGCGACCCGCAGATTCGGTATGCCTACCCCCTCGGCGGCTACCGCAGCATTGCCCTCGGCCATGGTCACGTCTCCGCCGGCTTTGGACTCTCCGAAAAGGAAGTCCTCGAACTCCCGGGCTACCGGACAGACTCCGCGAAGCGGGCCCAGGACATCAAAGACGCGCTCGCCCTCTTCGAACAGGCCGGGTACACGAAGGACAAGCCGTTCAAGTGGGAGATCATGGGCTGGTCTGTTCCGAACCGCAGCATCGGGATCGACGAACTACAGCTTGCCGCCGAGATGTACAAAGAGGTCTCCGGTGGTGTTCTCGAGCCCTCCGTCAAGGGCCTCGAGTGGGGCACCTGGAAGGCTGCCGAAGCCAACCACGAGTTCCAGATGATCTCCTCGACATACTCCATGGGCGTCGATGCGCACGAAGCTCTCCAGAAGATGTACTCGAG
>JBPPMX010000004.1:0-4310 GCA_051306275.1 Tepidiformaceae bacterium
TTTCCATTCGAACCTCATCCCCCGGCACCCTATCATTGCCCCAGCGCCGAAGTGGCGGAATGGCAGACGCGGCGGTCTCAAACACCGCTGGGCTCAAACCCATGTGGGTTCGAATCCCACCTTCGGCACCAGAATTCCCCTGCCTCAGGACGCCTCAACTGGGGTTGGCAACCGATCTCCGACTCGGTAGGGTGCCGTCATGAGTGCTCACATTCCCCTGGCGAGATTGTCCTGGGCGCCCACCCTGTTCGTAGGTACGCTCCTCTTCGCATGCGGCGGTGACGATGACGACGCCTCAGAAGATGCGCCGACCACTGCCTCGTCCAACGGGTCATCTAGCCCCGTACCGACCACCGCGGGTGGAGGGGGGCGCCCCTGCGGGCGACCGTGGCAGCGCCACCCTCGCCATCGGCGACGAGAGCTGGGAGTTCGCCTCCTTCAGCTGTGCTTTCGGTCACGACGCGACCCGCAGCGACACCTTCTCGTTCAGTTCGGACGCGCGTGGCGAACACAGCACCGGTGCCCGCGTCCAGATGCAAGCGAACATCACCGACGGCGACGGCCGCTACGAAGGTGCCGGCGTCGACTACGAGGTCTACATCGCCGACATCCAGGACTTCACAAACCCCGCCGTAAAGTGGTCGTCACCAAGCGACTTCCGTCTTGCCCCCCGCGAAACCGTGATCCGGATCGACGGCGACAACCTCACCGCCGAAGGGAACTTCGATGACGGGGCTGACCGAAGGCGTCTTCGAAGCAGTGCCCGGCACCCTCACCGCAGCCTGCGGGCGCCAGAGCATCCGCTGAGGCCAAGTTACCGCCCCTCATCAGCATGAACCCTCCGCGGCCCCGTCGAGGAACACAGCGCTCCTTCCCGGCATCCGGCGCTGGCACCCCCGCTCGTCCCGCGAATGGATGGATTCCGCGGCGGACGCCCGCTCGTCTCGACGCGCCTCTCGAACCTGCGGACGGGCATCCTGTTAACGTGGTCGATACCTTGCCACCGGAGCGTGAACTCAATGTCCTGGATCTTCAGTGTTGTTATTGCCCTGTTCATCGGCACCGCCGTGTTCTTCCTCGGCCGCGCAATGCGCCGGGAAAGCCCCCCCAACTCCCCCGGCGCCGACCGCGGCATGCTGCTCATGGCAGGCGCACTCATCATCGGCGTCCTGTGGGTCGGACTGCACACCGCGGTCGCCTCAACCCGTCAGGTTGGCGCTGGTCACGTCGCGATCGTCTACCAGTTCGGGTCAATTGTGAGCCAGCGGGACGAGGGTTTGCAGTTCATCCTGCCCTGGCAGACCACGCGCACTGAAAGTACACAGATCCAGCGCCAGCGCTTCGAGGCCGTAAACGCGTTCTCCCTCGAAACACAGGACGTGTTCATCGTCGCCACCCTCAACTACTCAGTTGCCCCGGGAGCAGTGCAGACGCTCTACAGGACCGTGGGGGTCAACTGGTTCGAACCGGCTCGTCGAGCCCCGGGTCAACGACTACTTCAAGCAGGAAGTGGTGAAGTACGCAACGGTCGATGTCGCCCCAAACCGGGAGGCCATCCGCCAGGCGGTCAAGGATCGGCTCCTGGAAGACCTCGCTCAGTATTCAATTACCGTTGCAGACCTCCTCATCGACGAGATCGATTTCCGTCCCGAGTTCAAAGAGGCTATCGAGTCGAAGCAGATCGCCACCCAGGACGCGCTGCGTGAGGAAGAGCGTATCCGTCAACGCCAGGCTGAGGCGAACCAGCAAATCGAGCTCGCCCGGGGCGACGCTGAAGGCGTTCGGATCCGCGCTGAAGGCCAGGCCGACGCTAACCGGGCGATCGGCGCCTCGTTGAGCGCGGAAATCATCCAGTTCACTGCCGTTCAGACATTGAGCGACAACGTCCAGATAGCGCTGATCCCCAGCGGCCAGGGCATCATCATCGACCCGGCAACCCTCATCGGCACGACCTCACCGCTGCAGCCGAGTGTCGGAGAATGACCCGGACATTCGGGGATGAGGACCGCATGAGGGCTCGGGGCTGGCGTACCTTGGCGCGTGGCATTGACGCGCACGTGCTCCCGCTCTGCTCCGCCGACTGCCGATCTCGCTCGGACGCCGAGGATGTGATTCAGGATGAATAAGTTGCGGGAGATCCTCGGCCTCAAGACGGCTCCCTCCCGGGAGGCGCGGTCGCCGGACGCCATCCGTAGAGTCACCCGCATCCGCGAAACGATGCGGTGGCGAGGATTCGACCTCACCGCGTATAGCGACGACGAGATCCTCAGCGTTAGCCAACGGCTCGGTGAGGAAGCTGTTTCGGAGACTGGCGAGACAACCGAGCCTTCGCGTGAAGCGCTGATGGCAGCGCTCGAAGAGCGCCGCCGGTCGCCCGAGCCGGAATACGTCGCACCCTCACCTGCGATCTCGCCCCTCGCCAGGGCTGCGCTAACCCAGGACCCGGCAGCGGCCCTCCCAGTGTCGGAGCCCGGAGAAGCCGCGTCAGTGATGGATCTCGCGAACGATCTCCCATCCCCCGAGCCGATCCCCTCCGGGCTATCTCCGGAGGGGCCAGCGCAGCCACCAACAGAAGCCGCACCGGAGACGGGGCTGCCCAGCGACCTTCCCCTATCAGATGCAGGCGCTGACCTCGCCGCACGAACTTCGCTCGTTCGGCTCCGGCACGTCATTGGGCTGCATTCCTGGCGCCCACTCGGGGGGCCATCGGACTCCGCACTCTGGTGCCCCGGATGCCAGCAGGTATCGACTGGAGGCACGCTCAGTAGCCGCCGCGCGGGCGGGCGAATCCCGACCCCGAGGGCTGGTCCGCGCGTCGCAGGCGCGCCAAACGACCCGGCTCCCTCCAGCCGCCCGGAGCGGCTTCGCCTGCCACCCGGGCTCGGGCAACGCCTCCGGGCTATGCCGCTGTGGATGAAGATGCTGGCCGTGTTTGTGACCTTACAGCTCGTGGGTCTCGTTGCATCGCTCTTCAGGGGTGGCTAGCGGTAGTCGCCGCCGAATCAGGGCTACGCCACCGTCTCCGAACCTGTACTCTCCTCCCGATGCACCTCATCCTCATCCCCGGCTTCTGGCTCGACGCCTCCTCATGGGATGACGTCGCCGCGCCGCTTCAAGAAGCCGGCATACCGTCGACGCACTGACACTCCCCGGAATCGAGTCCCGCGACGCCGACCGGTCCAGCATCACCCTCCGCGACCATGTCGACGCAGTCGTGCGGACCATCGACACCCTCCACGCGCCGGTTGTCCTCGTCGGCCACAGCGGCGGAGGCGCGATCGCCCACGCATCCGTCGATGCCCGCCCCGCATCCGTCGCGCGGGTCATCTACGTCGACACTGGCCCAACCGCCGACGGCACCTGCATCAACGACGAGCTGACCGTCGTAAACGGCGAGATCGCCCTTCCCGACTGGAGCGCCTTTCCCGACGAAGACCTCGTCGACTTTGACGACGCAATCCGCGCCCGCTTCCGCAGCATCGCCATCTCCCAACCCGCCCGCGTCGCCACCGATCCCCAGGTCCTCCGCGACCCACGCCGCTACGACATCCCGGTCACCGTCATCTGCTGCGAATTCACCGCCGCCCAGCTCCCGTGAATGGATCGGCGCCAACCACCCCAACACCACCGAACTCGCCCGCATCAGAGATGTCGAGTTCATCGACCTCCCTACCGGCCACTGGCCCCAGTTCACCCGCCCGGTCGAGCTGGCCTCCATCATCCTGAGAAGCATCCCCGCATCGTAGCGGGACGATTCCCCGTATCCCGTGCCCCCCGCGGGAATGGCAAATGCCCCCGGTCGTTGTCGGGGGCATTTCGCCAGGCTGGTCGGGTGGTGCCCGGACCGCCAAGTCGGTCAAAGCGGGGAGGTGCCTTGCCTTGTCAAATAGTAGATCACGCTGTCTGTAAAACATTTACGTAGGCTTGATCGCTCGATAATGTCCGGTATGTCAGAAACTAGCAGTCGCTCCCATACCTCGTCGCCTAGGATGGGAAAACCGTCGCAGGGTGACCTCTTTCTCCCTGTTCGGCAGCTATGGGGGACGCTCGGCAGGAGCGTGCTGACGTCCCCCATCTCTCCCATCCGCTAAGCAAGGCACCGCGCAGACACCGCCTGCTACGCTTGCCGCAGGATCGTTCTCACTCGAAAGAGTCACGCGCTCCCCGTCATAGCCAACCGGCCACCGACGAAGAGTCCGCGTATCGAACGCCCACGTGACCACCATGACCCAGGCAACCATCCCGACCAGCTCCCTCGTGGCGGGTGACACCGTCTCGTTCCTCAGCGGCCGGCGAAGCGGAAGCGTCCG
>JBPPMX010000005.1:0-25176 GCA_051306275.1 Tepidiformaceae bacterium
CGCAATGTCAGACTGGGGCGACCCTGATGATTGGGTCCCGACGACTGACGAAGGGACACAGCTTCGGCTTCCCCCGCTGGTGGAACCCGAAGCGCCTTAAGCGATTGCCCGCGGTGGTGGTGGCCTGTAGGCTTCGGCGGCGTTGCTAGGGAAAAACTAGCCTGCAGGAGAATGCACGATGGTGCGCCGACTCGCCGTTTCTGTGGGGTTCACGGGGAACCCGGACCAGGTCAACGACATGATCACGAAGATCAAGGTGGCAGAGGAGGTAGGGGTCGAGGCGGTGTTCACGGCGGAGACGTGGGGGCGAGACCAGTTTTCGTACCTGACGCGGATCGCGCTGGCTACTTCGAAGATCAAGCTGGGGACGGGGATTGCGCCGGTTTACGGGCGCTCGCCGGCGATGCTGGCGATGACGGCTGCGACGCTGGATGAGCTTTCTGGCGGGCGGGTGATCCTGGGGCTGGGGACGTCGGGGCAGCGGGTTATCGAGCACTGGCACGGTGAGCCGTTCGGGAAGCCGCTGCAGAGGCTGCGGGAGTACTGCGAGATCATCTCGCTCATCGTGAGCGGTGAGAAGGTGTTCTACGAGGGCGAAGTCTTCAAACTGCAGCGCGGGTTCAAGCTGCTGTTCGAGCCGGTGCGGAGGCACATCCCGATTTATGTCGCATCGATCTCCCCGGCGAGCATCCGGCAGCTGGGCGAGGTGGCTGACGGCTGGATGCCGATCTACTGGCCGAAGTCGCGCTTCAAGGCGGGGATGGACGTCATCGGCGAGGGGCTGACCAAAGCTGGACGACCGGAGGGGTCGGTTGAGTGCGTCGCATCGCTGACGACGGTGATCGACCCGGACCCGGTGCGGGCGAGGCAGCAGGCGGCGGGGCCGGTTTCGTTCTACGTGACGCGGATGGGCGACTTCTACCACCAGATGCTGACGCGGAACGGGTTCGGCGACGAGGTGAAGGCGATCCAGGCGGCATACGCGGCGAACGAATCGGACCCGGCGAAGGCGAGCGCGGCGGCGGCAGCGGCAGTGAGCGAGCGGATGCTCGACGAGACGGCGATCTACGGAGATATCGAGACGGTGGCGGCGGGGATCGAAGAGCGTCGCCAGCTTGGGGTCGACCTGCCCAGCGTGGGCATGCCTGCGGGCTCACCGCGGGAGGTCGAGCACATCCTCGGGACGCTGGTGCGCTAAGCGCCCGGGGTTAGACGCCGAGGGAGCGTGCGACGGTTTCGAGGGCTTCGAGCGCTTCTTCGGTCGAGCGGAGGAGGACATCGGAGAGCGCTTCGATCTCGGGCGGGGTCTCGGCGCCGCCTGAGATGCCGGCGACGAGGGTCGCGACTCCGCCAACTTCGCGGAGCTTGAGCGCGACGCGGAACATGCTGACATCGGTGGCGTCGTCGCCGAGGGTGATGAGCGAGCGGATGGCGAAGTGCCTCGCGAGGGCTGCGAGTGCGCGATCCTTGCCGCCATCGGCATCCGGGAGGACTTCCAGGACCATGCGGCCTTCGCGGAGACGGAGGCCCGGCGGTAGGTTCTTCAGTGCGGCACGAAGACTGGGTTCGAGTTCGGGGGCGCGGCGGAAGTGGAACGCGGTGGAGATGGCTTTGCGTTCGATGTGGAGGTAGGCGCTCGGCACTGCGGTGATGACCTGCTGTTCGGCGGCTTCGAGGGCGGCTGCGAGCGTGCCGCGGTTTACGGGGAGGAGGACGTCGTCGTCGAGGGTGGATTCGAGGCCATGGCTGCCGGCGACGACCACACCTTCGCAGGGGACCATCCGGCGGGCGGTGTTGAGGTCGCGCCCGGTGATGACAGCGACCTTAACCCCGGGGGCTACCGCGAGGCGGTCGAGGACGGCGAGGACGCTGGAGGGGACCCGAGCATCCGAGGCGCGCTCAACGATCGGCGCAAGGGTGCCATCGAGGTCGGTTGCGATGAGAAGCGGCCCCGGCGCGTTGGCCGCGGCGCGAAACTTCTCGATGTCTTCCGGGCGCATCATGGGCATTCCCCCATGAGTTCGTTAAGGTACCGTGTCGCCCAGTGCTTCGCATCCCGTTCGCGGATCCGGGCGATGAACAGGTCGGAGACGCGTGAGGCGCGCCCGGCGACGGCATCCATGAGGGCGTTGCGCATGCCGTGGGTATCGAAGGGGTCGACGATGAGGAGACCTTCGCCCTCGCAGTCGCGGTAGGTTTCGGCGACGCCGGCCCCGCGTCCGCAGAGGATGGTGGCGCGCCGGCCTTCGGGCGCGAGGGCCTGGATGGCGGCGGCCTGGAGGGGGACGAGGTTCATGCCGTCGGAGAGCGAAGAGGTGAAGACAACGTCGGCATCGCGCATGAGGGCGATGACCTCCTCCCAGGGGATCGATTCGTGCGCGTGGAAGAACGTGCAGCCGGCATCGGTCGCTTTGCGGGCGAGCACGGCTGCCTTGGCTTCGATGATGGAGTTCAGCTGGTCGTAGCCTTCGACGCCGCTGCGGGTGGGTGAGGCATAGCCCGCGTAGTGGAAGCGCGCGCCGGCATCGTAGGCAGCCGCGAGGGCGTCGAGGCGCTCAGGGATCCCCTTCGTGAAATCCGCGCGTTCCAGGCCAACGACGAGGGGGATATCGCCGCCGACAAGGGAAGCGACGCGCGCTGGTGGGTGGGCAAGACGGCCGATATCGAGGACTTCGTCGACATCGATACCGACCGGATGGGCGCTGACACGGACGTGGCGGCCCGCGAAGTAGAGGCCATCGGCGGTGACGTCGGCGCCGTTGAGGACGGCAGCAGCGGCCTTAAAGCGGCGGACATCGCCTTCGCACTGTAGTCCGACCATGTCCGCACCGAGGATACCAGCCACGACGCGAGCGATGAGTTCGCGGCCGCGGGCATCGAAGAACGGGCGGGCAACGGCGATATCGGGGACGGGGGTGTGGAGGAAGAAGCCGATCTTGCCGGCGAAGCCACCTTCGCGGAGGGCGGCGGGGACCAGGCCCAGCTGGTAGTCGTGGACCCAGCACGAACGCGCGGGCTGGAGTTCGAGGGCCGCGGCGGCGAAGGCGCGGTTCGTGCGGACATAGGCACGCCAGGCGGCATTCGACGGGGTGGCGGGCTCGGGATAGTGGGTCGCGATCGCGGGGAGCGGATCACCGGTAATGTGGAGAAGGGGCCAGAGGAAGCTGTTGGCGGTCACGCGATAGTGCCCGTCCCATTCTTCGTCGCTCACGAAGACGCGGCGGACGCGAAGGGGGCCACGGGGAGTCTCGATGGTCTCGTAGCCGCGGTCGTCGACGAATTCGTGATCGAAGGCGCCACGGCCCGCGCCAACCCAGGCGGTACCGGAGTCGCCGCGCCAGGGGCGGATTACCGGCCGCATGACCGCAAGGAGCCCGCCGGCGCCTCCTTGTTTCTCCGGGGAGAGCGGTTCGCGGGTGTCGTGATCGAGATATGCGCGGTTCGCAACGACGATGTCGAGGCCTGCCATCGGGGTAGTGTACGGCACAGGGTCGCGAGGCCGAGTTCAGGGGAGGGAGGGTACGTTCTTGCGCCAGTCGGTCGTGCGCATGACTTCGAGGAGGAGCTCGCCGCTGGGAGAGAGGGTGTAGGCGGGGTTGTAGCCTATCTCGATCTCGAAGGGGGGCGGCTCACCGCCGGGGGCCGCGAGACTGATGAGACGGCCTTCGCGGATGTCGTCGGCGGCCACGGACTCGATAACGAAGCCGATGCCGATGCCGCGCTTGACCGCACGGCCGATGGCTTCGTGGCTATCGACCTCAAGGACGATGCGGGGGACGGTACCGGCGATGCGGGCCCAATCGCGGACCATCTGGCGGGTCTGGGTGGCCAGTGTCGCCGTTACCCAGGGTTCCTGGGCGATCTGCTCGATTGCGATCGGATCGGATTGAGCTGCCAATGGATGCCCTGGGTGGACGACGAGGAGCAGGCGCTGAGTGACGAGGTGCTCGGAGTGGAGGTCCTCCGGGACGTGGACGGCTGCGAGGACGGCGAGGTCGATCTCGCCCCGTTGGACACCGGCGCGAACCTGTTCGGGAGGGAGGAGGATGGTGCGGACGCGTGCGCGGTCATCGCGGGCGTAGAGGGCCTGGTAGAGGGCGGGGAGGATGAAGCCGGCAGTCGCGGCGCTCGCGCCGACGGTGACGGTTTGCGAGCTGAGAGAAGTGGTCGCAAGGCGCTGACGGAGGACGACGAGGAGTGAATCGAGGTCACGGGCGAATTCGAGGACGACTTCGCCGGCATCGGAGAGGTTGACGCGGCGGCCAGTGCGCTCGAACAGGTCGAAGCCGAGCTCGCGTTCGAGGTGACGGATGCGCTGGGAGACGGCTGGCTGGGTGATAAGGAGGTGCTCGGCAGCCTTACTAAAGCTGCCGAACTCGGCAGCGAGCCGGAGTGTCCGGAGATCTTCGATGTTCAAGCCGCTCATCTGTGGCCGGTCCTACCGCTAGAGGAGGCAGCCAGGATGCGCCCAGAGAAGGAATCGCTCATCCCGCTGCTCGAAGCATAAGAATCGCTTTTGATTGTAGTTAGCAGCGACCGGGTTGTACAGGAGTCCAGGCTATCGAATCATACGTACCGTCGATTGGCCTGGGGAAAACCGGGATTTGCGGGTGGCAGCGGCTTACGAGCCGGATGCCCCTCCGGTGCGCGAAATGTGTGAACGTCGCGCCGGGAATTCGGGTAGAATCCGCCAATTCCATTTGCGCCCGCGGGACCTTTATGCGGGTGGGACGACGGTACGAATTGAGGGGGGATGGCCAATGTGGGCCTACATTGCTCGCCGCCTGCTGTTATCGGGCGTGTCTGTATTCCTGGTGATCCTGATCGTCTTCTTCTCGGTCAGGCTCATGCCGGGCGATATCGTTGACCAGTTCTTCCAGGATGCCGGCGCTTCGCAAGAAGACCGTGAGGCACTGCGGGACGAACTCGGCCTCAACGACCCGGTCTACGTCCAGTTCGGCCGCTATGTGAGCGAGGTCGTGAGGGGTGACTTCGGCAACTCCCTCTGGACCGGCGAGAACATCTCGACGATGGTCCAGAAACGCATGCCCATCACCATCGAGCTGGGCGTCCTCTCCCTCCTCTACGGGACCATCATTGGTATCCCTCTCGGGGTCTTCTCGGCGGTCAAGCAGAGTTCCTTCCTGGACTACCTGCTCCGCTCCATCGCCATCCTCGGGATCTCCATCCCCTACTTCTGGATCGCCATCCTGACGATCGCCCTGCCCGCCTACTACTGGCACTGGGCGCCGCCAGTCGGACACGTGCCGTTCTTCTCGGACCCGATCGAGAACCTGAAGCACTACACGCTCCCGGCGATCGTGCTTTCGATCTTCCTGGCCGGGACGACGATGCGCATGTTGCGGGCGACCCTGCTTGAGGTGCTCCGCCTGGACTTCATGCGCACGGCCGCTGCCAAGGGCCTGGCGCGGCCTGTCCAGCTCCGCCGCCATGCGCTCAGGAACGCCCTCATCCCGGTGGTCACGCTCATCGGCCTGCGCTTCATCTTTCTGCTCAGCGGCTCCGCCGTCATCGAGACGGTCTACGGCCTCCCGGGCATGGGCCAGCTCATGCTCGACTCGATCTCAAGACGGGATTATCAGGTGGTGCAGGCGGTCACCCTGCTCCTTTCCTTCGTGATTATCGGCGTCAACCTGCTGGTCGACCTGTCCTACGGACTGATCGACCCGCGCATCCGCGTGTCGTAGGCCGGAGGCAGAGATGGCAGCTACAGCAACCCAGCAACAGGTCCTCTTTACGGGCCCCTCCGGCAACCGCTACATGCGCTCCACCAAGCGCTTCATCCGGACGCAGCCCCTCGCGACCTTCGGCGCGATCACGCTCATCATCGCCCTCATCGTGGCGATCATCGGGCCCTGGGTCGCGCCGAAAGACCCCTACACCACCTCGATCCTGAACGCCCTCAACTCGCCCAGCGGGGAGAACTGGTTCGGGACGGACAACCTCGGGCGTGACGTCTTCAGCCGGGTCATCGTGGCGACGCGTTTCTCGTTGCTCCTCGGCGTCGTTGCAACCCTGGCGGGCATCGTCATCGCGACGATCCTCGGCCTGTTCTCGGGCTACGTCGGCGGCTTCCCGGACATGATCATCCAGCGCCTCGTGGACGCGGCGATGGGTATCCCCTTCATCCTCTTCCTCCTCATGGTCGTCACCATGGCCGGCGCGAGCTTTATGTCCATCGCCCTCGTCATCGGCTTCTACAACGGCATCACGAACTCCCGCGTGATCCGCGGCTCGGTGCTCGGGGTGAAGGAGGAGATGTACGTGGAGGCGGCCCGCTCGGTCGGCGTGCCGCCCTACCTCATCCTCGCCAAGCACGTCCTCCCGAACGTGATGGCGACGATCATCATCATCACGTCGCTCAGCCTCGGCGCCTCGGTCCTGGCGGAATCGGCGCTGAGCTTCCTCGGCTACGGCGTTCCGCCGCCAGACCCAACCTGGGGCCAGATGATGGGCCTCGAGGCCCGCCCCTACATCACCAAGGGCCCGTGGATGGCTGTCTTCCCCGGAATTGCGCTGAGCGTTGTCGTCTTCTCAATCAACGTGCTTGGCGACGGCCTCCGCGACGTCCTCGACCCGCGGCTTCGAGGGCGCTAGGTGAACCTCCTGGAAGGACTCCTTGTCCTCGATATGGGCCGGCATCATGCCGGCCCATATTGCGCCAAGCTGCTGGCGGACGCGGGCGCCGACGTCATCCATGTGGAACATCCGGGGGGCGACCCGACGCGGGCAACCGGTCCCTTCGGCCCTGACGACGACGCGCGCGAGTTGAGCGCGAGCTTCGCGTTCCTGAACGCGGGGAAGCGGTCGGTGACGCTGGATTACACGACGCCGGAGGGCGCTGCTCTGCTCTGGGAGCTGATCGAACGAGCCGACATCCTGATCGAGAATGGCGCGCCCGGGACGCTCGAACGGTACGGCTTCGGGAACGATGCGTTGCTGGCGATGAATCCACGGCTCGTGCGGATTTCGGTAACGAACTACGGGCTTACTGGCCCGAACCGCGACCTTCCCGCCTCGGAGATGACGCTGCAGGCGGCGTCCGGCTTGATGGACGGCAATGGCGACCTGGGGCGGGAGCCGCTGCGATACCCGGTGAACATGTCCCAGCACTGGGCGGGGGCGAACGCCGCCTCTGCGGGGATGGTCGCCTACTGGCATGCGTTGATGACCGGGCAAGGGCAACAGGTTGACGTCTCGATCCAGGAATCACTGGCAAACACCTGGTTCATGGTGTACGCCGACTACGCCTATACGGGTGGGCTCCAGGCACGCGGGCAGAAGGACCTGCTGCCGGCTTCGGACGGGAAGGTCATGATCCGCTGGCAAACATCTGTGCCATGGGAAGAGTTCGCGATCGCGATGGACGCGATGGAACTGCTGACGGACCCGGAGTTGCAGCCGCCATCGATGATGGTTGCGACGGTCGAGAAGTACCAGGCGACGCTTGCGGGGCACACGGCCGAACGGACGCGGCGCGAGTGGATGGACCGGGCGATCGAGCACGAGATCCCCGCGGGGATGTTGCAGTCGCTCGACGATATCGCGAACTGCGAACAGCACGAAGCGCGCGGATTCTGGGACCGGCTGCAGCTTCCGGGCGGCAAAGAAGTGAAGTTCCCGGGGAACTACTTCCTCGTGAACGACGAGTCACGCACGGCGGAGGTCCGGCACGTCCCGAAGCTCGGCGAGCACAATGCGGATGTCTACGGTGGCATGCTGGGTCGAAGCGCCGAGGAGCTTGCGCAGCTTCGCGCGAAGGGGGCGATTTAGATGGCACTCGCACTCGAAGGTGTACGCGTCCTCGACAACGGGATTGTGCAGGCCGGGACGTTCCCGGCGCGGCTGCTGGCGGACTTCGGGGCGGAGGTCGTTCGCGTCGAGAACTATGCCCGGCCGGACATGTCGCGGAACGCGGTGTTCCCTGGTGGGAGCGCCGGTGACCCGTACTGGGAAGGGGGCGGGATCTACCACGAGCAGCACCGGAACAAGACGCTCTGCATCGGGCTGGATGTACGGAACCCAGAAGGGCGCGAGGCGTTCATGCAACTGGTGGAGAAGTCGGACATCGTGCTCGACAGCCATCCGCCAGGGGTGATGGACAAGCTCAAGCTGGACTATGCGGCGCTGAAGGAGCGGAAGCCGGACGTGATCTACGTCTCGACTTCGGGGTACGGCTACCACGGCCCGTTCGCGACGGTGCGGTCGTACGGGATGATGACCGAGATCATGTGTGGCTCCGGGTGGCTGAACGGCTACCCGGGCGAGGAACCGCGACGAGGGGCATGCCCGCTGACCGACCATCCTTCGACGTTCCACGGGGCGTTCATGATGATGGCGGCGCTGATCCGGCGGAAGAAGACCGGCGAGGGTTGCTGGATCGACATGTCGCAGTACGAGATCGCGACAAACGTGCTCGGCGACGCGCATGTGGCACACGCGATCGGGGCGGAGGTCCCGGCTCAGCTGGGAAGCGTAGACCCGGGCTCGCCGTTCAGCGGGGTGTTCCGCTGCGACGGGTTCGAGCGCTGGATCGCCGTTTCGGTGACGTCGCAGAAGGGCTGGGAGGGGCTGTGCGCACTCGTGGGGATGCCTCAGCTGGCGAGCATCCCGGCGTTCGAGACCGCACCTGATTCGGAGACGCAGGGGCGATTGTCGGTCGCGGTATCGGCGTGGGCGGCGACGCGAGGGACGGATGTCGCGTTCCGGGAGCTTTCGGCGGCGGGAGTGGCGGCATCGCCGGTCAACGACGTGCGCGACCTCTTCCTCGACCCGCATCTCGAGGAGCGCGGGTTCTTCTGGACGATGCAGCAGGCGCCGGAACAGCACTCGGGCAAGCGGGCGTGGCCGGGGCCTTCGGCGCAGATGTCGGTGACGCCTCCGAAGTTCAACGCCCGGGCACCGATGCTGGGCGAGCACAACCGCGAGGTCGCGACGAGGATGCTGGGGTATTCGCCGGCGGAGTTCGAAGCGATGGAAGCGTCAGGCGCGTTCGGGACGATTCCCGCGGCGGCCGCGATGAAGCCACCACCGTCTGACCTTTCGGTGCGGACGGCACTCAGCTCCTCGGCGTATGGGTGGGCGAAGCAGGTCGACAGCGAGCACATGGATCGCCTTCGAGCACGGTTCGGGGCAGACTACGGCTCGTAAAGCGCCGTTGCCAGGCTGAACGAAAGGGAGTCATTTCGAATGAAGGTCTTTGGTAGCTACGGCGAGCGCTGGCTCGCGGAGATCCCGGAGCAGGTGCGGTTCGCGGAGAGCCTAGGGCTGGACGGGATCACGACCGGCGAGGTGAAGCACAACTCGCTGCTTTCGCTGACGCTTGCAGCCGAGCACAGCACGACGATGGAGCTCGCGACGAGCGTGACGATCGTGTTCCCGCGTTCGCCGATGATCATGGCACAGACGGGCTGGGACCTGCAGGAGTATTCGAAGGGCCGGATCAACCTCGGGCTGGGGAGCCAGGTGAAGGGGCACAACCAGCGGCGCTTTTCGACGCCGTGGACGCCGCCGTACCAGCGGATGAAGGACTACATCGGGATGATGCGGGCCATCTGGCACAGCTGGCAGACCGGCGAGAAGCCCGACTACCACTCCGAGAACTACACCTACACACTGATGACGCCAAACTTCGACCCGGGCCCAATCCCGTATCCGTTCCCGAAGATCTCGGTGGCGTCGGTGGGGCCGAAGATGGCGGAGCTGGCCGGTGAAGCATGTGATTGCCTGCTGCCGCACGGCTTCATGACGAAGGAATACCTGCGGGACGTACTGCTCCCATCGGTGGAGAAGGGCGCGCAGAAGGCCGGACGCGAGCTTTCGGACATCGAGATCAGCGTGGGCGGATTCCTGGCGCTGGGCGAGACGCAGTCGGACGTGGAGCAGGCGATCGAACGCGTGCGCCAGCCGATTTCGTTCTACGGTTCGACGCGGACGTACCACGGGATCTTCCGCCACCACGAGCGCGAGGCGCTGGGGATGCAGCTGCACGAGATGTCGCTGCGCGGTGAGTGGGACAAGATGCCGGGCGCGGTGCCGTTCAACGTGGCCGCGGATATGGCGATCGCCTGCACCTACGACGAACTGCCGGAGTACCTGCGGAAGAACTTCCCGTTCTGCTCGCGAATCGGGCTGGGGCAGTACCTGCCGGGGCCGGAACGGGGCGGATGGGCGCAGCAGTCGATGGATCCGGACCGGGCGAAGTGGCTGATCGCCGAGCTAAAGCGAATCTAGATCACCGATTCTAACGGCGGTCACTTTTCACGAACGTAGGTTCGCCCTATAGTTCCCTCGCCGTGGGCGATGCCTTCCAGGCGCCGCCCACACCGATCTTCATTGCCGCGGTCGCGCCGCGGGCAGCACGGGGCAGCAAGCGTACCGCGCGGACTGACCACAAAAAGGGGAAACCGGAGATATGAACACTATCGCACGGAAGACCGCGATCGTAGGCGTCGGTGAAACGACGTACTACAAGCGCGGCGCGGCGCCGGACGCCGAGTTTAAGCTCGGCCTGATGGCGATCCTGAAGGCGGTCGAGGACGCTGGCCTGAAAGTCAGCGACATCGACGGCTTTGCATCGTACAGCGGCGACCGCAACGACCCGCCGCGCTTCGCGGCGGCCCTCGGCCTGCCGGACCTGAAGTTCTCGAACATGTTCTGGGGCGGCGGCGGTGGCGGTGGGTCAGGTGCTATCGGTAACGCTGTGGCGGCCGTAGCAGCTGGCTACGCGAACTACGTTGTCGCGTTCCGCGCGCTGGCGCAGGGGCAGTTCGGCCGCTTCGGCCAGGGCACCTCGGCGAACACGGTGTCGTACCCGGCTTCGTACAACGCGCCTTACGGCGTGATGTCGCCGGCCCAGAGCTTCGCGATGCGGGCCCACCGGTTCATGTACGAGAACGGTGTGAAGCAGGACGCGCTCAAGGCGATCGCCCTGATTTCGTACCACCATGCGCAGCGGAACCCGCGTGCCATCATGTACGGCCGCCCGCTCAGCCCGGAGGACTACGACAACAGCCGCTGGATCGTGGAGCCGTTCCACCTGTTCGACTGCTGCCAGGAGAACGACGGCGCCGCCGCTGTCATCATCACGACCGCTGAGCGGGCCCGCGACCTCAAGCAGAAGCCGGCCTACGTGCTGTCCGCTGCTCAGGGTTCGGACTACCGCCAGGCTGCTGTGGCTCACAACTCGCCTGACTACGCGACTTCGAACTTCAAGACCGTTGCCAAGCGTCTCTACGACATGGCCGGTATTTCGCCGAAGGACGTGGACGTTGCCCAGGTGTATGAGAACTTCACCGGCGGCGTGCTCATGAGCATGGTCGAGCACGGCTTCTGCGCCCCGGAGGAAGCGAATGAGTTCGTGACCTTCGACAACCTGAAGTTCGACGGTGGCAAGCTGCCGATGAACACCAGCGGCGGGAACCTCGCTGAGTGCTACATGCACGGCCTCGAACTGAACATCGAAGCTGTCCGCCAGATCCGTGGGCAGTCGACTGCCCAGGTCCCGAACGCCGAGATCTCGCTCGTTGCCTCTGGCCCGATGGTCCAGCCGGTCAGCGACATGATCTTGAGCGCGTCCTAAGGAGGGGATGAATGGCTTCGTCTACTACTGACGCCTATCTGCCGGCAGGGCTGCCGGCCCCGGCGCCGTCGATTGACGGTCTCGATGACGAGTTCTGGTCCGCCGCGAAGCGGAACGAGCTCGTTGTCCAGAAGTGCAACAGCTGCGGCAACTTCCAGTCCACGGAGTGGATCTGCTACAAGTGCCATTCGTTCGACCTCGGTTGGGCGAAGGTCTCGGGCAAGGGGAAGATCTTCAGCTGGGAGCGCATCTGGCACCCGGTCCACCCGGCGCTCAAGGATGCCTGCCCGTACGTGGCGGTCCTCGTTGAGTTGCCGGATGCCGGCAACGTCCGCCTCGTCGGCAACCTGCTCGGCGACCCGCGCGAGGAGGTCGTCATCGGCTCCGATGTCGAGGCCGTCTTCGAGCACCACGGGACCGCGATCGAGGTTGTGAACGACCTCGAGACGAACATGCCCTCGGCCGCTGGGAACGAGTACACCCTCGTCCAGTGGAAGCGCGCGTAGACTCACGTTCTCGGGGCCAGCCATCGGGCTGGCCCCTTCTGTTTCACGCAGCCGGGACGGATAGTCCACACGGCAGGAGGACTTGAGATGGTGAAAGTTCCAGCAGACCAGTTCGATATCGAGAAGATCCGGGCGGAATTCGTTGGGCGGAAAGGCAAGCGCGTCGACGCCAACTACCCCGTCGAGCACGACCCGATCCGGCGGCACGAGCACATGTGCTACGGCCTGAACCCGCTCTTCCTGGACCCCGAGTACGGCAAGAACAGCAAATACGGCGCCAACATCGCCCCCGGGGTGATGGCGGACTACTTCGCTGGTGGTGGCCCACCGGTCTGGCCGTCCTGGGGCGGTGGGGATATCGCGACGATGAAGCGTGGCGAACCCGAGTTGGATATCCCGACGCTGGGCAACCGCGCGATCAACCTGAACACCACCTGGGAGTTCCTCAAGCCGATCAAGGTCGGCGACGTCCTCTGGTGCCAGCCGGTGATCGCAGACGTGTACGTCAAGCCGATCCGGATGGACCCGAAGGCGGTCTGGAGCGTGAACGAACTGCAGATCTTCAACCAGGACGATGAGCTTGTCGCCATTAGCCGGAACACCGGCCTGACGCACCGCTCGCCGGAGGAAGTCGCGGCCGACCCGGACACGCCGAAGGCCTAGCCTGCATCGGTTCGAATTCGAGAGCCCCTTCAGCCACGGAGGGGCTCTTCTGTTTGCGGCGACAACCGCCCCTCTAACTTGAAGACGTGCAGGCATACGGTGAGGCGACAACTCATGTCGGGGACCGGTGGTGGAAACGGAAAGCGTGCCAACCCGCTGGCAGGCGTGGGAGGCCCGGCACCTCTGGATGGAGGCGGCGAGTGCTCCCGATACGCCGAGATCGCGTGCGCCGAGGGAGCCGGTAGGCCCCGTCCCGGCGGACGTGTTAGACGGCGTCCCGTACGTGGAGCTGCACCTGCACTCGTGCTACTCCCTGCTGGATGGCGCATCGCGGGTGGGCGAGATGGTGGATGCCGCGCGGGAGATGGGGCACCGCGCGCTGGCACTGACCGACCACAACGGGATGTTCGGGGCGCTTGAGTTTGCGCGGGCACTGAAAGACGCAGGGCTGCTCCCAATCACGGGGCTGGAACTGACCATCGCTGAGGACGACAGCGCGGAGGTGCCGCGGTCGCACATAACGTTGCTGGCAGAGACGCAGCAGGGGTACTCGAACCTCTGCAGGCTCTCTAGCCTGGCGTTTGGGCTGGGGCTGGAGGGGACGAAGGAGAAGGAGGCCCGGCGCCTCGACCCCTGGATGTTCGAAGGGGAGCTTGAGCGGCACGCGCAGGGCGTCGTCGCGCTGACGGGCTGCCGCGAAGGAAAGCTGGCGCGGCTGGTGGGGGATGGCAGGGCAGAAGAGGCGGAAGTGTGGCTGCGACGGCTGGTGGGCTGGTACGGCGACGAGGGAGTGTTCGTCGAGCTGCAGGACAACCTGGTCTTCGGCGACCGGCCACGGAACCGGGCGCTCGTTGCGCTCGCAGAGCGAGTGGGCGTCGGCGTGGTAGGGACGGGGAACGTGCACTACCACCACCCATCTCGGCACCGCTTGCAGGATGTGATGGTCGCGATCCGGACGCGCCAGTCGCTTGATGGGTCGCACCGCGAGCGGCGACCGAACGCGGAGTTTTACCTGCGCTCGCCCGAAGAGCAGTCGGCGCGGTTCGCCAGCTACCACCCGGAGGCGGCGGCGAACACAGTGCGGATTGCGCGCCGCTGCACGTTCGACCTGACCGAGGATCTCGGCTACCGCTTGCCCTCACCGCCGGTGCGAGAAGGGCTGACGCCGCTCGAAGAGCTTGAACGGGTCTGCCGTGAGCGCATGGCGGAACGCTACCCCGGACGAGATGAGCGAAAGCTGGCCGAAGCACGGCTGCTGGAAGAGCTGCGCCTCGTGGCGAAGCATGACCTCGCGGGCTTCTTCCTGATCTACCACCAGGTGTTCCAGCTGGCGGGTGAGGTGGCGCGCGAAATCCGGGGGCCGGGGCGGCGCGGGCGTTCACACCTCCCGCCGGGGCGCGGGCGCGGTTCTTCGGTCTCGTCGATCATCTGCTACCTGATCGGGCTGTCGCACATCGACCCTATCCGGAACAACCTCTTCATCGGGCGCTTCCTGAACGAAGAGATGCATTCGCTGCCGGACATCGACCTCGACTTTCCGCGCGATATCCGGGCGGAGCTGATCGAGCGGGTGTACGAGACGTGGGGTAAGGAGCATGCGGCGCTCGTGGCGATCTTCCCGACCTACCGGCTGCGGAGCGCGATCCGGGAAGTGGGAAAGGTTCTGGGATTGCCGGCAACGGAGCTCGGGCGGCTGGCGAAGCGTTCGAGCCCCTACAACCACCTTTCGGAGCTCCCGGCGGAGCTTGCCCGCCACCCGGAGTTCGCGGACCGGGTGGAGTCGCCGGGCTGGCGCCACCTTTCGGAGATCGCGCAGGAACTGGAGGGGATGCCCCGGCACCTTTCACAGCACGTCGGCGGGATGGTGATCTCGTCGACGCCGCTGATCGACTACGTGCCCTGCCAGCCTGCGGCCTGGCCCAACCGCTACCTCTGCCACTGGGACAAGGACTCGATCGACGACGCGCGGATGGTGAAGATCGACTTCCTCGCGCTGGGCATGCTTTCGGTCGTGGAGGAATCGGTTGAGACGATCGCGCAGGACCACGACATCGACCTTTCGCGCATCCCCTTCGATGACCAGGCGGTGTACGACGACATCTGCCGCGGGGACACCGTCGGGGTGTTCCAGATCGAGTCGCGCGCACAGATCGCAATGCTCCCCCGGACGCAGCCCCGGAGCCTGGAGGATCTGACGGTGCAGGTCTCGATCGTGCGGCCGGGGCCGATCGTTGGCGGCGCGGTGAACCCCTACGTGAAGCGGCGAGAGAAGCAGCGGCGCGACCCCGCGTACATCCCCGAAGTGCCGCATCCGTGCGTGCGCGACGCGCTCGAGGAGACGCTCGGCGTGGTCATCTTCCAGGAGCAGGTGCTGCAGGTGGCGAACGCCATGGGCGGATTCACCTCGGGCGAAGCGGACAAGTTCCGCCGGGCGATGAGCCGGAAACGCTCGCTCGAGGTGATGGAAGGCTACCGGTCGCGCTTCATGGAAGGCGCGCGAGTGAACGAAGTGCCACAGGCGATTGCGGAGCGGGTGTTCGAGAACCTGCTGGGGTTCGCGGAGTTTGGGTTTCCGAAAAGCCACGGCGCGGCGTTCGGCTTGCTGGCGTACCAGTCGTCGTGGCTGAAGCGGTACTACCCGGCGCCGTTCTTCAGCGCGCTCTTCAACAACCAGCCGATGGGCTTCTACCCACCGCACGTTCTGACGAACGATGCCCTGCGGCACGAAGTAGAGGTACGCCGCCCGGACATCAACATCAGCATGGCCGCATGCACGGTGGAGGAGGGTGTGCTGGGGCGAGGCGCGGTACGCGTCGGCCTTGGGTTCGTGCGTGGGGTTGGTGGAGCCGGGGGATTGCGGATCGAGGAGACGCGGGTGGCCGGCGGACCGTTTCGTTCGCTCTTCGATTTCGTGCAGCGGACGGGCCTCAGCCGCCAGGCGACTGCGAATCTCGTACAGGTGGGCGCGTTCGATGTCTTCGGGCTGAACCGGCGGGAGCTAGCCTGGCAGCTTGGCCTGTTCGGCGGCGGGTTCCACCAGGCGGTGCTTCGCGAACCTGCGGGCCGGAGGCAGCTTCACCTGCCGCTCCCGACGGAGCAGGACGAGGTGGAACTCGAGGACTTCACCCCGTACGAGCGGATGGCGGCGGACTACGAGCTGCTTTCACTTTCCCCGGATAGCCATCCGATGCAGTTCTTCCGGCCAGCGCTGGGCGAAGGTGTCGCTTCGAGCCGTCACCTGCGGGCGATGGCCGGGGGTGAGCGCGTGACTGTCGCCGGGCTTGTGGTCTGCCGCCAGCGCCCGCTCACGGCACGCGGGATCGTGTTCCTCCTGCTTGAGGATGAGTTTGGGATGGTGAACGTCCTCGTCAGCGAAGATCTCGTGGAACGCCAGCGGGACGAGGTCTATGCCGCGACCTTCCTCGTTGCGCATGGCCTGCTGGACCCGGATGGGACGGAGCAGCGGACGCTGGTAGCGAAGCGGCTGGACGCGTTTCACCCGGTCGCGGGCCTGCGGACACCGGAAGGAAAATCGTGGGCCTGAACCCTACTAACAGAACATATGTTCTGTTAGACTCAGCGATCCAATGGTGGAGTTCGCCTGCCTCTACGTCCCGGCACTGCCCCTCGCGTGTGAAATCGCGGGGCGGCCGGGCATGGAGGGGAAAGCAGCGGTGCTGGCAGACGATGCGGGTCTGCGGGTGGCGTACGCCTCCCCGGAGGCGTGGGAGCGGGGCGTGCGGCCGGGGGCAACCCTGCGCGAGGCGGTGGCGCTCTGTCCCGCGGTGGCCGTGCTCGAGCCGCATCCCGCGCGGGTGGCGCGGGCGCGCGATGCCCTGGTGACAGCGATGGAGACGGTGAGCCCCTTCGTGGAGGATGTGTCGCCCGGCGTCGTGCTGGCGAGCGTCGACGGGTTGCAGGCGCTCTATCCGCAGGCCGGGATGGTCGAGGAAGCGATCCTCGCTGCGGCGCCGAGATTGCTTTCGCCGAGGCTGGGGCTAGCCAGCCGGCGTTTCACGGCGATTGCCGCGGCGCGGAGCGTCGAAGCAGGCCAGGCTTTGCGGATCACACAGGGCGATGCGGCCGCGTTCCTCGCATCGAAGCCGGTCGATTGGCTGCCGCTTGATGTCGAGGAGATCGCATGGCTGCGATTGCTGGGTATCCGCGATCTCGCGGGACTGGCGCGGTTGCCCGGGCACGCGGTCGAAGCGCAACTTGGCGTGCGGGGCGGACTTGTATGGCTGGCGGCCGGGGGCGAGGACCCTACCCCGCTTAGACCACGGCCACCAGCGCATGAGCGCGTGCTGGAGTCGGTGCAGGCACAGCCGCCGCTCGTCAGCCGCGAAGCGGTAGGATTGGCGGTTGAGCAGCTGCTGGGGCGAGCCCTCCGTCACCGGCGCGCCTACCGGCGGTTCGTGCGCACGGTACGGCTGCGCGCGACGACCGAGGACGACCACCTCTGGGAGCGCCTGCATACGATGAAAGTGCCGACGGGCGATCGCGGGCGGCTCTGGGTAGCGATCAGGCCAATGCTGGAGGTAGCGGAATACCCGGGGCCGATTGCGGAGCTGGAACTCGAGCTTGGTGGGCTGACTGCGGAGAGCGGGCAACAGGCCGGGCTCTTCACCGACCGGGCGCGAAAGCGTGAGCAGCTCGATGAGATGGTGCGGCACCTGAAAGTGAGATACGGCGAAACACCGCTTGCCAGGATTGTGGAGAGAGAGCCATGGAGTCGCGTGCCCGAAAGGCGCCACGCCCTCGTGGACTACGACCCCTAGGCCTGCCGCGCCTGGTAGAGGTCGTGCTTGGGGAGGATGGCCTCCCGTATTCGGTTGCGCGCTCGGGCGGGCGAGTGCTGGGGGTCATGGACGTGGAGGAGGTGTGGCGCATCGGCGAGGAGTGGTGGCGCGATGACCCGATCGTCCGGACCTACTACCGGCTGATCCTGGCAGATGGGCGCCCGCTCACCGTGTTCCACGACGACACGCAGGGACGCGATGCTGGCTGGTACGCGCAGCGGTATTAGCTGACGTCGGTCGTATCGGGGCTGGCGCGATGCGACCCGCGAAACCGACGCCAGAACATCGGGCGTGGTTGGCTCAGCGGGACAGGCGTAGCCGTTGGTCCGGGTTCCGGGCCAGCGACCACCCTTGCGAACTCGGCCCCCAGGAGCAGGATCGAGCCGTTCACGAATACCCAGATGAGGAAAATGAAGACCGACCCCACGCCAGCGTAGAGCGCTGTATCGCGTGTGAACGACTGCGTCTGGATGAGGAGCGCGCCGAGGTTCTTCGCGACTTCGAAGAGGACCGTCGCGAGGATTGCGCCATAGAGTGCTTCGTTCCAGCGTGGACGTGGCGTGGGCACGAGCCGGTAGAGCAGCGAGAACATCACGAAGGAGACGATCGCCGAAAGGACGTAGGTCGCGAGTTCGAGCGTTTGGTTCAGGTCGATCTCAACCACGCCAAGGTCACCCGCCCGCTCCGCAGCGACACGGGTGATGGCGGTCATCCCGATCGAAAGCGTGATCAGCGTACCGACGCTGAGGACAAGCGCGAGGTCGATCAGCTTGCCCTGCCAGAAGGGGCGGGATTCTCGCTGATGACGCGTCGCGTTTAGGCCCCGCCGGATCGCCGAGAACAGTCCGCTCCCGGACCAGAGCAGTACGAGCACACCAACGGAGATGCCCGCGCCACTCAACTGGCTCGATCGCCGGACGAGCTCATTGACGTTGTCGCGCACATCGTCCGTCTGCTCAAGCGGGAGCTGTTCGAAGACGAAGTCAACGATCTTCTCCCGGTCGATGACGATCCCAAAGACGGACAGCGTGATCAGCGCGATGGGGACGAGTGAGAAAAGCGCGTAATACGCGATCGCCGCCGCATAGATCCCACAGTCGTCAGCGCTATAGAGCCGGATGGTCTGGACGACGACGAGCGCCGGGCGACGCACCGGGCCAGGCAGCCCTCGCCAGGCGGCTCTTGCACCGCCGGTCACACCACGCTTAGCCCGCCCGAAAAATCGCTTCACATCATCTATCTTCGGCCCACGACGGCGGGGTGCCAACGTCCGCTCGGGCGGACTGGATTACGAAATGCCGGCAAACCGGGCGATCGCGCTGTCCCACTCCTCGATGATAGTGGCCCAGTCGTACCCCGCGGCCACCGAGCGCAGCGGCGTCAGGTCGCCCCGCGACGACGTTAGCGCCGATCGGAGCAGCGCGAGAAACGCATCCTCCGAGTCCCAGAGACAGCGCGTCTCCCATCCCGACGGGACCAGCGCGGGGTAGTTCAAGCGGCGCGGGAGGACAGGCAGGCACTCGCAGTACATCGCTTCGATAGCGGCGATCCCGAAGAACTCCTGGCGCGACGTACTCACCGCGATCCGTGAGCGCCATAGGAGCTTGGCGTAGTCGTCCGCGGACTCGAGGTAGCCGTGTGCGACAAGCCGTTCCCGGATCGCCGGGCTCGGCTCGACCAGCGCCGGGGCAGGGTTGTCGCCCGGTTCGCCCGCGATCGCGACGCGGAAGTCGAACCCCTCGGCGGTCAGCCGTTCGAGGGCGCGGATGAAGAGTTCCGGCGCCTTGTCGAACTCCCAGCGGTGGTTCCAGAGGATGATCGGCGGCCCGCCATCAGACTCCGTACGGTGCCCGTCGAAGCGGGTGAGGTCGACACCCACCGGGAGGACTGAGGATTTCGCCTCGATCTCGGGGATGGCGCTTTCCATCAGCCAGTTGTTCGGCTGATTCGCAATCGAGCGGAGCGCCGCCAGGAAGTCGTCGCCATGGAAGGCCGAGTTGAAGGCGACGTAGTCCGCGGCGAGCGCCGAGAGGTAGTTGATCTGGCCGAACCACGAGTTGAGCTTCGTCCCACGGATACGCGGGTAGGTGAACTGGTTCTCGTGGAAGTAGGCCAGCACCGGCGTGCGGTCGAATCGGGGACGCGTGAGTGCGAGGAACGTAGGCAGGTCAAGCATGTCGGTCGCGATGATGAGGTCGAACTCGCCGTCGATCGCAGAGGAATCCCGGGCAAGTTCCTGTGCGCCGCTGCGCATCCGCCGCCGCCACTCACCGCCCGGGAGCGTCAGGAGCTGGATGCTATGGGCCGAACGCGCGACCAGCCCATCTGCGAACGCGCGATGACTCCCGCCGTAAAAGGGCTCGATGAAGAGGACGCGGGCCACCGTGTCTCTGCTGCCCTTAGTCGTCGGTGTTCAGCAGGATGTCAATGATGTCGAGCAGTTCGCGGTCGGCGTGGTTCACGACCTTGTACTGGCTCACAACGTGGCCGCCGTACTTCTCCACCAGGTACCAGTCGTCGTCGATGATCAGGTCAGGCCGGGGCTGGACTTTCGGGTCCTTGTCGAAGCACCCGTCGACCCACGCCGTGAGTTCGTGGACTCGGACGACCCGTTCGACGTACTCCTGTCCGCCGGCGGACCAGACGTAGACGTTGTGGCCCGCAGCTTTCAGGCGCGCCATCGCTTCTTCAGCGCCGGGGCGGAGATAGTTGTCATGCTGGTCGACATGCACGAGCGTGTGGTCGACATCAAAAAAGACGTTCAGGGGGCCGCGGGCTTCAGCGTCACCCTCGGCGAGGCCGCTCACATCGCGTCGCTGACTTCGAGGCCCCATACCGGCCGGAAGCGCCACGTGCGGATACCTTTGACGTTGATGTCGTGCTTCTTCAACAGCTTCTTGGTCTGCTGGACGCATCCCTGCGGGACGTACAGGTACAGTTCGCCGACTTCGCTCATGGGCTTCCACTCGCTCAATGCTTCCTCGTCGGTCAGGGATTCGGCGGTTTCGATTTCGGCCATGATCCGAAGCCACTGGCCGGGCTTCCGCACCACGACGATGTCGGGATACAGCTCGCGACCGCCCTCGGAGCCGACAGACATCCGCGGCGCGGGTTCGTTGACGATGGTTTCCAGGTCCGGGAACTCTTCGTTCGGGAAGGGGAACTTGATGCGCGCGATTTCGGCGACGGCGCCGTCGTGCTTCAACTCACGGAGGTATGTCTGGGTCACGCGGTACGGCCCCTCGATACGAAGTGCGGCGCGGGATGAGCGCTCCGCCTGATTCTACGGATGGATCGCCGGGCGGTCGATCCCTACTCGATGACGACCAGCGTATCGCCTTCAGAGACCCGGGCGCCTTCCGCAACCGCGATCTCCTTGACGGTGCCGTCCTTCGGCGCCTTGACCTCGTTCTCCATTTTCATTGCTTCGAGGAGGAGGAGGACCGTGCCCTTCGTAACAGCATCGCCGGCCTTCACCTTGATGCTGGTAATACGGCCCGTCATCGCAGCGGTGACGCCACCCTTGACGTTGCCGCGCGGCGCAGCAGGGCCGCCGCTCGACGCTGCGCGGGGAGGAGCCGCCGCTCGGGGCGCGGGCCCACCAAGCCGTCCTTCGTAGCTGATCGTAAACGGGCGATAGTCGACGTGGATGTCCATCCCACTCTGGCGTTCGCCTTCGGGCGGGAGCTGCACGCGATACGGTACGCCGCCAGCGGTGACCGTGACGTAGCCCTGCTCGTCGCGCTTTTTGATCGGGTATTCGTGGCCATCGACCACGACCGTTTCGCCGCGGACTTCGACTTCGTACGAGCGCCCGCCGATTGTTACCTGTGCCATCTCGTGTCCCTCTCTACCGGAGCTGCCGGATGCGGCCGAAGTCGCGCCAGGTGTTCGCCGCGCCGTTGCCGGTGACAACGATCTCCGCGGGCGCAGCGCCACGAGCGGGCTGGTCCTTCACGAAGAGCGCGCCGACGACTGCCGCGACGAGTTCGCGTTCCGGGCCGCCGCCGGAGTTCCGCCACTCGAGGAACTCCTTCGCCGGCTGGGGAAACATGAGGTAGCTCAGGACGTCCTCCGGCGCCTTCACGAGTTCGCCAGCTTCGGTCTTCGCCGCCTCCATCTCCGGCTGTAGCTCGTCCGCCGGGCGGTAGGTGATGGGCTGCTCATCGCCCAGGATCGTCTTGAGGACCTCCGCGCTGATCGGTGCCGGCGTCTTCCCGTACATGCCCTTGGCGAGGTTCTTCGTTTCCTTGGTGACAGTGGCGTAGCGCTGGCCGGTCAGGACGTTTAGCACCGCCTGGCTGCCGACAATCTGCGAGCTCGGCGTGACCAGCGGCGGGAAGCCGAGGTCTTCGCGGACACGGGCATTCTCCTTCACCACTTCCGGCCACTTGTGCTCGGCGCCCTGCTCGCGCAGCTGGCCCACGAGGTTTGAGATCATCCCGCCCGGGATCTGGTGTGCGAGGACCCCAGCATCAATGCCGAGGAGGTTGCTTTCGAACTTCCAGTAGCGTCGCCGTACGTCCTTGAAGTAGGCCGCGAGGTCACCAAGCTTCTCAAGGTCGAGCCCGGTTGCATGCTCCGGATCTTCGGCCAGCGCGGCGACGAGCGTCTCGGTCGCGGGCTGCGACGTGCCGCCTGCGAGCGGGCTGATCGCGCAGTCAATCACATCCGCGCCCGCCTGGACGCCCATCAGGTAGGCCATCTCGCTGTAGCCCGAGGTATCGTGGCAGTGCATCTGCACCAGCATCCCGGGGTGATCCTTCTTGAGCCGCGAGACGAGCGCCTTCGCCATCATCGGGCTAAGGAGCCCGGCCATGTCCTTGATGCAGAGCGAGTCCGCACCCATCGCCACGAGTTCGTTCGCGAGCTTCGCATTCGTCTCGACGGTGTGGATGGGGCTCGTGGTGTAGCAGATCGTTCCCTGAACGTGCCCGCCCGACTTCTTGACGGCCTTGAAGGCGGTCTCGAGGTTCCGGGTGTCGTTGAGGGCGTCGAAGATCCGGAAGATGTCCATCCCGTTCTGGACCGACCGGTCGCAAAACTCGTAGATAACGTCGTCCGCGTAGTGGCGGTAGCCGACGACGTTCTGCCCACGAAGGAGCATCTGGGTGGGGGTCTTCTTGAGGCGCTTCTTGATCTCGCGCAGCCGTTCCCAGGGGTCTTCCTTGAGAAAGCGCATCGAGGTGTCGAAGGTGGCGCCACCCCAGCATTCGATGGAGTGGTAGCCGATCTCGTCCATCTGTTCGAGGACGGGGATCATGTCTTCGGTGCGCATGCGGGTCGCGAGGAGCGACTGGTGGCCATCGCGGATGGCCGTTTCCATAATGCCGACTCTTGTCATGCGTGCTGTCCGTTGGGGGAGAGTGGGACGCCACGGGTCACGCGGCGTTCGGGAAGAGTATCACGGGGCCCGCTTCCGGCGAACGCGCTGTGCTGCCCGCAGCCCAAATCCTAGCCAGTGGTTGCCGCTATACCGCGCTCACCCGTGTTACATGCTCCGCAGCAGACGGATGCGTTCTTCGATCGGCGGGTGCGTCTGAAAGAGGTTATTCAGGAAGCTCTGGTGCTCCTTCAGCGGGTTCGAGATGTAGAGGTGAGCGGTCGCCTTGTTCGCGGCCTCCAGCGGTTCGTGGTCGCCGGCGATTTTTTCGAGCGCCCGGGCGAGCGCTTCCGGGTTGCGGCAGAGCAACGCGCCGCTCGCATCGGCCAGGTATTCCCGCCGCCGGCTCACGGCCAGCTTGATGATCTGGGCGATGATCGGCGCAAGCACCGCCGCGACGATCGCCACGAGGATCAGGACCAGTGCTGCACCGCCGCCGCCCTTGTCCTTGCTCCCTCGTCGGGAGCCCGCTCCGTACATCGAGAAGCGCAGGAAAAAGTCGGAGATCAGCGCGATCATCCCGACGAGCACCGTGACGATCGTCATAACCCGGATGTCGTAGTTGCCGATGTGCGAAAGCTCGTGCGCCAGCACGCCTTCCAGCTCAATCGGTTCGAGTTTATCGAGCAGCCCGCGCGTCACGACCACGTGCGAGTGTGTGGGGTCGCGGCCCGTCGCGAAGGCGTTCGGCGCTGAGTCCTCGAGGACCCAGGTACGCGGCATCGGTAGGCCCGCACCAATCGAAAGGTTCTCTACGCGCCGGACGAACTCCCACTCCTCGTCCTTCGTGACCTCGTGGGCGCCCGAGATCGACAGCACGACGCTCGTCGAGGCGAAGTAGGAAAAGAACGCATAGAAGATGAGCGCGATGCCCGCGATCCCCATGAACCCGATCGGCGCACCGGTCGCGTAGACAATGACGCCCACGAGCCCGCCCGTCAGGACGACGAACGCGATCAGCAGGAGCCACGTCTCGCGCTTGTTCGCGCCGATGCGGTCGTAGACCAGGATGCTTCCTGCTTCGGGCGCGGTCATCTACGGATCTCCTGCGCCGGGGACGGGGCAAAATCGGGCCTGTTAGCTCCCACTCGGGGTCGGGCTGAAGCTGACGTTGATGTCTGCGCGGGCTTCGTCCTCAGCCTCGTAGAACTCGGATGGCTGGAAGTTGAACATCCCGGCGATCACGACGTTCGGGAAGACCTGGATCTTCTCGTTGTACGAGCGGACGGTGGTGTTATAGAACTGGCGTGCGTATGCGATCTTGTCCTCGGTGTCGGTCAGTTCCCGCTGAAGCTCGAGGAAGTTTGTGTTCGCCTTAAGGTCCGGGTAGGCCTCGGCCACGGCGAACAGCGAACGGAGCGTGCTGGTCAGGATGTTGTCGGCCTGAGCCGCCTCGTGCGGCGTCTTCGCGTTGTCGAGCTGTGCCCGGGCGCGCGTCACCGCTTCGAAGGTTTCGCGCTCGTGCGCGGCATATCCCTTCACGGTCTCTACGAGGTTCGGGATGAGGCTGGAGCGGCGCTTCAGCTGCACATCAATGCCGGACCAGGCTTCCTGGACACGGAGGCGTGCTTTGACGAGTCCGTTGTACAGGCCGAGCAGCAGGAAGCCGACGATCACCACGACCGCGACGATAATCCCGACGACTATGAGGCCTGACACACAGGCACCTCCGCGAAAAGTCTCCACACATTCTAGCACGGCCCCGACCGTGATCCGGGCTCCGTTCCGTGATGTGTGCGGGGCATTCGGTTAACGGCCGGGTGTATCAGGGTCCGGCGGCGGGGCCTACGCTTCCCACATGAAGAGCCCCCCTCTGGTAATCGGTCATGCATGTGCCGCCGGTGAAGCGCCTGCGAACACCCTTGCGGGCGTACGGGCCTGCCTCGAATCTGGCGCCGCCGCCATGGAGATCGATGTCCGCCTCAGCGCCGACAACGTACCCGTGCTACTCCACGACGAGACGCTTGATCGGACAACGAACCTTTCCGGCCCGGTCCGAAGCTATTCCCTCGCCGATCTCCAGTCCGCTGACGCGGGTGGCGGCGAGCACGTGCCGGCGCTCGCCGAGGTACTGGACCTCGTTGCCGGGCGGATGGCCGTCTTCTGTGAGCTGAAGGCAACGGTCGACATGCCCGAGCTCGACCAGTCGCTCGCCGGCGCGGTCTGCAGCCTGATCGAGTCGCACGGCGCCAGCGAGTGGGTCGGCATCCATTCGTTCGGCCT
>JBPPMX010000006.1:0-6904 GCA_051306275.1 Tepidiformaceae bacterium
CTTCGCCGCCGTTTGCCACGCCGGGGCCTGGGGTCCCAGACCCAGTTCGTCGCGCGCTTCTTCCATGATGCGAGCAACCCCTTCGGGGCCGAGTTGGCGAAGGATCACCGGGACGAAGAGGCGGAAGTCGCTGGTCACGGGCGACACGAACGACTCCGGGCATCCTTGCTGACGCAAGGACGCTTCGAAAGCTCCCTGATTGCAGACATCTGGTCTACGCCGCGCCATCGCAAGCTCCCAACGATCGAGCTAGGCCTCTCGCGACCTGCGGCGTAATCCTAATGCGGAGCGGCGAAGATGCGGTCCATCGCCTCGGCGACGGATTCCTGCATCGCTGGGGTGACGTGGGCGTAGGTGTCCATCGTGATGCCGATGGTGGCGTGGCCGAGCGCTGCCTGGACGGCTTTCATGTTCACACCCTCTTCGATGAGAAGCGTGGCGGCGGTGTGCCGAAGGTCGTGCATCCGGATGCGGGGGAGGCCGGCGCGGTCGAGATCCCGCTGGAAGAGGCGGGTCACCCTTGCTTCTTCGATCGGCGTCCCGACTGCGCTCGTGAAGACGAGGTCGTTGTCGTTCCAGGCGGGGCCGATTCGAAGACGGTGTTCGTTTTGGGCCGCCCGGTGGGTGCGAAGGTAGGCGACTGAGACGGCGCTCAGGCGGACAGAGCGGCGACCAGCACGGGTCTTCGGTTCGCCGAAGACAATTCCCATCCCGCGGACGCGGTGAGCCGTACGCTGGACGGTCAGCACACGACGCTCGAGATCGATGTCGGACCAGCGGAGGCCGACGATCTCACCACGTCGCAGGCCGGCCGTGGCCGCGACGGAGTAGAGCGCGCGCATGGTTGGATCGGTCGCCGTTTCGAGGAGGAGCTGCACCTGGGTGCGGTCGAGGTACCTCATCTCGGGGCGGGTCATCGCGGGCGGCCGCGCGGCCTCCGCGGGATTTCGCGGGATGAGGTTCCAACGCATCGCCTGCTTCAAGGCGCTGTGCAGAATGGCGTGCGTCCGCACGACGCTCGCGGGGCTAAGGCCGCGCCCGAGGAGCTTGTTGTAGAGCGCCTGCAGGTGCTGCGGCGTCACAGCACCGAGCTTGACCTTCCCGAGGTCAGGGACGATCCGGACGCGGATCATGCCCTCATAGGATTCGTACGTCGTTGGGCGGATCGCGGGACGGGCAACGTCTTCGAGCCAGCGCTCAAGGTACTGGCCGAGGGTCTGCTCCTTCGTCAGCGAGGCGATACCCATATCCGCGTTCCTGCGGATCTCCTCACCCTTCGCCTTCGCCGCGGCGCGGGTTGGCCCGTAGACCGAACGCCGCGCGCCGCCGGGGAGGGTGAACTGGTACTGCCAGCGCCCGTCCCTTCGCTTCGTGAACGATCCATCGCCGTGACCACGCTTAGCTGCCATGTCAGTCCTCCTCCGAGGGGCTGCCGCCAGCGGGGCGGAGGACTTCGAGCCGCGCCCGACGCTTCCGATCCCGGCTGGAACGATGGTCGGGACAATAGCTGGGCGGACGCCCCCTCGCAAACGCAAGCTCGAAGTCGTCGCCGCATAGCACGCATACTCGGCGATCCGCGAGTTCCCAGAGCCCGAAGAGGTGCATCCAAAGGTACGCGCGGAGCGAACGCGGGACGGGGTCCCACACGACGCCTTCGGGCTCGAACCGGGGGACGGGCACCATGTCGACGAGAGCGGATTCAGCGGCCTCCCGAAGATAGGCGGCGAACTCGGCGCGTTTCCAGTTCGCGCGGCGTGTGCCACGCCAAGCCCCAGCAAGCCCGCCGATCTCAACGTAGAGCCACCACAACGGAACCGAGCGCGCGTTCCCCCAATCCTGGTCGCGACACCCGGGGGTCACCCCAAGGGCCGGCCACAGCGGGCCGTTTCGCTCAAGGAAAGCACAGAGCGCTTCGTCTAGCTCAGGTGTTGCGGCAAAAGGGATCTCGTGCGGATATTCGTCATATAGCTGAGTGGCGTCGTGAAGGATACGGGCGGCGACCTGAGGTACGAGGGTGTACGGCTCAAGACCGGCGTCAGCGCCGATCTCTGCCCACCACTCATCACGAGTGCGCTCATCCGTGAGGGATTCGAACAGCGGACCTGCGGAGCCAGTCCCCGACGCCATCCACATGGGGTCGAGGACGGCGAAGCGCCCGGCGTTGAAGTCATCGGCCTGAAACGGAAACTGCCGCGGCTCCCACCGTCCGCCTCGAACCCACTCCACATTGCACCCCGTGTCACGAATGTGTCCCGAAAAGATACCTGAGACACCGAGGGATCAAGAATCGTCACGTGACGTGCAAGGAGCGCGCTCACCCCACCTAACAGAGGCGGAAGGAGACGGAATGAACGAAGAACGAGGAACCCTCACAATCGGCGAAGCGGCACAACGGCTGGGCGTCGGGAAGGCCGCTGCCTACCAGGCTGCCCGAGAAGACAGGCTCCCGGTCCCGGTGATCCGCGTCGGCCGCAGGATACTCGTGAGTCGCGCCGCGCTTGAGGCTGTGCTCGCTGCGGGAGTCGACGCTGGCGAGCGTGCCCGTGACGCTCGCGGATGACGCGGGCTCGCCCGGCCTCGTTCGTGCGGCAGACGTTGAGTGCGTACCCCTAGATTGGCTCTGGGGCGGCTACATCCCGCGCGGCAAGCTGACGCTCCTGGAGGGCGACCCCGGGGTTGGCAAGTCAACCGTTTGCCTGGACATCGCCGCGCGCGTGACGCAGGGCCGGGAGATGCCCGATGGCTGGAGCCGGGCGGGTGAGCCACCACAGAACGTGCTCGTTCTCGCGGGCGAAGACGACATGGCTGACACCATCCGCCCTCGGCTCGAAGCTGCCGGAGGCGACGCCGCGCGCCTCTGGCAGCGCTCGTACGTACTCGAACGATGGGCCCCGCGACCCCCGAGTCTCGACGACCTCGTTATCCTGACTGAGGACTTTCGACGACTGGCACCCGCCCTGGTCATAGTTGACCCGCTCGTGCTTTTCCTACCGCCGGATACAGCGACGAACAATGACATGCAGGTGCGCCAGGCGCTCGGCCCCCTGCAGCAGCTGGCAGCGGAGAGTGGCGCGGCAATCCTCGCCGTCCGGCACCTTCGGAAACAAGAGACCCGGAAAGCGGTACACGCAGGCGGCGGCTCGATCGGGTTCGCGGCGGCGGCCCGTTCAATGCTTCTTTGCGGGCCAGCGCCGGACGACGAGGAGACGCGAACGTTCCTTCTCGCGCGGGGGAAATCTAACTACGCTGGGCCGGCCGCGACGCTCCGGTACGCGATCGAAGAGTGCAAAGGATCCACCCGCATTCGGTGGCTGGGCGAGTCCGAAATTTCGGCGGACGAACTCGTATCCCACACCTCGCCCGAGGCCAGACGAGGCGGTGGGCCAGACGCGCTCCAGTTCCTGCTGGAATCACTGGCAGACGGACCGCGGCAGGCCATCGAACTCGCCGAGGAAGCGGGTCTTGCGGGCATCTCCCGAAGCGCGCTCTACCGCGCACGCAAGAAGGCGCCCGTGCACCAATCCCGCGACGGGTACGCGCTGGGTCCGTTTCGTGGTGGGAACTCATCAAGGGCTTCGCGACGGAATAGGCCATACATTCCACAGATTCCACTCCGGGGACCGGAATGTATGGGATCTATGGAGCGAGCGGTCAGGCGTCGACGCGGTCCGCTCGGCCGAAGACACGGAGCGGCCGTGCGGGAAACTCGGCTTCCCGAAGCTCCTCGAAGTTCCTGCCGATGTTCAGAACCATCTCACCAAAGTCAGAAACAGGTTGGAATCCGAGGCGTGCCCAGTGGCGGCGAAGTGCCTCAAGCCCCGACTGAAAGGCGTGCGAGGCAACCGCGTCCGGCTGGTCGGCGAACTGTTGAGGGAACGGCTGGAGAATCGCGTAGGCACAATCTGACCCGAAGAGGCGAAGCGCCTGTGCGACGAAATGCAAGCCGAGCCCGGAGCCGCGGTACTCTGGCTCAAGCTCCACCAGGCTCAGAAAGAAGAGCCCATCGAATGGACCAAGAGGTAGGAGGAAGGAGTCGACAGTCCGGAACATGTCAGCGAGATCCTTCGAATGCGCGTCGCAGATCTGGTACAGGTCGTCAGACTCGTACTGCCATGCATCGCGAAGGACTGTGGCGCGGAGGAGTCCCACCGGTGAATCACCGCGCGGGCCGACCAGTGCCCCTGCAATGTCGAGGAGCGGTGCCAGCTCGGGGTCGAAGTCGACCTCGACCAGAGGTACCGCGGCTGTGACCTCGAACTCGCCCGGAAGTCCGCCGGATCCCACGAGGCCATGCTCGTCATGCGGCGGCGGCGGGCGACTGCGCGAACTTCCAGAACATCGCCAAGGCGGACACCCACTCCTGAAGCGTCTTCCGGACTTGCCCGGCATCCATCTCCGCGTACTCGTGCGCGACATACTTATTCCGCACGGTGTTCACGGTGTCGACCTGAGCGAGCAGGTTCCTTCCGCCGGCGAATCGCAGCTCGGACTTGAGCGCTTCGAAGACCCCTCCGAGCTTTGTGTTGTCGTTCAGCGCGTAGTCGAGGCACGAGCGCAGGAGTCCGATGGGGGATGTGCCGGCGTTGTCGACGAGGGTCTTGCGGAGGTTCGTCGCGGTCCGCTGGTAGTAGGAGCGCTGCCCTGGATTCACGTTTCCGATGTGGGGGTCGAACCAATCGAGCTGAGCCTGGCGCGCCGCCGGGACGCGGGGCGAGAGGCGGACGGTCAATATCGCCCTGGCAAGGTCGTCGAAGACGGCGAGGAACGGTGTGAACACCGCGCCGAAGCTTGGCTCGGTCTTGCCTTCGAGGAAGAGGAACAGCTCGGTGGCATCCTCGGCAGCCTTGCGGGCACGCGGCGGAAGCTGATCGAGAACCTTCTCATCGATGACGCCTCGCGACGCGAGGCGGTCTTCGGTCGGCCCAAGCGTCGCGAAGAGCGGAAGCTCCTGCCGGTACTTGTCCGGCTCAGTGAGGTCGACGAGCGACTGGTAACAGGTCCGCTCGAGGGCTTCGATCGTGTCGCCCGTGAAACGCTGGAAGACGCCCTCGGGGATGAACACGTACGTCCAGGCTGGGCCCCCCTCCGACGCCGCCCGGCACCACTCCACCGCCGCGCGAGCCTTGGCCGCGGTCTCAGCGTCGAACTGGCCCTTCGTCTCAACGAGGTAGTACGCGCCCTTCTGGGAGCGGATGAAGAAGTCGGGCGCGTAGAACGCGAGCCGCCCGCCCGCCGCGAGGTAGTCGATACGCAGCGCCTGGGGACCAGCGTTCTTCGCGAACGCGGCGACATCGGGCGCGCGGGTGCAGAAGTCGACGAACGCGACTTCGAGTGAACGATCGCAGGGCACGAGGTTGAAGAGCGTGCGGGATGATTGCTCGACCGGCCGGCGCTCGCTGTGGGTCACCTGGAATGGGCGCCACTTGCCGAGCGACATCGAACTTCCGATCGACGCGCGAGTCTCCTGCTGGACGGTCCTCGCCCGGATGATCGGGACGAACGTCGCGCGCACGTATTCGCGCACGTCGGCATCGGAGAGCCGCCGGACGAGGTCCGGCTCGAAGATCGACTTACCCGGGCCGAAGAGGATCTCTTCGAAGAAGACCTGCAGCAGCGGTGCGAGGACCTGATGCGTGTTGCGGACCCGGCAGATGTACTCGAGTTCGCGGATGAAGAACGAGATCGCCCCCATCCCGGAATCGAGGAGCGTGAGATTCACCTTCATCTGCTCGACGAGCTCACCCGTGATCAGGTGCCTGCCCTCGTATTGCACTTCGCTGGAACCTGCTTCGCCGATGGGCAGGGGCCGGTACTTCTGGAACGCCGCGCGGACCTCGGCCTCCGCTATCGGGCTGAGTGCGGGGAGGACCATGTTCGCGGCGGACAGCCCGGGGATATCGATTGCGAGCGCATCGAGGTCCTTGTTCCCGGAGTCCGGGAAGATCGATATCGTCGTGGCCGGGATGCGGTTGACTTCGACGACCTGGAGGGCGAGGCCCTCCTGCGCGAGCTCCTCCTGGTAGAGGCGCGCGAAGGCCTCGTGCTCGATCACGGTCACGACTTCGTTCGCCTGGCCCGGCGGCGTCATGCGCCGAAGCCCGCGGCCGAGCGTCTGCTCGGGCAGGATGTTCGCCTTCGAGCTGTACGGGCGAAGCGGCACGATCGTGGTGACGTTCCGGACGTCCCAGCCCTCGCGCAGCATGAGAACCGAGACGATGCAGTAGTACGGGCTCGAATCGGAGTCGAGGTCCCGGCTCAGTTTCCGGAGTTCCCGCAGGTCGTCGTCCGAGATGTCCTTCTCATCGACGACGAAGACTGAGCGCTTGTCCTTCCCCTTGCCCTCCTGCTTGATCTTCCCCTTGAGGCGGGTGTGGAGGTTGATGGTGCGGCCGTTCAGCTCCTTGAAGACGGCGTCGCCGTTCAGCCGGGTGGCGATGTCGTTCGCGGCCTCGGTGTTCTCGCACATAACGAAGAGGAGCGGCTTCTTCCCGCTGGGGAACCACTCTTCCTTGCTGAGCAGCCAGCGTTCGTATCCGAGCTTGAGGTGTGCCTCGTAGCGGTAAGCCGCGTTCTCGGTCGCCTGCTCGGTGAGCTTGCCAGCGCGACCGATGATCGGCGTTTTCACGATCCCGGCATCGACCGCCTCGCCGAGTGGCGTGTCACAGACGATGTGCTTGAAGTAGTTGGCGCTGTTGTCCTTGGGGGTCGCGCTAAAGTCGAGCTGGGCGACGAGGCTGCCTCCAGACCGCTTGCGGATGGTGTCGTGGAGGGAACGGATCGCCTCGTTCCAGGACGAGCCAGGGTCCCAGACGTGGTGCGCCTCGTCGTTGATGACCATGACGCGTTCGTGCTCGGTGATGCGCTCCCGAAGCTCGGCGCCAGTATCGAGCGCCCGCGTCTTCGA
>JBPPMX010000007.1:0-3769 GCA_051306275.1 Tepidiformaceae bacterium
CGTATACTCACGCGACCAAGTGGCAGGAGTTGAGTGATGGCTAAGGACAGGAAGTTCCACGCGCCGAAGGGCGTATCGAAGGCGACGGGGTACAGCCACGCGGTCTCGGCGAGCGGGAAGACGACAATCTACGTGTCGGGCCAGGTTTCGTACGACGCGGAGGGGACGATGGTCGGGGTGGGGGACTTCGAGGCACAGGCACGCCAGGTGTTCGCGAACCTGAAGGCGGTGCTGAAGGATGCGGGGGCGACGTTCTCGGACGTGGTGAAGATGACGACGTACATCGTGAACTACACGCCGGAGCTGCGGCCGACGCTGGCAGCGGTGCGGGCGGAGTTCCTCCCGGCGAAGAACCCACCGGCGAGCACACTCGTCGGCGTACAGGCGCTGGCGCTGGACGGGCTGATGATCGAGATCGAGGCGATCGCGGTTATCTAGGAACGACTACCCGGGCGCGGGGCCGCCACCGGGCTGGGGGCCCCGCCCGCGTCCACCACGACGCCCGCGTCGACGGCCGCCCTGGGCGCGGTTCGCGGCATCGGGGTCAGCCGGGGTATCGGCGCGCGGTGCGGGTGGCGGCGGAGGCGTGGAGTCGGAGACGGGCGGCTGACCGCTGCGCTGATATGGGCGGCCCTTCGGCGGCGGTAGAGGAGCGGGTGGGCGGCGTTCGCCCTGGGGCGCGCGAGCAGCGGGCTGGCGCTGGCCGGGCTGCTCGGATTGTGCAGCCTGCCCGGGCGCTCCGGGGGCGGTGCGTTCGGGGCGAGGGCGGCCCTGCTTGCGCGGACCGCCGCCCGGAAGGCGCCCGCGACCGGGGCCGGGTTCTTCGGTGGGAGTGGGTCGAGCGGTAATCCAGTCGACGACCGGTTCGGGCGCGACCTCTTCTTCCTCGCCCGTGTCTTCGAGCAGTCCGAGTTCGATCGCCTCGGCGCGGGAGAGGCTCGGCGGCGGGGTGCCGCTCTTGCTCGCGGTGTCCCAGCGGACGACGAGGCCGAGGTCCTTGTCGCCAACATCGACGCGCTGGCCATCGGGGAGGACGAGGGTGACCTGGCGGCGAAGGATGTTTACTGAGATGACCTTGCCTTCGCCGGTTGGGGTGCTGCATCGCTGGCCGAGCTTGGGGAGCGTCTTGCGCATCTCCTGGTAGCCAGCTTCTTCGTACGAAAGGCAGCAGAGCAGGCGTCCGCAGAGCCCGCTGATCTTCTGTGGGTTGAGCGGGAGTTCCTGGTCCTTGGCCATGCGGATGGAGATCGATGGGAACGTGGTGAGCCAGCTGGAACAGCAGAGTTCGCGACCGCAGATGCCGTAGCCTCCGGCGAGTTTCGCGCGGTCGCGGGCGCCGAGCTGGCGCATGTCGACGCGGGCGCCGAAGCGGTCCCCGGCGCGGCGGACGAACTCGCGGTAGTCGATGCGCTCTTCGCTGGTGAAGGAGAACGTCAGGCGCTGGCCATCGAGGGTGAAGTCGGCGCCCTCAAGGTGAGCGGGCAGGCCGATTTCGTCGGCGAGGCGGCGGGCTTCGGGGAGGATCTCGTGGGCGCGGGAACGGAGGTCGTCCATTCGCCGGATATCGCCTTCGGTGGCGAGGCGAAGGATGGACTGAAGCTCCTCGTCGCCCATCTCGTTAACGACGACCTGCTCGGTTCCGATGACGACGCGGCCAACGTCGGGGCCGCGGGTTGTCTGGACGATGACGTACTCGCCGAACTCGAGGCGCATGCCAGCAGAGTCGAAGTAGTAGATCTTCCCGGCGTTGCGGAAGCGGACTCCGACAACGGTGTAGCGGTCATCCGGCATGGGGTACGGGCCGTCCTTCGTCCTCTGCCGCGTCCGGCGTGCCGTCCATCGTACCGCGCGGGAAGCTCAGGAGCATGAGTTCGAGTGCGGGGCGGGTCATCACCTGGGCCTGGAGGTCGGTGCGGGCCTGCTCTACAGCGCGGAGGGCATCGAGCGTTTCCTCGGGGGTGAAGCCGGGCTCATCGAGCGAGGCGCGACGGAGGCGACGCTCCCAGTAGACCTCCCAGGCATCGAGTTCGCCGGTGACGAGCGAGCGATCACGACGCCAGCGCTCGGCGAGGTCTGACGCGTAGGCGAAGCGCTCGGCGGTCGGCGCAGTGACGATGGCCGCGCAGCGTTCGAGCAGACGGTCGAGGTCACCCATCAGGTCGGGCTTGGCGGCGAAGGCGACCGCGCGGCCCGGGCGTCCGCGTGCTTCCTGGGCAGCGCGAGCGGCGAGGCCGGGCTCAACGCCGCGTGCGAGGAGGCCGGCCTCGATAACCGTGCGGGGGACGATGCGCGCGTCGATTCGGCGGCAGCGGCTGATGATCGTCTCGATGAGCTGTTCGGGGGCGCTGGTGATGAGGACGAAGGTGGTGTGCGGCGGTGGCTCTTCGAGCGTCTTGAGGATCGTGTGACTGGCTTCGCGGCCAAGGACATCGGCGGGTTCGAGGACGACGACACGGTCGCGGCCTTCGAACGGGTAACGGGCGACGAGCTCGATCAGTCCGCGCACCTGGCAGATGCGGATGTCGCGCGACTGCGGGTGCTTCTCGTGGGCCTCATCCGGGCGGGGCTTGCAGAGGGTGTCGCCGGGGCCGAGCGTGACGACGTCGGGGTGTGTGCGGTCGGCGATAAGGCGGCAGGCGCGGCAGTCGGCACATGGGCGTGCATGGGGTTCGGCTTCGCAGTTGAGGAGGGCGGCGTATTCGCGGGCGAGGAGTTCGCGGCCGACGCCATGCGGCCCGGTGAGGAGGATGGCGTGCGGCGGTTCGGGGCCGAGCGCGAGGCTGCGCAGCTCCCTGCGGACGCCCTCGTGGCCGATGATGCTCTCCATCGTTTCAGGGTATCCGAGCAGAGACGGCTGCGCCCTACCGGGACCAGATGCCGCGGCGAGCGGCGCGGGCTTCTTCCTGGGCCGGGAGGAGGCGCGTTTCGTGGTACTTCACGTCGGGCGGGAAGGTGACGACGTTCGCGAGCCCGGCGCGGAGGAGCTCTTCGTTCACCATGCGGCCATCTTCGAGCCAGCCGTACCGGAGCAGGCGGTCGAAGCGGTCGCGGTCGCTGATGTCGCGTTCGAGGCAGACCCAGCCGTCCTCGAGGAGGGTGCGTGTGAGGGCAGACGCCTCGAGCCCGTACGGCTCGACCGGCTGGTCCGGCGCCACCGTCTCGGGCGTGTCGATCCCGGTAAGACGGACCCGGTCGGTGTCGCGGTCGATGAAGACAACGAGCGTATCGCCATCGACGACGCGGTCGACCTCGACCCATTCGCAGGGAGGGAGGCCGACCGCGGCGTCCGGTGGGTCGGATGTCAGCGGCTCGCAGGCGGCGAAGACCAGCGCGAACCCGGCGAGCGCGGCGATGGCCCGGTGACGTGGTGGCACCGGGCTATCGTCGCTGGTTACGGGGCATCGAAGTAGAGGTCGTTGGCAATGAAGGGGTTGGGGTCGGCGCGGAGCCACTTCGGCGTGACGTCCGCCGGTATCTCGAAGACGACCAGGCCCTGCTGCTTCGCTCCAGGCGTGAGGTTGGTGAACGGCTCCAGCTCTGCGCCGACACCAGAGACGAACGCGCGGTCGTATTCGAAGTCGTTGGACCCGCGCAGCTTCCAGTCGAGTCCGTTTACCTCTTGCGTCCCGACATTCTCGATCTGGACTTCGACGGCCCAGTAGCGGTTGCCGGCATCGGGCTGCGTGAACTGGTTGTCGGACGTTGCCGGGTCGAGGACGCGGACGAGGGTGACCTTCGTCTTCTTCTCGTCGAGGCGTCCAGGGAAGAT
>JBPPMX010000008.1:0-6907 GCA_051306275.1 Tepidiformaceae bacterium
ACACAAAGCGTTTTACCGTGTTGTCATCGGTCCGATTCTGGCACACTCCCCTCGCGGCACCGGGATCCCACCGAACGCCGCATGCGCCAGGGGCGAGCGGTCCGGACCGCACACCCCTCCAGCACCCTTCGGGAGGGACCCACACATGTTCACCATCCGACGACGGCTCCTCGCCGTCACCGCCCTCGCGCTCCTCGCGATCGCCCAGGTCATCCCCGCCTCCGCGAACGCAATCAGCCTGACGACGTCGTTCTGTAGCACCAGCTCCGGCTACACAGTCGCACCAAGCTATACCGAGTCCGGGACCCAGAGCGTCGCAGGTGCGTTCTGTTGGCGATACCTGGCCATGGAGTACGTAGATCCCATCTCGGGATCGTGGATCCCAATCATGTACCAGCTTGAGACGTACAACGTGTACGAGTCGATGGGCGGCCAGTTCACCGCGAAGGCATACCACTCGGTCTTCAACAACAATCAGCAAGGCGCAGGCGGCTGGACCTACTCCTGGCTCTAATGGGGGGCTTGCGAGCATGCGGATGAGAAACGGGCTTAAACTCACGCTGATGTTCGCCGCACTCGTCGTCGCCGCCGCCTGCTCCTCCGGCGGCGGCACTGACGACCAGGCACAGATTCAGCGCGCACTCCCACCAGATGTCCCCGTAGAGACCCTCCTCGACACGGCCGACGAGTCCCAGATCGCGCTCTTCCGCGACGGAGCTATCGACTTCGCTGACTACGAGCGGGCAACGTTCGCGTTTCTCGGTTGCATGGAAGAGGCCGGTTTCCCGACACTTGACGGCCCGGCGTTCGACGAAGGGACGCAACGGTTTGAGGCCAGTTTCCGCGCCCTGCCCGGTGCCGGGCCCGCAGGCGAGGTACAACTCGAATGCGCGAGAAAATACGAACTCTTCGTGAGGATGGCCTGGGTATGGCAGCATGCACCGAGCGAGGAGACGCTACAACGGGCGAGGGCCGCGCTCGGAGAGTGCCTGAGGAATGCCGGATATGACTTCGTCCCCGAGATCCCTACGTATCTCGACTACGATCGCGTTCGAGCAGCGGGCGGTGCCGCCGCGTTCAACGATTGTGCCCTGCAGGTTGGGGAGCAATACAAGATCCCGAGCTTTGGGGGGTAGCCTTGGCGAACGCGCCATCCGCAAGCCGGCCTCGTCGCGGATGAGCATCACGCCAAACGCCGTGCGCGCACTGAAGCGCCGCGCAGGTTCGAGAATCTTCGCCCACAGCTCGATCGAACCGTCCGATGGCTCGCTTGGCGCCTGGTGTGGCCATCACTGGCCCTGTTGCCGCCAACAGGCATGAAAATGGTGAAAAATGCCACACACACTATGGCGTTTCACCACATTGTCCGGACTTCCCGTATGGCAAACTCCCCTCGCGGCCCTGGGGATCCCACCGAACGCCGCATGCGCCAGGGGCGAGCGGTCCGGACCGCCCACCCTTCCAGCACCCTTCGGGAGGGACCCACACATGTTCACCATCCGACGACGGCTCCTCGCCGTCACCGCCCTCGCGCTCCTCGCGATCGCCCAGGTCATCCCCGCCTCCGCTGGTTATGACAGCCTGACCTACGGCAGCTGCTCCGGCTACGGCAGCACTAACCAGTACTCGACGTATACAGCCGCCGACACGCAAGGAACCTCGGGGTGCTTCAAGTTCCTTCAGTTCCGATATTGGGTACCCGAGGCCGGATACTGGTACACGGCTTCCATTCAGTCCGGCTACAGCTCGTTCTACTACGACGACGTCGGTTGGAGTCTGGACGGATGGAGCACACACGCGTTGGGATACGACGACTACTCTGTGGACGTTGGCAACACCTACGGATGAGGCGACCGCGTTTCTTTGTACTCGCAGTCAGCGCCGCCATTGCCGCCGCCGCGTGCAGCGGTAATGGCGGTTCCGATCTGGCTGTACCACCCGGGGTGTCGGAGCTCTATCCCAGCGAAAACGTCGCTCAGGCGGACTGGGCGAACATGAGCGATTCCCAGCGCGCACTCCTGGCCGACGGAGAACTCTCGTTCGCTGATTACGAATCGTCAGTCCTTCTGTTTGCTCAGTGTGTACAGGAAGCCGGCATCCGATTCGACAACGCGCCTGTCTACAACAAGGGCAACCGCAGGTTCGAATACACGATCCAACTGGGCGCCTCGGACGCTGCGGCGCAGGAGTCCGATGCCGTCGTAAACAAGTGCTTCGTTGCGCATCTTGTCTCGATCCAGTCCCTCTGGAACCGCCTCAATCAGCCAACAGAGTCCGACTTGATCGAAGCGAACGAGGCATGGATGGCATGTCTCGAAGAGCAAGGCCTCGATACCGCAGAGGTTCCCGCATGGGGCAGCCCGGAATGGGAGACCTGGGTCGGGGAGCATCTTCGTGCTGAGGCCGTCAATCCGAGTGTTGACGTCCCGGCGTGGCGACGGTGTCTGGGACTCGTCGGGGATGAGTTCCCATCGGGTTGAACGGCCCGAGGCATCGCGTCCCCTACCCAACCACCCCGTTCCGCAGCACTCCCACACCCGTCACCTCGATCTCCATCACATCGCCCGGCGCGATCGGCTTCGGGTCGCCCGGCGTGCCCGTGTAGATGATGTCGCCCGGCGCCAGGCTGATCACCGCGCTCACCAGCCGCACAATCTCCGGGATGTCGCGGATTAGCTCGTCCGACTTCCCGTGCTGCACCTCCTCGCCGTTCACCCGCGTCCACACCTCGATGCTGTTGTACGAAAGCCCCGTCGCGATCGACGGCCCGTACACCCCAAACGTGTCGCTCCCCTTCGCCCGCCACCACTGCCCATCCGCCGCCTGCCACTCGCGCGCCGAGATGTCGTTCCCCGCCGTGTACCCGAAGATCGCCTCCAGCGCCTCCTCCCGCGAAGCCCGCGAGATCGCCTTCCCGATCACGATCACGATCTCCCCCTCCGGCTCCACCCGGCCCGCGTCCGGCGGCAGCACCACGTCATCGCCGGGCCCAGCGATGCTCGCCAGCGGCTTGAAGAACAGCGTCGGCGGGTCCGGAATCGGCCGCCCGTGCAGGTGGCTCGCGTAGTTCAACCCCACGCACACGATCGACCGCGGCTCCGTCGGCGGCAGCAGCCGCACCGCGCCCAGCGCCAGTGACTCCCCCGTCCGCACCGTCGCCTCCCAGAACGGCTCCTCGATCACCGCGATCGTCTCGCCTTCGAGCAACCCCGCACCTGCGCTCCCGTCCGCCCGCTGAAACCGCACGTAGTTCGCCATCGTCCTGCACTCCCGGCCGCATCAGGCCACGCGGAGTGTGCCACGCCCGCGTTACAGCCGTCGAAACGCCGAAATCAACCCAGGTCGCTCGGACAGGGCTCGATGGTTGCGAACCTTGCGACTGCGGCATACAGTGCGTTACGCAAAACGTTAACGCACACGAGCATATCGCGACTTATACTTCGGACGGCATGTCCGGTCGCACTGTATGCGCAGCAGCACCGGACGCGGGCCGAATCGGGGGTGAAACAATTGCGAAGATTCTTGATTGCTGTGACACTTGCGGTGAGCCTCGCGGTAATGGCGGCACTTGAGGTTCGGAGCGGCGGGGACCTCAGCGCCGAACAAGGCGAGAGCGGCCTCGGCCACGCCGAGTTGATCGCGATTGCGCTCGCCGTCGCGTCGGATGAGCTTGAGGAAGACACGGGGGCGCTCATTGTGCAGAACACCACGTGGGATGCCTGGCCCTTAACTGGCGTCGACGCGTTCTTGACAAAGGTCTGGAGCACAACGACTGACCAAGGCACGATCGTGGCACTCGATGCCCAGGGGAACCTCCTCAGCATAAACGAGCTCAATGAGGCCGAACTGGCGGCGCGCGAGCAGCGGTTTGGCAAGCTGACCGAAGAGCTGGCGGATACGGTCGCAGCCACCGACCCTGATTCGCTTCTGGATCTGGTGATATGGCTCGCAATGCCGACCTACGAGGAGCCCTACCCGGAGCCGCTGGCTGGTAGCGCCGACGCCCTTTCTCCAGAGGCCGCGGCTTCGATCTCTAGGGAAACCGCTGACGCCCTCTGGGAAGCCCGAGTGGCACACCGTGCAGCGTGGGCGAGCGAGATCGTCAGCCCAATCCTCACCGAGCTTGAAGCGGCCGGAGTCACGGCAACAGAACTCGCAGGTATGGGGGCCATAGCGGTCCGCATGCGAGCGGGGGACGTGCACCTTATGGCAGCGCGCGAAGACGTCCTCGAAATCGCCCTGCAGACAGTGCCAGACGACGACCTCAACGTCTCGTTGGCGACGACGTATTCGAACGTTGTGCACTCACGAGGCTACGCCGGGGGCGGGGTGAAAATCGGAGTCATTGAGCGCCACGCCAAGCCGTACGCGCACACCAACATCTCGTTCACCCAAGGCGCTGAAGGAAGCCAATGTGGTTCCAGCCATGACCACCCCACGAAGGTAATGGGAGTGATCAAGAGCAACCATGCTACCTACCGCGGTCATGCATACCTAAGTCCGATATACGTCGCCGGCGGTTGTTCCAGCGGAACATATACGAGCGGAATCGAAATCGGCGCTTCGGATGCTGTAGCGGCTTGGAGTGCAAGGATCCTGAACCTCAGTTGGTCGCGCGACGGGCAAACCACATTCAACGCAACGACCAGCTTCTACGAACATTTTACGTGGAACAATGACGTCGTGGTGGCCGCCTCCCCGGGAAACACCGGCAGCGGCTGCTCTGACAGCCCCAACAGAGCGGTGCTGAATCCCGGTTTGGGCTATAACGCGCTCACAATCGGAGCCTATAACGATCGGGACTCGGTCTCCTGGCTCACCACGCCGCAAGACGAACTAGCCCCGTGCACCGGCTACATCGAGTCATCCGGCACACCGGACCAGATTAAGCCGGAGGTCGTCGCACCGGGCTGGAACATTGTGACTGCGAATCAATCGAATGGCTTCAGCTCCGAGAACGGTACTAGCTTCTCCACGCCTGTCGGCTCTGCGGTCGCTGCGCTGGTGATTAACCGCACAGCGGCGCTCCAATCCTATCCGATGGCAGTGAAGGCAATTCTGATGGCGGGCGCCGGGCATCCACTGGTTGCAACACCAGATACGCCATACCAACGGCTTGAAGAGCACGGGGCCGGGGCATTGGTCGCCACGTATGCCGATGATGTGGCTGCGAGCATCACCGGCTCGTGGGGTGCGGGCGGTTGGTCCTGCAGCGTGCCAAGCGCCTACACCCTCGGGACATTCACGGGTGTCGCGGGTGAATATTATCGCGTTGCTATGGCGTGGATGAGCGACCCGCAGTATGCCTATCGTGCTACGGAGCCTGGCTCGGACTTCGATCTGCAAATCCTACGTCCGAACGGCACAGTTGCGGGCGGATCCTATACCCACGACAGCACAACTGAGTTCACCGAGGTTTACGCCACGGTGTCGGGGACATACTCAGTCACCGCGCTGAAGTACCGCTGTACGACATCAAACCCTAAAGAACTCGGTTGGGCATGGATGCTCGTCCCATAACCCGACGCCGCGCGCTGTCTGCACTAGGCCTCATAGCCCTTGGAGCGTGCGTTCTGCTCTGGGCCCGTTGGGCCGGCCCGGGCGGAACCAGAACAGAGCCTGGAACCCTCCCGATATCGCCGGGGTTCTTTGAGGAGTTTCCGCCCGTAGATGGCTGGCCCGCCTTCCGGCTGTTCGTAGTCGAAAGTGAGAGGGATCTCGCGACACTCAATGGCTTCATCGGGCGGGCTGCGCCCGTAGACTCTGTTGAGTTTCAGAAGGACCTCGTGATCGCATTCGTTGGGTGGCAGGACGGCCGAGCGATGCTCGTCCACGCAGTGTTCGAGGAAAATGGACGCGGCATCGTAGAACTCGTTCCTGGTCCGCGAAGCGCCGAAGCGGGGCAAGGTGTACTGAGTTTGCCGATTCATGCCGTCTTGTTGAGTCGCGAGGGCTTCGATGGCGACCGTGTCCCGGAGCAGTGGGAGGCGCGATGGGCAGGCGACATTGTCGCCGGTTCCCGCCGCTTCGAAACGGGCTGGTTCCCTTCGCCGCTGGTACGTCCTGATGGGACTCCGATCTACGACACGCTCAGGGCGGGCATCGCGGATGTGGAACCGGAGGTCTGCCTGCACGCCTTCGTCGCAACCGAGCCCGGTGATCTGATCGACCTGGACCTGGTCGCCGGGACAATCCCACCGCTCTCGGCCTCCCTCGACATCGACTTCTCACGCGAGATTGTCATGGCGGTGAGGGCCTCAACAATTGTTGAGAAGAGCCACCCTTACATAGGTCACATTGCCCCGACGGCCATCGGAGGAACCGTAAATCTGTGGTGGGCGGAAGCAGGGTTCGATAATGAATCCTGCCATTACCAGGTTGTCGCTATCCCCCGCTCCTACGTGGAGGGCTCCGACGCGCACACCTGGAGCTTCATGATGCCCACCCAGACGATCCTAACGCTCCCATAGTCTGCCTGGCTTTCGTGCGCTCGTGCGGGAACTTCCGGCAAAGAAAGCCCCCATCTTGCCTCCCCGCGCCGCCTCGCCGATAATCCCCCAGTCCGGCGGGGCAGGTGGTCTGAATGTCTCAGATCGGCGATAGCCTGCGCCGCGCCCGCGACGCCCGCAGCCTCTCCCTCTCCGATATCGCGCGCGATACCCACATCCCCGAGTACCTCCTCGAGGCGCTCGAACGCGACGACTTCGCCGCCGTCCCCGCGCCCGTCTACGTCCGCGGCTTCATTCGCAACTACGCCAGGCGCGTTGGCCTCGAACCCGATGACCTGCTCATGCAGCTCCCGCTCGCGTACCGGCCGTCCGGCGAACCATCGCTCCGCGCCGCCGACCTCCCGCTCCGGCCCGCGCCTGTGTTCGAAGCGCCCGCGCACCCGGAAGTCGCGCCGCCA
>JBPPMX010000009.1:0-5200 GCA_051306275.1 Tepidiformaceae bacterium
TCGGCCATACACCCTCGGCCCCGCCTCATTGCCCGCCCGCGCCCCGTCCCGGCGGCTCCAGCCACTCTTCCCATACGACCGCCCCCTCCGCGCCGCCAGCTAACTCCCGAACGCAAAACGAGGGCCAGAACATCGTTCCGGCCCTCGTCCCTGCGTGCGTCTGCGGGTTCGCTACTTCCCTCTGAGCTTCCGCCCGATCCACCGGACCGGGTCGAAGTACTTGTCCGCCACACGCTCCTTCAACGGGATGATCGCGTTGTCCGTGATGTGAATGTCTTCCGGGCAGACTTCCGTGCAGCACTTCGTGATGTTGCAGTAGCCCACGCCAGCTTCCATCCGCGCCAGCGGCAACCGGTCCACCGTGTCGAGCGGGTGCATGTCCAGCTCCGCCAGCCGCACGAAGAACCGCGGCCCCGCGAAGTTCGGCTTGTTCTCCGGGTGGTCCCGGATTACGTGGCACACGTTCTGGCACAGGAAGCACTCGATGCACTTCCGGAACTCCTGCCCCCGGTCGATGTCTTCCTGCATCATCCGGTACGTCCCGTCAGGCCCCGGAGGGCCCGGTGTGAACGCCGGGATCTTCTTAGCCACTTCGTAGTTGAACGAAACGTCCGTCACCAGGTCGCGGATCAGAGGCCACGTCTTCATCGGCGCGACCGAGATCACCTCGTCCGGCTCGAACAGGTTCATCCGCGTCATGCACATCAGCCGCGGCTTCCCGTTCACTTCCGCGCTGCACGAACCGCACTTCCCCGCCTTGCAGTTCCAGCGAACCGCCAGGTCCGGTGCCTGCGTCGCCTGGATCAGGTGGATAACGTCCAGGACGACGTTCCCCTCTTCCACCTCGACGGTGTAGTCGACCCACTCGCCACCCGCCTGGTCGCCACGGAACACCCGCATCGTCGTTGTCTCGGCCATTAGTGCGCCTCCTCGAACAGCGTCTGGAGCTCGGCTGGCATCACCGGGAGCGGCTCGGTCGTAACCTGCATCTCCCCGCCAGACCCCTGCCTGATGACCACGTTCACCGTCCCCCAGTCCTTCTCGGGGTCCGGATAATCGTCACGGGTGTGACCGCCGCGGCTCTCCTTCCGCGTGTGCGCGCCCTTCGCGATTGCCTCCGAAACCGTCAGCATCGACTTCAGGTCCATCGCCAGGTGCCAACCCGGGTTGTACTGCCGGTGCCCTTCGACTCCGGTCCGCGTCGCACGTTCCGAGTACGACGCTACCTTCTCGATGGCTTCCGTCAGCTCCGACTCGTTCCGGATGATTCCGACGAGGTTGTGCATCGTGTCCTGCAGGTCGCGCTGCACGCTGTACGGGTTCTCCGCCCCCTCGAGGTCGAAGTGCCCGAGCATCGTGGCGACGTACTCGTCCACCTGCGCCTGGTCGACCGACGGAGTCGCTGCATTTTTCGCATATTCGGCCGCGGCAAGGCCTGCCCTTCGTCCGAAGACCAGCAGGTCGCTCAGCGAGTTGCCACCCAGCCGGTTCGCGCCGTGCATGCCGCCCGCGCACTCACCCGCTGCGTACAACCCCGGCACCGTCGATGCCGCCGTGTCCGCGTCCACCCGGATGCCGCCCATGATGTAGTGCATCGTCGGCCCGACTTCCATCGGGATCGCCGTGATGTCCACGTCCGCAAGCTGCTTGAACTGGTGGTACATGCTCGGCAACCGCCGCCGGATGTACTCAGGCGTCCGCCGGTTAGCGATGTCGAGGAAGACGCCACCGTGCGGGCTCCCCCGCCCCGCCTTCACCTCGGAGTTGATCGCGCGCGCCACTTCGTCGCGTGGCAGCAGGTCCGGCGTCCGCCGATTGTTCGTCTTGTCGTCGTACCAGCGGTCCGCCTCGGCTTCCGTGTCCGCTGTCTCTGCCGCGAAGTACGGCGTGATGTAGCGGAACATGAAGCGTTCGCCCTCGCTGTTCTTTAGCGTCCCACCGTCGCCCCGGACGCCCTCGGTTACGAGGATCCCGCGGACGCTCGGCGGCCAGACCATCCCGGTCGGATGGAACTGTACGCACTCCATGTCGATCAGGTCCGCCCCCGCCCAGTAGGCCAGCGAATGCCCGTCGCCCGTGTACTCCCACGAGTTCGACGTGATTTTGAACGCCTTCCCCACGCCACCCGTCGCCAGCACCGTCGCCTTCGCGTGGAACGTCACGAAGTTCCCCGTCTCGCGCCAGTACCCAACCGCGCCCGAGATCCGGTCACCGTCCTTCAGCAGCCGCGAAATCGTGCACTCCATGAACACGTCGATGCCCTTGTGTACCGCGTGCTGCTGCAGCGTCCGGATCATCTCGAGCCCCGTCCGGTCACCGACGTGCGCCAGCCGCGCATACCGGTGCCCGCCGAAGTCGCGCTGCAGGATCCGGCCGTCCTTCGTCCGGTCGAACAGCGCCCCCCACTGCTCAAGCTCCAGCACCCGTGAAGGCGCCTCCTGCGCGTGCAGCTGCGCCATCCGCCAGTTGTTGAGCATCTTTCCGCCGCGCATCGTGTCGCGGAAGTGCACCTGCCAGTTGTCTTCCGGGTACACATTCCCGAGCGCCGCGGCGATACCGCCCTCGGCCATGACCGTGTGCGCCTTCCCGAGCAGCGACTTGCAGATCAGCGCCGTCCGCGCACCCTGCGAAGAGGCCTCGATCGCAGCCCGGAGGCCCGCCCCGCCGGCGCCGATCACAATCACGTCGTACTCGTGCCGTTCCATCTCAACCATGCTTGTGTCCCATCATTCGTTCGTGCCTGCCAGGCCCTAGAAGTGATCCCACGTGTTCAGGTCCGTGATGATCTCGTTCGCGACCAGCCGGATGTAGAGGTCGACCCCCACAATCCCGATCAGGCTTGTCCACGCCCAGAACCGGTGGTGGTGGTTCCACGATGTTACGTAATCCCAAACCTTCTTCCGCGTCTTCGCCCAACCGCTGCAGCTGAAGCAGTTCAGCCCGCCGCCCACGAAGTGCCGCAGAGAATGGCACGAGAGCGTGTACATCATCAGGAGGAAGGCGTTCAGTACCAGCAGAAGCGACCCCAGCCCAATCCCCCAACCCTCGTCCGGGTCGTGGAAGCCCTTCACCGCGCCGTACCAGAGAACGGGGATGAACAGCAGCGCCGAGTACATCGCGAACCGGTGCAGGTTCTGGAGGATGAAGGGGAAGATTGACTCGCCCTTGTACGTCTTGCCCACGTCCCCGACCGCGCACGCTGGCGGGCTTAGGAACGCCGACCGGTAGTACGCGCGGCGATAGTAGTAGCACGTCGCCCGGAACGGCACCGGCCCCAGCAGCACCACCATTCCCGGTGAAAGGAAGATGCTGTCGCTCGCCTCGAAGAACTTTGGTTCGAAGACCGGCGTCAGATACGGCCCGATCTCGTAGTGCCAGCCATCCAGGAAGATGCTGATCGTCAGCCAGCCAAAGAAGACCGAAATACTCGCGAAGACCAGCAGTGGCTCAATCCACCACGTATCAGTCCTCAGCGTCGAGAGAAATCCCCGCTTGTGCGGTGCGGCGACTGCCTGCGCCATGTGACCCCCCTTAACACGCACATCGGGCCACACGTGGCCCGATCCGTGGGAATCCTACGCCCCGCCTATCGCTGTATCAATCGATTCGCGTACATCCTCGCTATAGAACCTCCCCCACCCTATCGATTGGCAGATCGTAGCCACCGCAAAATCCCGACGACAGACTTCGCGTCGCATATCTCGCCGCTCTCGATCGCGCCAAGCGCCTCCTCAACAGTCATCTCCACCACCTCGATGTCCTCGTCCTCGTCCCCCGCCAGCTCCGAAGCGGTCAGTCCGGTGCATACGAACAGGTGGATGTACTCGCTCGCATACCCCGGCGCGACAAAGAACCCCCCGAGCGGCTCCACTCCGGAAGGCAGCATCCCTACCTCCTCCTGGAGCTCGCGCACCGCCGTCACCGCCGGCGCCTCGCCCGGCTCGAGCGTTCCCGCCGGCAGTTCCAGCAGTCGCCGGCCGGCCGCATGCCTGTACTGCGTGACAAGCAGCAGCTTCCCCGCATCCGTCACCGGCACCATCGCGACCGCCCCCGGGTGCGTCAGCACTTCCCGCGTCGTCACCACGCCGTCCGGCATCTCAAGCTCATCGACCTGGATCGCGAACACCCGGCCGCGATACACGACCCTGCTGCTCAGGACCTTCGGGATACCTGCCATCGAAACACCAGCCCTCGCTCCGTACCGCCCTAGCGGACGACCGGCACGCTCAAATCCTCGCGCAGGTCCAGCACAACCGCGACTTCCTTGCAGTTCGTGAAGAACGGGCAGCGCACGCACTCATTCCAAACCTTCTGTGGGAACTCCGTGATCTGCGCCAGCCGGAATCCCTGCTTCTCGAAGAACCCCGGCCGGTACGTGAGCGCAAACACCCGCTCCAGCCCGAACGCACGGGCGTCCTCAAGGCAGGCAGCCACAATCGCGGCGCCCACCTTCTTCCCCTGCGCGCTCTCCGTCACCGCCAGCGACCGGATCTCCGCGAGGTCCGAACCCATGATGTGCAGCGAACCACACCCCACGAACTCGCCATCGATCCGCGCCACCTTGAAGTCGCGGATCGCCTCGTACACCTCACCGAGCGGCCGGTGCAGCATGTCGCCCCGCTCCGCCCAGAACGTCACCAGTTGATGAATAGTCTCAGCATCGGATAGCCGTGCCGTTTCGACGCAAACCACGTTCGCAAACTCCCTGTCAGCTTGGGCAACCATCGTGCCCGGGCGCAGCCCCTCGTCGGGCATTCGTTTCTCCCGTTCAGCCCGCCCGGCGCAGAGGGGCGACGTGCGTCGCGTCGCCCCAAACCCTCGCATGCTCAGTCATAACCATGTCCCGCTCAGTTTACACAGTTTCGGGGACGCGAAACTCAGAGCTCAGTCCGTGTACCGCTCCGCCACCAGGATCACCCGGCTGTTGTACTCGCCACCAACTCCGCCGGGGTTCGGCACGAACGTCCCCCCACAGCTAATCAGCGTGATCCGCTCCTTGTTCGGCGCCACCGATGGGAACACCACCTGGTTCATGTCGAGCACATCCAGGTCGATCACCTGCACCGACTGCACCGAGTACGCGTACTCCACCCCATTCGCCATCCGCACGACCAGCCTGCTCCCCACTGGCGCGCTCGTCACATGTGAGAACGGTGTCTTCCCGTAGCCCACGTAATTGATGTGCGCCGCAAACACGCTG
>JBPPMX010000010.1:0-5597 GCA_051306275.1 Tepidiformaceae bacterium
GCCAGCCAGCCTCCCGCGCTCCGCCGCCTACCCGGTCGACCTGATGGCGGAAGCGACGATGGGCCCGAACGTCCTCTGGCTGGCCGAATCGCTCACCGGCGTGATGACGCTCGCACCGGAAATGCGGGTGCTCGACCTCGGATGCGGGCGCGCGCTCAGCTCGATCTTCCTCGCGCGCGAATTCGGCGTGACCGTGACCGCCGCCGACCTCTGGATCAGCCCCGGCGAGAACGCCGAGCGCCTCCAGCGCGAGGGCGTCGCCGACCGCGTGACGCCGATCCGCGCCGAGGCGCACGACCTCCCGTTCGCCGCGAACGCCTTCGACGCGATCGTCAGCCTCGATGCCTACCACTACTTCGGTACAGACGACCTACCTCAAGTACCTCATGCGCTTCCTAAAGCCGGGGGGCCAGTTCGGCATCGTCGTCCCCGGCCTCGTCCACGACCTGACCGAGGTCCCTGCGCACCTCGAGCCGTACTGGGAGCCCGACTTCTGGACGTTCCACACGGCCGCGTGGTGGCGAACACACTGGGAGCACACGACCCTGGTCGATGTCGAATGCGCCGAGGCAATCCCGGATGGCGCTGCGCTCTGGCTGGAGTGGGCCGAATACTGTCTCGCCGCCGACGCCGGGCCTTCTCCGGAATGGGCCCCCCGCGAAGCCGAGATGCTCCGCACCGACGCCGGCCGCACGCTCAACCTCGTCCGTATGGTCGCGACGAAGCGTTAGTCCCGCAGATCACGCGCAGCGGCTACCATTAGTTCGATGGCAGAGCGGCTTACTCACGGACTCTGGTGGTTGCACGGCACGCGCGGTTCAAATGTCTTCCTCGTCGAGGCAGACGATGGGCGGCTGGCGCTGGTCGATACCGCCTTCGGCACAAGCGCGGGGCCGATCGTGCGCGAGATCGCCGGGGCAGGTGCGGGCCGTCCGCTCAGCCTCATCATGCTCACCCACCGTCACACCGACCACAGCGGCGCCGCAGCCCAGGTCCGCGAACAAACAGGCGCGGAGGTCGTCGCGGGCCTCGGTGACTGCCGCGAAGAAGATGGCGCACCCGTCATCCGTCCGTCGCTCGGCCGGAGCCACGCGGGCCGGCTGTTCCGACGCCGCTTCGGCGCCGACGCGCGCCCAATCCCGGTCGCGCACCCCATCGCTGAAGAGACGGAGGTCCTGCCTGGCATCCGCGCCATACCTGTGCCCGGCCACACACCAGGCTCCCTCTGTTTTGTCGTTGACCGCATCGGCGCGGCGTTTGTCGGCGACCTCGTTATAAGCCACCGGGGGCGACTCGCACGCTCGATGCAGTCGGCCAACGGCGACGACCGCCTCTACCTGCGCACCATGGCCGAGTTCGCCGCTACCGCGCCAGAGATTGGGCTTCCCGGCCACGGCACACCGATCATGACCGGCTTCGGCGACGCCCTCCGCGAACTCGCCGCCCTCCCCCGCCGCGCGGCCACACCACGAACGATGGCCGAGCGCGCCGTCCGCATGGCCAGCTTCACGCACGGCATGGTGCGCCGCCGCACCCCTGCCCGCCGCTAGTCTCGGTCCACCTCCGCCAGGGCGCGTTCCGCGTAAGGGCGCAGCATCTGCATCGGCGTGAGTGGCGAGCCGAGCGAGGTACAGACCCCGCGCAGCAGCCCAACGACCCGGCCGAGCAGCACGAGGTCCGCCGGGATCGCCTCGACCGGGTTCCGCGAGAGCGCTGAGGTCTGCTGCGACATGCCCGTGCCCTGGAGGCGCGCATCGAAGAAGACCGCCATCAGCCCCAGCAGACTCTCCGGCTCGTCCGTCTTCGTCTTCACACCGAGGTCGCGGAACGCCGCGAAGATCGCCGAGGGGTCGCGGTTGGCCGCCGCCAGCACCATGCGCGCGAACCCGATGCGCATCGGTTCCGGAAGCTCCTTCGTCAGCCCGTAGTCGAGCAGCGCCACCCGTCCGCCCGGCAGCACGAGGATGTTCCCCGGGTGCGGGTCTGCCTGGAACACCCCGTCGATCAGGATCTGGTGGCCAAAGGCGTCCGCCAGCCGCTGGGCGATCGCCGGCGGGTCGTCCGTCATCGCCGCCCGTGCGTTGACATCGAGCAGGCGCGCGCCGTGGATGTACTCGGTCACGACCACTCGGCGGCTGGTGTAGCCGTCGATCACCTCGGGCACGACGACATCCGGGAAGCCAGCGAGGTTCGCCCGCACCTGCATCGTGAGCCGGGCCTCGCGCACGAAGTCGAGTTCCAGCGGGACCTGCCGCCCGATCTCTTCCGCGATCGCGCGGTAGTCGAACCGCGGCTCGAAGCGCGCGACAAGCCCAACGATCGTGCGCAGATTGCGGATGTCGAGCCGTACGAGGCCACGAACCTCCGGGTACTGCACCTTCACCGCGACCTCGCGCCCGCCGGGGAGCGTCGCCCGGTGCACCTGCGCGAGCGAGGCTGCGGCCAGCGGCCGGTCGTCGAACGTCTCGAATAGCTCCTCGACGCCTCGGCCGAGGTCTTGCTCGATTGTCGCGCGCACCTCGGTCACGGCCCGCGGAGGTACCCGGTCCTGCAACCGCCCGAGCGACGTCACGAATTCCGGAGGCACGATATCGGCACGCGTCCCGATGAACTGGCCTGACTTTATGTAGAGTCCCTTCAGATCCACCGCCAGCCGGTAGAGCGATTCGGCCGCTGCCGCATGGCGCTTCGCCCAGAGCGCATCTGACTCCGCCGCATCCATCCGCCGCGCCCGCCGTTGCGTCCACTTATAGCCGAGGTATATCCCGACCCCCGTCCGCGCCACCCGCGCCGAACGCCTGAACCGCCGGACAAAAAGAGGAAGCCCGCGTGCCATCCCCACGATTATGGCGGCAGTCCCTCCCCCCGCGCCGCGAGCCGCCTCCATCCGTGACCGTCCGGGGCGGCGCGGATACCATAATCCGACCCATTCCCCCCGGAGCCTTCCTGTGGACGCCTACAACATCACCGTGATCGGTGGGGCCGGACTTGTCGGCCGCGAATTCCTCAAGATCCTCGATGAGCGCAACATCCCCGTCGGGCGACTGCGCCTGCTCGCCACCGCCCGCTCTGCCGGCCGCATGGTCGACTTCCGTGGCGAACGCTTAATCATCGAAGAGACGCGCGAGGACTCGCTCACCGCGGACGACCACGTCGTCTTCCTCACCGCCTCAGGCTCCGCTTCGAAGTTCTACGCGCCCATCGCCCAGGCCAACGGCAGCTTCGTCATCGACGACTCAAGCGCCTACCGCCAGGACCCGGCCGTCCCGCTCGTGATCCCGGAGATCAACGCCGATGACCTCGAGTGGCACAACGGGATCATCAGTCAGCCGAACTGCACCACGACCCCGATGGTCATGGCGCTCAACATGATCCACCGGGAGAACCCGCTCAAGCGCGTCATCGTCAGCACCTACCAGGCCGTCGCTGGCGCCGGCGCAGCGGCGGTCGATGGTCTCGCCGCGGAGAGCCGCGCCGCTCTCGAAGGCCGCCACGAACCCTCCGGTACCCAGAAGCGCGAGATCGCCTTCAACGCCGTCCCCCAGATCGATGTCTTCGCCGAAGACGGCTACACGAAGGAAGAGATCAAGATGGCGAACGAGACCCGCAAGATCCTGCACACGCCGGACCTGCCGGTCAGCGCCACCTGCGTCCGCATCCCCTCGTTCTTCGGCCATGCGATGACCGTCTGGGCGGAGTTCGAACGCCCTATCGAGGCCGCCGAAGCGAAGCGCCTCATCACCACCGCGCCCGGCGTGAAGGTCGTCGACGACCCGGCCAACGAGCAGTACCCGACCCCGATGGACGCCGCCGGCAACGACGACGTCCTCGTCGGCCGCATCCGCGCCGATAGCTCACTCCCCGGCGCGATCACCTTCTGGACCGTCACCGACTCCATTCGCAAAGGCGCGGCCAGCAACGTCGTGGACATCCTGGTCGAGTCCGCGAAGCGCGGACTCGTAGGTCACAGGTCACAGGTCACAGGTCACAGCTAGTGGGATCCGAGCCGCCTGCCGGGCGCATCAGTTCTCATCGCGACCTGATCGCGTGGCAGAAGGCAATGGATCTCACCGTCGCCATCTATGAGCTCTCGCGACGCTTCCCGCGTTCGGAGGACTACCGGCTGACCGCCCAACTCACGCGGGCCGCCGTCTCCGTGCCCGCGAACATCGCGGAAGGAAAGGGCAGGGTCACGGGTCGAGATTTCGCGAACTTCCTCGCGATCTCTCGCGGATCGCTCATGGAGACCGAGACGTTGCTGACCTTAGCCGTCCGGCTCGGGTATCTTACGGACGCTGATGCGCAGGAAGCCTTCGGGCTCATCACCGAGATCAGCAAGATGATCACGGTTCTACGGAGTCGCCTCAGCGATCAGGCTTAGCGCCTGTGACCTGTGACCTGTGACCTGTGACCTGAGGAGCACTCATGCCCAACGCGCCCATCCGCGACACCGATACCTATTACGAAGAGGCCGGGAGTGGGCCGCCTGTGCTGCTCATCAACGGCCTCGCTGGCGACCTCCAGTCGTTCGTCTTCCAGGTCCGCGCGCTTTCGCCGCACAGCCGCGTTATCGCGTTCGATAACCGTGGCGCGGGACGGAGCGCCTCGCCGGACCGGCCGTACACCATCCCGCAGATGGCGGAAGACGCGGCCGCGCTGCTCGCGCACCTCGGGGTCGAGAAGGCGAGCGTCGTCGGATACAGCATGGGCGGCGCAATCGCGCAGGAGCTCGTCCTCGCACACCCGGACCTGGTCGACAAGCTCGTGCTCGTCTCCAGCACGGCTTCGATCGAAGGCTACGTGCACACACTCCTGACCGCGTGGATCGCCGTCCGCCGTTCGAACATGAGCCGCGACCAGATAGCCCGCCTCACAGCGACGTGGCTCTACAGCCCCGAACTCCTCGACGATGCGGAGCGGCTTGAGCGCTCAATCTCGGCCTCGATCGCGAACCCCTACCCACAGCAGGACCACGCATTCCTCCGCCAGGCCGCCGCGCTCCTTCAGCACGACGCCGCCGACCGCCTCAGCGCAGTCAAGGCGCCGACGCTCGTCCTGCACGGCGAGGACGACACCCTGATCCCGGCGCGCAACGGCGAGAAGCTCGCCTCGCTCATCCCGGGCGCAACCTTCAAGACGCTCAAGGGCGGGCATGCGGCGATGTTCGAGTTCCGCGACGAGTACAACGAAGAGCTGCTGGCGGTCCTCGGAGCCGCTGTCCCCGCTTAGGTGAAGACTTCCCGCACCGCCGGGTGTCCGAGGTTGCTCACGAGCAGCTCCGGGATCGGCGTCCGCTTCCCGGGCACGCTGTTGATCGCGCGTGACATCGGCACCTCGGCGAGTTCGTGCCCGCGGTCGCGATAGAGCTTCGCGATGAACGGGTGGCACGAGTTCGAAAGCACGGCCGCGATTCCGCGCGCGGTCAGGTCGTCGAATACATCCCGCAGGCGCTCCTGGTCGGCCGGGCCGAACGCGCCGCGCGTGTAGGCCGTGAAGTGCGCGGTCGGACTGAGCGGGAAGTAGGGCGGGTCGAGGTAGACGAAGTCTCCCGGCGCGGCCGGCGCGCACGCTTCTTCGAACGGCGCCACACGAAGCTC
>JBPPMX010000011.1:0-8861 GCA_051306275.1 Tepidiformaceae bacterium
ACGCGTTCACCACACGCTCGACCGGCACCTCACACTCCGCCGCCCGCGCGCACCCGTATGGCAGCCACCCCATCTGTCCCGGCGCGTGCGAGTCGCTGTCGATGCTGAACCGGCAGCCGGCCTCCACCGCCTGCCGCAGCAGACGCCTGGGCGGGTCCAGCCGCTCCGGCCTGCAGTTCACCTCCACCGCCTTGTCGAACATCACGCACGCCGCGAACACCACCTCCGCATCGAACTCCGACTCTGGCCGCTCCTTCTTCCCTGTCACCATTCGTCCGGTGCAGTGCCCGAGGATGTCCATATGCGGGTTCGCGATCGCGGCCACCATCCGCATCGTCATCGCCCGCCGCTCCATCCGCAGCTTGCTGTGCACGCTCGCGACCACGATATCCAGCCGCTCGAGGAGCTCCGGCTCCTGGTCCAGCCGCCCATCGTCCAGGATGTCGGCCTCGATCCCGGTCAGGATCCGGAACGGCGCGAGTTCTCCGTTGAGTGCCGCGACCACGTCCAGCTGTTCGCGCAGCCTCGCCGCTGTCAGCCCGTTCGCGACCGTCAGCCGCGGCGAGTGGTCCGTCAGCACCATGTACTCGTGCCCAAGCTCGATCGCCGTCTCCGCCATCTCCCGGATCGGGCTCCCGCCATCCGACCAGTTCGAGTGAACGTGGCAATCCCCACGCAGTGCGGCGAGCAGCGCGCCACCCTCGCCGATCTCCGGCCCCGGCACGACCTCCAGCTTCTGCAGGTACGCCGGCATGCGCCCCTCGACCGCTTCCGCCACCACCTTCGCCGTCACCTCGCCGATGCCAGGCAGGTCACGGATCGTCCCCGTCCGTAGCCGCGTCTCAAGCTCCCCCGCGGGCAGCGCTCCGAGAGTCGCCGCCGCCTTCCGGAACGCCTGCACGCGATACGTCGGTTCGTTCGCCCGTTCCAGCAGGAACGCAATTCGTTTCAGCGCAGCGATCGGCTCCACGCACTGAGTATCGCCGCCCCCGCCCTCACCGTCAGCGCATCGCCAGCGTCTCGGGGTGCCGCCTGGTCCACGTCCCCACGGCCAGCAGCCCGACCGTCGTACTCAACATCACGGCCGTCGCCGCCCCCACCGCCTCCGCCACGCTCCCCATCAGGACCATCCCCAGTGGCACCGATCCGACGCCCATGCTCATCAGCCCCAGCGCCCGCCCGCGCGTCTCATCCGTCGCTGCGAGCATGTACAGCACCGCCTGCGTCGTCCCGTACCCCGATATCCCGATCCCCATCCCGATCAGCGCGACGAACGACACCCAGTACCAGAGCGATGCCGCGAACACGAAAAGGAACACCAGCGCCATCACCGCCCCGACCACGTGAAGGATCCCCCGCCGTTTCGGTGGGTGCCCGGCCAGCCAGAACGCCCCGATCATCATCCCCGCGCCGCTTCCGCTCCCGAGCAGTCCCGTGAACAGCGCATTCGCATCCAGCCGATCGGCGAACACCGGGATCAGCGGCGTGAACGAGAACAGCGTCTGGTTCATCACGAACGTCACTCCGAACAGGCTCTTCATCACCGGGTCTACCCGCAGCATCGCGACTCCATCCCGCAGGTCGCGCAGCATCGAGGTCTTCGGGCCTACCCGTTCGGGCAGCGGTCGCGGCTTCACCGTCGCCATCAACAGCAGCGCGACCCCGTAGAGCATCGCCATCAGCACATATGCCTGCCCGACCCCGAGTGCCGCTATGATCGCGCCGCCCGTGAGCGCTCCAAGCATGTTTCCGCCCGACATGCTCAGCGATTCGAGCGCCAGAGCGTTCGTCACCCGCTCCTTCCCCACCACGTCGTAAATCAGTGCCCGGCGTGATGTGTTGTCGACGACACCCGCCGTCCCCATCAGCAGCATGAACGGGTACACCATCCACACTTCGAGAGTTCCGGTCGTCGCTGCCAGCCCCATCAGCGTCGCCAACGGGGTCAGGATTGTGAGCGCGACCAGCGTCGTATTTCGCCGTTCGAACCGGTCCGACACCGTACCTGCAACAAGCCCGCCGAGGAACATCGGCACGAACATCGCGCCGCCCACCATCTGCACGAGGAGCGGCGAGCCCGTTAGTTCGTTGACCAGGTAGGCGCCGAGGAAGATCCCCATCCAGCGGCTCAGGTTCCACACGGCGCCGGCAGCCCAGAGTCGCACGAACTCGGGCGCTGCAAACGCCGCGAACAACCCGCCTTCGGGCGTGTCCTGTCCGGGCGCTCGAGGGATCGGCTGGACGGCCGCGCGCTCTGCCACCAGTCACTCCATCGGGGGGATGGCTCGAATCTATGCCGCCCCGATTACAGCCGTGCTACGGGATCGCCCTGTCGTCCGATACCTTCCATTCGCATAAGCAAGTTTGCGAAATGTCTTCGTGACACGCGCCTCTACTCCACCGCTTCGAACCAGCTCGCATCCCCGATCGAGATCGTCAGGTGGGTCATATCGCGGCCTTCCGCTGCCCCGTGCCAGTGCCGTTCGCCGGGCGGCGCGGCGACCACGTCGCCAGGCCGCATCTCGGTCACGCCATCCACCGTCCCAACCCGCCCTTCGCCCTCGAGCACATACAAGATCTGGCCACCGGAGTGGCTGTGCCAGTGCGTTCGCGCGCCGGCGTGGAACGTCACCGCGGCGGTTCCCGGCACCCCGTCTGCCGCCGTCAGCCGGTCGATTTCGACGTTTCCCTCGAACAGCTCCGATGACCCTTGCTGCTTTGGCGTCTCTCCGCGTCGCGCAGTTTCCATCGTCGCCCCCTAATTCTTGTCCGGCGGATGCTACCCGATCCCCTTCGCCCGTTCGCCCCTCCCAAACGCGTCCGCGCATGCCTATGACGCCGACAAGCGAGGCCAGCGCGGTTCGCCGCGGGAGGGGGCATCGCCATGGCGCAGTCTCCACACGGGCGGCAGGGGCCGCTCGACTCCTACCGTGTCCTCGACCTCACCGATCCCACCGGCGCATACGGCCCGAAGCTCCTGGCCGGGTTCGGTGCCGACGTTATCAAGGTCGAACCCCACGCCGGCGACCCCATGCGACACAAACCACCGTTCGCGGGCGACATCGACGACGGGGAACGCAGCCTCCTCTTCCTCTACCGGAACTCCGGAAAGCGCGGCATCACCCTCGACTACACCCACCCCGCCGGCCGCGATATCCTCCTGCGCCTCGCCGCCACCGCCGAGGTCCTCTACGAATCCTTCGAGCCCGGCACCTCGCCTCCCTCGGACTCGCCTACGCCGACCTCTCCGCCGCCAACCCACGCCTGGTCGTCGTCTCCATTACCCCCTTCGGCCAGGACGGCCCGATGGCCCACTAGAAGACCTCACCGATCGTCAGCTTCGCCATGAGTGGCGCGACGACGATGTCCGGCTGGCCCGGCAAAGAACCGTGCGACGCCCCGCATCCTATGGCCTACGACTCCGCGGCGACCTATGCCACCGTCGCCGTCATGATGGCCCTCTGGTCGCGCCACACAACTGACCGTGGCCAGCACATTGACGTCTCCGTCCAGGAAGCGGGCATCGGCGGCCTCTATCCCTGGGCCGTACCGACCTACTCTTTACGGCGGCATGGGCGCTATCCCGGCGCTGGCGACACGGGCCGGTGTCGTCCCCACCCTCTACGAGTGCAACGACGGCTTTGTCCGCATGACTGCGGTCACGGACCGCCACTGGCTCGCTCTCGTCACAACCCTGGGCAACCCTGAAGAGCTCTCCGCGACCGAATGGCAGGATTTAGCCTTCCGCGGTGCCAACTCCGATGTCGTCCGTGAACTCATCTCCCAGCACACCCGCCTCTACGGGATGGAAGAGTTCATGACCCTCGCGCGTTCCCCGGCGTCCCGATCGCGGCGGTCCGCCCACCGTCCGGGTTCACACGTGACCCCAACACCCGTATCCGGGGCTATTGGACGGAGGTCGACCACCCCGTGGCGGGCAGCGCCGAATACCCGGGTATGCCCCTCAAGATGTCCCGCAGCGCACTCCCGGCGCTCGCCCCAGCCCCGCTGCTCGGCCAGCACAACGAGGAGATCTACACCGGCGACCTCGGACTCACCCAGCCCGAACTCGCCACGCTGACCCCCATCGCCGCCGCTTCCTCCGGCTTCACGAGCCGCGTATTCAGCAGGCAAACGGCAGACCGCCGCGTTCTGTAGCCATGTACTCCTCCGTGCGCCATGCCGCCCGCCGATCTCTAACCACAGTTGCCGTGTCAGCGAGCGTTCGCTTCGTCCCGGGACGCAGAAGCCCCCTCCATCGCGGAAGGGGGCTTCGCGTTTGTCCCGAATGGGAGCGGTACTACTTCGAAGGAAGAAGGACCACACCCGAAGCTGGCGTCGCAACGCCCTCTTCGTCGTTCTCAATCCACAGTTCGATGTGGACTTCGTTGCCATCTTCGGTCTGCTTCTTGTCGACGACCTTCCCCTTCACCTGGATGGTGTTATCGGGGCGGTTCATGCGGCGCATTTCGAAGTGGAGCTTGCGCACCCAGCCATCCGGGCCAGCGTAGTCCGACAGGAGCCGGAAGAGCTGCGACCGCGTCCAGCCGGTGTTGTAGAAGATGTCCTTGTGGCCGCCACCCTGCGCGAACGCGCGGTCGTGGTGGACAGCGTAGAAGTCCTGCGAGCCGCTGACCTGCTTCACCATCTCGGTCCAGCCGAGCTTGAACCCGAAGCCGGGCAGTTCATCGCCGACGTTCACGTCGTCGAAGTACGTCTGAGGAAGTGGATCGAGCTTTACAGCCATGCTTGGTTCTCCTTAACCCTTCGCTGCCTGGAGCTTCGCCGTGTCCGGGTCAGCTGCGACTTCTTCTGGCGATCGGTGGCGCAGGCCCGTGTTCCGGCTGATTGCCACGAGTTCGTCATTCTGATTGTAGATCCGGGTCTCGTTCACAACCCAGACAGCCTTCGGGTCCAGCCGGATCGGCTTCATGTAGACGTCAGCGATCCCGGGCTGCTGCCACAGGCGGTCACCGACCTTCATCGGCTTGATGAACTCCCATGAGGTGTTCAGGTTGATCGCCTTGTCACCAAGGGTCGGTACGTCGAGTTCCGGCTCGCCCATCGCGCGGCCGGAGATGTCGCCGCCCGCCCAGCTCGGCCAGGTCCCGTCGCCCGCGAAGTAGTCCGCCATGACGCCAGGGGCGATGTTGTCGCCGTACTTGCTGTTCTTCCCGTAGGCCGGGTCAAGGAACACGGGGTTCAATCCGTAGCACATGTGCTCGTGGCGTCGGATGGGATCGTGCTCGACCGGGTAGAGCCCGTCGCGCCGCTTTCCCTTCCTCCCCACGAACTCCGCGCGGATCTTCTCGATATCAAATTGGTCTTCTGGGACTTTAACCATAATGTCTTTCTCTCCCCTCGAGAGTGGTGTTTTTCTCGCCCGGTACGATACGCGATCCAATTCTTGAATGGAAGTCGAAAATCGCCGTTCTCGCGATAAATTCAAACTACGGTTGGCTGCGGCTCACCCCCGCGCAGGGCCTCTTACGGCACCAGGAGCACTTTCCCGAAGTTCCCACGCTCGCTCAGACGCGCGTGCGCGGCCTCCGCCTCCGAAAGCTCGAACGTCCGGTCGATCACTGGACGGAACGTCCCTGCCGCCACCAGGTCCAGCACCTTCGGTAGCTCTCGCCGGGTCCCGCCCGTCGGGATCTCCGATGGCAGCCCAAACCGCGTGATCGTCAGCCCCTTCCGCGCGACCAGCTCGGGATCCGCGACTACCTCGGGCTCCCCGCTGCTGTTCCCCACAATGCACAGGCGCCCGCCATCTGCCAGCACCTCCACGCTCTTCCGGTACACCTCCCCTCCGACCGACTCCAGGACGAAGTCGACCCCTCGCCCGTCCGTCGCAGCCATGACCTCTGCCGCGAAGTCCGTCGTCGTGTAGTTGATCGCGAGGTCCACTCCCTTCTCCCGCAGTTTGGCGACCTTCGCGTCGCTCCCCGCGGTGGTGAAGACCCGCGCTCCAAGGTGCTTCGCGATGTCGATTGCCGCCGTGCCAACGCCGCTTGCGCCGGACTGGATCAGCACCGTTTCGCCCGGCTTCAGCCCCGGGTCGAATACGAGCGGGAACCATGCGGTCAAATAGATCACCGGCACGACCGCGGCGACCACGAGGTCCACCCCGTCCGGCACAGCAGCCGTCGACGCCACGTGTGTCACCACTTGCTCGGCGTACCCGCCCCCACTGATGAGCGCAGCCACCCTGTCGCCGACCTTCCGCTCGGTCACGGCTTCGCCCACCGCGTCGATAGTCCCCGCGATGTCCGTACCCGGGATGAATGGCGTGTCCACGTTCGCCGAAGGGTTGTAGCGGTCGATACGCCCCAGGTCCGATCGGTTCACGGACGCCGCTGCGACGCGAATCCGGACCTCCCGCGGCCCCGGCGCACGCACCTCGATGTCGTCGAATCGCATCTCAGGATTCCCCCCGTTGTTCGGATGCACCCGGATCGCTCTCATCGCTGTCTCCCTGCACCACTCCGGTGCGCGCGAAGCATACCGCTCGTCAGAGCCCGCGGGCGACCTCCGCCGCTAGCTTTCCGCTGGCCGCAGCGCAGCCGCTACCGCGTCTCGCTTCGCCTTCAGCAGCGAGCCAACGATCGCGACCGTCAGGATCGTCGCAATGACCGCCAGGCTAACGAGCGGGGGCACCTTGTAGAAGTCGATGACGAGCATCTTCGTCCCGACGAACACGAGGATCGCCGCCAGCGCTGGCTTCAGGTACGCAAGCCCGTTCAGGTATCCGCTCAGCACGAAGTACAGCGACCGCAGCCCAAGGATCGCGAAGATGTTCGACGTAAACACGATGAACGGGTCGTCTGTGATCGCGTAGATCGCCGGGATCGAGTCGACCGCGAACACCAGGTCAGTGCTCTCGATGAGCAGTAGCACGATGAAGAGCGGTGTCGCGAAGAGCATGCCCTCCCGTCGGACGAAGAACCTCTGCCCCTCGTACCCTGCAGTCGTCCGGAAAACCCGCCGTGCCAGCCTCACCACCCGGTTTTGCTCGAGGTCGGGTTCGTCCTCGTCCTCCCGTAGGAACTTGAGCCCGGTGAAGATCAGGAACCCCCCGAAGATATAGATCACGAAGTGCAGGGTGGTCAGCAGGAACCCCGCAACCGCTATCAGCAGGGCCCGCAGGACAAGCGCACCGACGATCCCCCAGAACAGCACCCGGTGCTGGTACGCCCCCGGCACCTGGAACGCGGCGAAGATGAGCAGGATCACGAACACGTTGTCCACGCTCAGCGTCTTCTCGACGAGGTAGCCGGTCGTCCACTCGATTCCGGCATCCGTCCCGCGGAACACGTAGACGCCGATGTTGAACAGGATTGCCAGCCCAATCCACACGACGCTCCATGTCAGCGCCTCTCGTCGCTTGATCTCGTGGGCATCCCGGTGGAACACACCCAGGTCCAGCGCCAGCATTCCGCCGACGAACAGTAAGAACAGCACCCAGGGAAGTAGATCGAGCAGCACGTGTGACTCCATTCGTGACAACGCCGCCGAGTGGCACGGCTACCACCAGATAGCCGTGTCTCACCCAGCAGGGGGAGGCGGAGATGAGGGTCGACGAACTCCGGCTTACCCGGAGTCGACCGCGCCCCCTGCGCTCCCGGTCCGGGACACGCCGCTGCGCACGCGGGCGCACGAAGCAGCTACAGAAGGTTCGAAGACGCTCATCGGCGAGTACTCCCTTCGCGGTCCTGGCATTGAGCAGCGCCTGGCCGCATCCACGAATGGATGTGCCAGGGTCTCACCAGGCGAAAGGCTCGCCCGCATGGCCGGCGCCGGAGCGCGTACTGACGACCAATGCGCATGCGCCGGGGACGGCGCGGTGGTTACTCCCCCTGAATACCTGAACAGAATATCGGGGCGTTTCGACTACCGTCCAACCGGGCGACCCTACTCTTCGCGGCCACGCTCATTCGCCGGGTCGAACTGGATACTTGTCGTCCCGCACCGCGCCGCGACGGCGCCAGTCCCGTCCCGGATCTCCGCCTCTACCCGGATATAGAGGCAGTGTCCGAACCGCCCTCCCAGCCGCTCCGACACATCCACCACCCGCCGCACGCACTCGAACGCCTCACCCACCAGCAGCTGGCGCTCCACGCTCCATTCGTTGCTGATGACCATCCCGTTCGGGAGGACCCGCGGCGTCTGCAGCGGTGCGATCGCCCCTTCCAGCGCTGCCATCGCGGCGGCCCCAGCAGGTTCACCGTCGTCCGGCGCCCCGTCCTCCGCCCCGGTCACCGAGTGCATCGCCTGTTGCACAACATCATGCGTCAGCGTGATTGTCACCGGCTCGGTCGACATCCCGACCAGCGCCCGCACCTCGTCCGTGATCAGCGATCCGTCCATCGCGCGGAGTATAGCCAGTTGGCGCGCTCCATGACGCCACCGCCACAGTCTCCGGGCTGCGTGGTCACCCGGTTACAGATCGCGCACAATCCGTTGCAAACCGTCCCCCCCGGTCATACAGTTTTGCCCTTCCAACCGCTTGCCCCCGGGCGGATGAGACGCCATTGCCGGAGCAGCGATCCGATGACCGACCCAACCGCGGGCATACCCTCCACCGCGCTCGAACGCGCCCAGCGCCTCATCGAGGACCGCGACTTCGCCGGCGCCCACGCCCTCCTCGAATCCGACGACACTGCGCCCGAATCAGCTCGCGCCGAACTCCTCGGGCTCGCGGCGTTCCTCCAGTCCGACTACCCGGGCGCCGCCAGCCGCTACGAGTCCGTCCTCGCCCTCGACCCCTCGAACACCGCGGCCGCCGAGATGCTCGCCCGCGCTCGTGCCAACGCGGAGGCCGAGATCGCCGTCTTCGTCCCCCCCGCGACCTATTACGACCG
>JBPPMX010000012.1:0-4348 GCA_051306275.1 Tepidiformaceae bacterium
AAGCCGTTGCTCGGGCGGATGACGAAGCGGTTTGTCGCGATGGAGGCGGCGGGTTTGAAGCGGCGTGTTGGGATGCGGGCGGCTGCGTAGCAGCGACGCCGAGTGATGCAGCGCCGGGGAGGGTTCGGAAGCCCCCGGCCACGGGGGGCCGGGATTCCGAGAACCGGTTAGCGGCGGGGTGGGTTCCTGGCGTAGTCCCAGGAGATGTACTTCTTCGGGGTGACGCGGATGTAGGCGGCGCCGGGTGATGGTTCGGTGGGGAGCTGGTCTTCGGGGGTGCCGCGGCGGCGGGCGCCTTCGCGGGCGAGGCGGAGGAGCTCGGGGCCTGAGGTGATGACTTCGGCATCGCCCTGGATGACGACGCCCTTGATATCGGCCATGGTGCCGCCGGATTCGAGCATGAGGCTGACGCGGGGGTTTCGCTCGATGTTGCGGGTTTTCTGGGTGGGTGCGCGGCAGCCCATGCAGACGGCGTCGCCATCGCGGAAGTAGCCGATGGGGATGGTGTGGGGATAGCCGTCTTTGCCCTGCGTGGTAAGCGCGATCCAGCCGGGGCGGCTATCGAGGAAGGCGTGGATCTCGTCGAGCGTGAGGGCAGCGGTCAACTGGCGGACTCCTGTGCGGGTGCGAGGGCGGCTTCGATGTCGTTCAGATGGTTGCCCTCATGCCCGGGGCCGGCCGTGACGAGGAAGGCGGCGAAGGTGGTTTCGATGTTGCGGGCCGGGATGTGGATGGGCCTCGCGAGCAGGTCGTCGTCGAGGGCATCGAGGCGGTCGACGAGGGCGCGATGTCCGGCGATGGCTTCGTCGATGAGTTGCGTAGCGGAGAGGCCGGTGCGGTCGCGGACCTGGCCGGCGTTCACATCGTGGATGTCGGGGATCGCGGCAGGCTGGTCGGCGGGCGTGGCAGCGACGCGTTCGAGCCAGCGTTCGGCGATTGGGAGGGAGTTGCTGCGGGCGGCGATGTGGGAGAGGGCATCGCGGACGCGCCATTCGCCGCTCAGGAGGGCGGCTTCGGGGGAGGCGTTGATGGCATCGCGGAGGGATTCGAGGCGCTGGTCAGCTGCCGCGAAGGCAGCGCGGATTTCGTCGCGGGTCACATGGGGCTCCTGGCTGGGATAGCGGGTCGATTGTAGCGGTGTCCGAGTGCCGCCGGGATCGCGCTAGCTGCCGGCCTTGCGGAGCTGGTCGTCTTCTCCGGCGATGAGCCAGACATCACCGGGTTCGACGATGACATCGCGGTCGGGGCGGAAGGTGACGGAGTTGTCGCGGATGAGGGCGAGGAGGACGACGTTGTTGCGGGTGAAGGCATCGAGCTTGCCGATCTCGCGGTGAAAGGCGGAGTCGGGCGCCTTGAGCTTGGCGGTGCCGAATGTCGGGCCGAGCGAGAGGTATTCGCCGAGGTGGCTGGAAGGCCCGAGGGTGTGGGCGAGGCGGACGGCGGCTTCCTGTTCGGGGCTTACGACGATATCGGCGCCGGCAAGGCGCAGGGCTTCGGCGTGGTCGTTGGTGCTCGCCTTGGCGACGACGTGATGGAGCTCCATGCGCTGCTTGAGGGTGAGGGTGACGAGGACGCTCGTGGCCATCTCGCTGCCGATCGCGACGACGACGGAGTCGTAGCTGCCGAGGCCAAGGGAGGAGAGGAATTCGTAGGAGGTAACGTTGCCCTCGGCCGCGAGGGTTGCGATTTCGGAGACGTCGTTTACGCGGGCCGGGTCTCCATCGACAGCGAGGACTTCGATGCCCATGTGGGTGAGCTCTTCGACGAGTTCGGTGCCGAAGCGGCCAAGACCGAGGATTGCGACGTTCATTGCTAGCCGAGCCTCACGCTATCGGGGGAGTGCTGGATGTTCGCCCTGCGCCGGGGCTTTGTCATGTAGAGGACAATCATGAGCGGGCTGAACCTTCCGACCAACATCGCGACGATCAAAACGTAGTGCGCGGCGACCCCCAGAGTTGGGGTCCCGGCCGCGCTCTGACCGACGGTGCCGAGGGCGGAGACCGCTTCGTACATGACGTCGATGAAGTCGCGGGTGGTCACGGCGCTGAGGAGAAGAGAGAAGGCGAAGACGAGGCCGACGAAGTAGAGGGCGAGGGTCGTCGCCTGCTGGACGACTTCGACGGGGACGCGGCGGCGGAAGAGGGAGACGTCCTCCTGGCCACGGATGGTCGCGATCATGACGGCGAGAAGAAGCGCGAAAGCGCCCACCTTGAGGCCGCCTGCGGTTGAGCCGGCAGCGCCGCCGACGAACATCAAGCCGATGGATGCGACCTTCGTGCCGTCGTTGAGCTGGCCTATATCGAACGCGCTGAAGCCGGCAGTGCGGGTGTTAGTGCTGTGGAAGAAGGCGGAAAGCGGCCGCTCGAGCGGGTGGAGGTGGCCAAGGGTCGCATCGTTGCCCCACTCCATGGCGAGGGTGAATAGGGTGCCCCCGACGAGAAGGATGGCGGAGGTGAGGAAGATGAGCTTGGCATCGATGGGGAGGCGGCGGTAGGAACGGCGGGTGCGAAGGGTGAGGAGCGGGAGGTAGCCAAGGCCGCCGATGATGATGAGCGCACTGATAGGCAAGAGAACGAATGGGGCGCCGGCGAACTCGACCATGTCGCTTCCGGTAACGGTGAAGCCCGCGTTGTTGAATGCGGAGACGGCGTGAAAGATGCCCCACCACCAGGCGACGGTGGGGTCGACGCCGTGTGCGAGGAAGGCGACGGTGAGGATAGCGGCGCCTGCGGCTTCGAAGGCGAGCGTGAACTTCGCGACGCTGAGGGCGAAGGTGAAGGTCTCGTCGAAGGTTGGGGCACCGTGGTAGAGGCGGAGCATTTGCTTGTCGCGGAGTCCGAGGGTGCGGCCAAGGGCGAGGAGGACGAGGGTCGTGCCGACCATGTAGCCGAGTCCGCCGACCTGGATGAGAAGGAGGACCGTGCCTTCCCCGAACCAGCTCCAGTGGGTACGGGTGTCGACGAGGACGAGGCCCGTTACGCAGACGGCAGAGACGGCGGTGAAGAGCGCGGTGTTGGGATGCGTCCAGGTGCCGTCGGCGGAGGAGATGGGGAGGCAGAGGAGCAGGGTCCCGACAAGAAGGACGATGCCGAAGCCAATCGAGAGCTGGAGGATGCCGCTGCCGACGCCGCGAGCGGGCCGCCGGGTGATCGCCATCGAGCGCCAGCCGGGGCGGGCGGTGCTCTGCGAGGGCGCGAACTGGTCGAAAGCCATGCTATCCGAGCCTCACGCTGTCTTCGGGGTGGTGGTAGGCGACGTGGCGGCGCGGCCTGGTCATGTAAAGCAGAAGCATGAGCGGTGCGAAGCGACCGACGAGCATGGCCGAGATCAGGATCCAGTGGCCAACGCTACCGAAGGCGAGGGTTCCGGCGGCGGAGAAGCCCACGGTGCAGACCGCTGAGACTGCTTCGAAGAGCACGTCGATGAAGATGAGGTCGGTGCCGAGGGTCAGAAGTACCGCGAAGCCGAAGACGAGGGCGACGTGGAAAAGCGCGAGCGTCGTGGCTTGCTGGATGACGTTCCGGGGGACGCGCCTCCAGAACACGGTGACGTCGCGCTCGCCGCGGAGTGAGGCGACCATGACGGCGAGAAGCAATGCGAATGCGCCGAGCTTGAGTCCGCCGGCGGTCGAGCCGGCGGCGCCGCCCACGAACATGAGGCCGATGGTCGCGAGTTTCGTCTCGTCGTGCATGGCGCCGACATCAAAGACGCTGAAGCCCGCGGTGCGATTGGCGGTGTGGAAGAGGGCGGCGAATGGGCGGTCTTCGACCGGCATGGCGCCGAGGGTGTCGTCGTTGGTCCATTCGGCGGCGGCGGTGAAGGTGACGCCAAGGACGAGGAGGACGGCGGCTGTACTCAGGACCAGCTTGTGATCGAGGGCGAGCCTTCGGAAGGAGCGGCGAGCAACCAGCGCGGCGATCGGAAGATACCCGAGACTGCCGGCAGTGATGAGGACGACGAGGGCGAGGATGACGGCCGGGCTGCCGGCGTAGGTCGCGACGTCGATATCGGTGAGGGCGAAGCCAGCGTTGTTGAAGGCGGAAACGGAGTGGAAAAAGCCCCACCAGGCGGCGTCTCCCAGGGGTTCGCCGTGCGCGAGAGCAGCGAGCGTGAGGACGACGGTCCCGGCTGCTTCGAAGTAGAGGGTGAAGAGCCCGACGGAGCGGGCGAAGGAAAGGGTCTCGCTCATGCTGGGTGCGCCGTAGTAGATGCGGAGCATGTTCTGGTCGCGGAGGCCCATCTTCCGTCCGAGGGCCCAGAGGACGACGGTCGTGCCGACCATGTAGCCGAGCCCGCCCACCTGGATGAGCACCATGACGACGACTTCGCCGAAGGTGCTCCAGTGGTC
>JBPPMX010000013.1:0-15688 GCA_051306275.1 Tepidiformaceae bacterium
CTGTCTCGATGCCGGCCTCGCGGTCATGCCCTACAGCCCACTCGCCGCGGGTTTCCTCTCCGGCAAGTACGCGTACGGCGACCCCATGCGCGCACGCGTGAAGAAGTACGCCACCCGCCGCGGTTGGGGAGCGCTCTCAGCAGTTCAGGAAGTTGCGACCGCTCGGGGCGTTCCCCCGGCTGTCGTCTCGCTCGCCTGGCTCATGGCACAGCCTGCGGTCACGGTGCCCCTCGTTGGGGCGAACACCCCCGCGCAACTCGGCGGGCCGCATACCGCGCTCGACTTCCGGCTCACACCCGAAGAGCTCGACACGCTCTCGATTGCCTCGATGCCGCTCCCTACCGTAGCAAAGCCGAAACGATAGCCAACGCGGCGCTCACGAACAGCAGCCCCTCGATGAGACGCCGGAAGCGTGCTTCGTCAACTCGCGCATAGAGCCTGCTCCCGGCCACCATTCCAGCAAGGACGGCCGGGAGGCCCACCGCCGCCGCCACCCACGTCTCCCGTGTGAACTGCCCGGCCGCGCCGAATGTGCCCATCGCCAGCAACCCGCCCGCGAGGAACACCGCCGAGAGCGTTGCCCGGAAGACCGCCGGCGACCGTCCTTGCCCCTGCAGGTAGATCACTATCGGTGGTCCGGACATGCTCGTGCTCGTCCGCAGGACACCGCTCAGGATCCCGGCAATGCTGTCGCTCACGAATCCGGTCCGCCCGATCCGCATCCCCCGCGACCACAGCACCGTGAATACGATCACGTTCACCGCAATGATGACTTGAAGAACCGCGGGATCGACTCGCGCCAGGATCAACAGCCCCGCGGGCATCCCGATCAGGCTCCACCCCATCAGTGTTCCCCACGTCCGCCAGTCCACGTCGCGGCGTAGCTGGCCCACAAGCACCACCACCAGGCACGTCGAGAGCACGTTCGAGACCAGCACCGCCTCCTTCGCACCCAGCAGCATCACAAGCGGCGGCACGATGAGCAGTCCGAATCCGAACCCCGTCAAGGACTGGGCGAGAGCCGCCGCCCCCGCCACCACAACGACCGCGATGATCTCCGCCGTCCCCATGCTCGCCGGTTATACGCGCCCGAGTCTGCGTGGACGAACCCGCCACGGTTGACGCCCCCCGCGTCCGTCCCGCATCGTCTTCACATGCAGGTTGAGAACGAAATCATGGTCCGAGGCCTCGTCGTCGGCGTCTTCCAGGAGAACTGCTGGGTCATCGGCAACCGCCGCACCGGCGAAGGCGTCTGTATCGACCCCGGCGACGACCCGGATGAGATCCTTGCACTCGCTCGCGACCTTGGCGTGACGATCAAGCTCATCGCCAACTCCCACGCCCATATCGACCACGTCATGGGAGTCCACGGTGTCCACTCGGCCACCGGCGCGAAGTTCCTCCTCCACGAATCCGACCTCGACCTCCTCCGCAACGGCTGGAGGGACGCCGCCGCGCGATTCGGCATGGACGTCACCCACGGCCCCCCTGACCCCGACATGTTCGTCACGGGCGGCGACGTAGTCGAAGTCGAAGGCGTCCGCCTCACCGCGATCGGCACCCCCGGGCACACGCCCGGAAGCATGAGCTACTACACCGAAGGGCTCCTCTTCAGCGGCGACACCCTTTTTCGCGGCTCCATCGGGCGGACCGACTTCCCGGGCGGCGACTATGACCAGGAGATGTCCAGCATCTGCGAGAAGCTCCTTGTCCTCCCCGACGACACCGTCGTCCTCCCCGGACATATGCAGGAGACCTCCGTCGCCTTCGAAAAGCAGAACAACCCCTTCGTCCGCCAGTGGCTCGCGGAAAGGCAGGCACGAGCATGACCAATGTCCCCTGACGCCGTCCGCGCTTTCCTCGCTCGCCCCCTCATCGCCACGCTCGTCACTCTTCGCGCCGACGGCTCCCCGACCGCCGTACCCGTCTGGTTCGAATGGGACGGGACAGTCGCTCGCCTCTTCACCGGCAAGGACTCCGGCAAGGTCACCCGCATCGCAGCCGATTCCCGGGTCGCGCTCTCGATCGCAGTACCAGCCACCGAGTCCGAAGCCTGGGTCACCATCGACGGCATCGCCACGATCGAACCAACCGACCTCGATCTCGTCCGTCGCCTCGCCCGGCGCTACTACGGAGCCGAGAAGGCCGCCGCCACCCTCCCCGGCTGGGAGGCAAACGCCGACAGTTGGGTCACGATCGCTATTGCGCCAACCAGGGTTCAGTCGTCCTGAGGGATCCCTCCTAGATCCGCCCCGCCAGGAAATCCCGCAGCATGGCGGTCGTCACCTCAGGCGTCTCTTCCGGGAAGAAGTGCCCCGCCTCCATCCGCCGCGCTCGCAAGTCCGGGAAGTACCGCGTGTACTGGTCGACGAACGGGTTGCCGCGCGGGATCTCGTCGACCGGGCGCAGCGCTCCCTTCGGGCCCGAGAGCTGAGCGCTATACGCGTACAGCGTCGGCGCGAGGAACCGCTTGTGCCGGTCCTCCGGACCGAAGTCCATATAGTTCCCTTTCCATCGCGGGTGTTGCTCAATCCCACCGGGGTGGTTCCACATCTCCGCTACCTCGAGCTCATCCAGCGCGACATACCGCTCGCCGTTTGGAGCGCTCTCGTCGGCCACGACCTCGTGGAACGGGAGGGCATACCGGTAGTACTGGATCGCATGCCACTGGCTCATCGGGTCCGCGAACGCCGCCTTGTAGTGCGCGAGACCCTCATCGCTGATCCAGCGTTTCATCCCTGGGCGCGGCACCGAAGTCGAGAATGGCCGGCCCGGCAGCTCCGGGATCGACACCCCGGTGAAGCTCGACTCGATGTACTGCTGGTTGTACCGCGCGAACAGCTCCTCCGGATACGGCTTGGCCTTGTACCAGTACCCATGCACTCCGTAGATCGCCCACGTCGTGCAGAGCGTGTCCAGCAGCGCCAGGCGGGTCACGCGCTCCGGCCAGTCGATCGCCACCTTGAACGCGATGATCCCGCCCCAGTCGTGGCCCACTACCGCTGCCCGCTCGATACCCATCGCATCCATGAAGTTGATGATGTCCTGCGCCAGCAGGTGCCGGCTCACGCGGATCCCCGGCTTGTCCGTCTGCCCCATGCCGCGGGTATCGGGTGCGAACACGGCGTACTCGTCACCGAGCACAGCCAGCTGGTGCATCCACTCGTGCGACGTCTCCGGGAACCCGTGGATCAGGATCACGGGCTCGCCGGTACCCGCCTGCAGGTAGTGCATTCGCAGGTCACGGGTCTGGACGAACCCCGGGCTAATCTCCGCCATCAGGCGATCGACGGGTCGTATTCTGTCCCGATGTGCCCGTGCTCCTTGAACGTTTCGTACTCAGCCTCGCTGAAGCCCATCACTTCGCGGTACACGTAGTCGTTGTCTTCCCCGAGGGTGACCGGGGCTTTCCGGATCGTGACTGGCGCATCGCTCCACTTCCACAGCGGCCCGGGGAACAGGTGCTCACCCGGGATATCCGGGTGCTTCATCGGCACGAGTGTCCCTCGCGCTCGCACATGCTCATTGTTGAACGCGTCCCCGGCGTCCATGATCGGCCCCGCAGCGATGCCCTTCGCCTGCAGTGCCCGCGTCGTCTCCCAAACCTCTCGGCTCAACAGCTCGGCGCCGAGCAGCTTCTCCAGCTCATCCTCGTTCGCCTTGCGCCCGTCGACCGTGGCGAATCGCTCCTCCAGCATCCACGCAGGGTTTCCAAGCACATCCGCCAGGCCGCGCCACTGCTCATCGCCATACACGGTGAGTGCCAGCCAGCGGTCCTCGCCCGACATCTTGAACGCGCCGCAGGGCACGCCCCCATGGATGTCCCGGTTGCCCAGCGCCTCGCTCGGGTCCTGGTTCAGGGCGTAGTTCATTACGAACTGGGCGAGCATTCCCATCGCCGTCTCGTTCTGGCCGATCTCGATCAGCTGGCCCTCCCCGGTTTTTCGCCGGTGCTCAAGCGCCGCAATCACCGCGAACGCGCCGTGTGTCCCCGCGAAGTAGTCACCCGCGTAGATCTGGCTATTGGTGGAAGGGTCGGTGTCCCGGTAGTGGCGCAGCATCGAATGCCCGCTCACTCCCTCCAGGTGGACTCCCAGCGCGCGATAGTTCCGGTACGGACCCGTGCTTCCGTAGGCCGGGGCACGCAACATAATGATGTCTGGCTTGATCGACTTCAGATACTCGTAGCTGATCCCGAGCTTCTCCATCGTTTCGGTCACGTTGTTCTCGTAGAACACGTCGCAAACGCTGATCAGCCGCTCGAGAATCTTCCGGCCCTCTTCGGTCTGCAGGTCCACCGTGAAGCTGTACTTGTTCCGGAAGATCTGCACGAACGTGGGGCTCACGTTCCACGGTCGCTCCAGGACACCACCGTTCGGGTATCCGCCTGCCCACGGCTGTTGCATCGCCATGATCGCGGGGTTCGGACGGGCCATGCCCCCGCGTGCCATCGGTTGCCAGACGTGCGTGTTCTCGACCTTCACGACCTCAGCGCCGAGATCCCCGAGCTGCATCGTCGCGAACGGGCCAGCCCACACGACGGCGAAGTCGAGGACGCGGACGCCCTCAAGCGGTAATCGTTTCGTTGCCATCAGGCCGCCTCCTCTGATGCGAACTGCGCCGCGTCCGCTGCGCTGTACCCGACTTCCGCAAGCACCTCAGCTGTGTGCTGGCCGAGGGTTGGCGCCGGCCGCCGAAGCTCCCAGGGCGTCGCCGACATCACGAACGGCCTGCCCGGCATCTCGAATTCACCGATGCCTTCTTTGAAGGTCTTCACAAAGAACCCGCGCTCCCGAAGCGACGGATCTGAGAACACGTCATCCATGGTGTAGAGCGGCGCGCACAGCACGTGTCCCTCCTGCCCCGCCGCCCAGATCTCCCGCTTCGTGTGCGTGAACAACCATGGGAAGAAGACCTCGTCGAAGATCGCCTTCAACTCGGGATTCAGCGAGGCCGCCGGGTCGTCGAACTCCGGCCCGGCCAGCTCCGCCGGGCGCCCGAGCATGATCCGCACCTGGTCGAAGCTCCGTCCCGGCCCGCCAGCGTTGATCTCCACGTAGCCGTCGACGCACGGGAACACCCCGCTCGCGAATCCGGCGAAGCTCGCGGCGCTCGCCCGGGTGGTCACTCGACCGCCCGTGAACTGATAGCCATTGATCGTGGCGTGTCGGCGGTCCACACCGGTGAGCAGCGTTTCGAAGATCGCGACATCGATGTGCTGGCTCGGCAGTCCGGTCTTTCGTCCGAAGGCCGCCGCTGCCCCGGCGACTGATGCCGCCGATCCGCTCTGGAGGATCGCTGCGGTCCCGCCCATCTTGATCGGCTCCCTGTCGGCCAGCCCCATGCTGTACATCTCACCGCCCATGCCGAACAACACGATCTCGCTTCCCGCCCAGTCCCGGTATGGCCCGGTCTGCCCGAAGTTGGAAACCGAAAGCAGCGAGACGCTCGGGTTCACCTTGCGAAGCGCGTCATACCCCAACCCGAGCGACTCCATCGTCCCCGGGGCGAAGCTCTCGACCACCAGGTCGGCTGTCTCCACGAGCCTCAGCAGCGCGTCGCGCGCGTCGGCTCGCTTCAGGTTCAGCACGGCGCCGCGCTTGTTCGTGTTCAGGTAGGCGAACGTCCCGGACCGCTCAAGGCCGGGCTCGTTGTCCTTGAAGGGCCACAGCCAGCGGCCACCCTCGCCGCCCGGCGGCTCGATTTTCACAACATCCGCCCCGTAGTCCGCCAGCAGCTTCGTGCTGAATGGACCGGCGATGTAGTGCGTCAGGTCAACGACCCGCACCTCGCTAAAGGCCCCTTCGCTCATCGTCCCCTCCCACCGGTGTGGTGGGGCCGAATCCTACGCAGTAGCGGACGTACTTTCCAATCGCCTGCTCCGGACACGTCGTCCGGCGCGTCCGCTACCCTGCGAGCGCCGCCTTCAACGCATCAATGTGCGGAACTGGCGTCGGGTCGATTCCCTGCAGCAGCGCCAGGTAGCACGAGGTGAAGTCGCCCCATGCCGTCGCCACGAGGATCTGCTCAAGGATGGTCTTTCCCTGGATCGGCACCACGTGCACGGGGATGCCCGCCTCGCGGAATTGATCCGCGGTGACCATGAAACGACGTTGCGTCCGCGGCGCGTAGAGGCTCGACTCCAGCGTCACGAGCGAGATGACCTGCGCCATCCGCCGCGCGCCATCGAGCCCCACGATGAAGTTGTGGTTCGCCTCGGGCAGCGTCTCCGATGCCGCGAGGATCTTCGCGTTCTCAGAGAGCTGATTCTTGAACCGGAGAGCCGCCGGCGCCAGGTGCTCCGCCGCCATGACGATCGGCAGCCGCCCGTGCAGCGCTTCCGCGAGCTGCTTCGCAGCATTTCGCCCCGCTGGTACGTCCTCGCCGAGGTCGTAGGTCACCAGCGCGTCGTGCAGCGCGGCAGCGCCCGCAACTTCGGCGTCGTCCACCCCGCACAGCCCCTCATTCGCTGCTGCCCGCACAAGTGGCGCGAGGCTATGCGCGACCGCAGCTCGCGGCATCGACCGGTATGCGACCCGCACCGTCGCCACGCCGTCGGCCGTGGCCCTGTCCGCCAGCCGCCCGCCGCCCGCGACGACGAGCACCGAAGCTCGCCTCCGCCGCGCATCGTCATAGCACGCGAGCGCTTCTTCGGTTTCGCCGCTGTACGAGCAGATGATCGCCAGCGTCCCTTCGCGCGCGAACCCCGGTAGCGAGTACCCGCGGATGACGCGCACAGGCACGGGCGAAGTCGGATAGCAGATCGCTGTCAGGTAGTCCCCTGCTGTCGCCGATCCGCCAACCCCGCAGACCACCACGTTTCGGATCTCGCTCCCGCTCCCGGGGCGTGGAAGGGCCGCACTCAGTTCCCAAGCCCGGTGGAACTCCACCCCGAGTGCCGTCGCGTGCGCGAACATCCCGGACACATCGAGCGAGTAGATCCCCGGCTCGTCCAGTCGGCTCATCCGGCGATACCGGCGATCTCTTTCCCTTCGTCCAGGAGTGCCGTCACAAGCGCCTCGTCGCGTACTTCGGTGTAGATCCGCAACAGCGGCTCCGTCCCCGAAAGCCGGAACAGTAGCCACCCTTCATCGATGATGAACCGCCACCCATCCGTGCGGTCTGAACTCAGGATCGCGTGCCCCGCCAGCGATGTCGGCGCCGCGTCATCCAGTCGCGCCTTGATCGTCGCGTTCGAACCCGGCTCCAACGCGACATCAATCCGCCGATAGAAATGCGGCCCCGTGATCGCGAATACTCGCTCCATGAGCTTCGACGGTGGCTCGCCCGTTGCTGCGACATAATCGAGCAGCAGCAGTCCGGCGAGAATCCCGTCGCGCTCCGGGAGATGCCCGCGGAACCCGTATCCCCCGCTCTCCTCGCCGCCAATCAGGGCGTCCTCTTGCATCATCAGCGGCCCGATGTGCTTGAACCCGACGGGGGTCTCGAAGGACGGCACCCCGTAGTGCTCCGCCAGCCGGTTCGCCATCGCCGTCGTCGTCACCGACTTCACTACCGCGCCGCGCTCACCCCGCTCCCCGAGCAGGTAGTCCACAAGCAGCGCGAATGCCCGTAGCTGGTCGACGTATTCCCCCCTCTCGTCCACAACGCCAAGCCTGTCCGCGTCCCCGTCGTTCGCAATCCCGATGTCGAACTTCCCGCTCGACATCAGCAGCATGAACTCGCCAAGGTTCGAGTCGATCGGTTCGGGCGCCCGGATTCCGGGGAACAACGGGTTCCGCTCCTTGTGGATCTCCGTCACCGTCGTCTTCCCGCCCGAGAGCAGCTCGGTGAAAAGCCCCGCGCCCGTGCCGTACATGGGGTCGACCGCGATCCTCAGCCCCGCCTGCTTGATGCGCCCGAGGTCGACAAGTTCGCCCAGCCGCGCGAGGTATCCCTGGATCGGGTTGAATCGAGTTATCCGCGCATCCGTCGCCGGGGCACTAATCGGCCCCGCGCCCTCCAGGATCGCTGGCACCCGCCGTTCGATGTCCGCCACGATCTCCGGGCTCGCGCTACCGCCGTAGTGGGGCTTCACCTTGATCCCGTTCCAGTTGAAGGGGTTATGCGAACTCGTCACCACTACCCCACCGCACGCGCCGACCTCGATGATGCGGTAGCTGATCGCGGGCGTCGGCGCCGGCCGATCGGCGAGCTGCACCGCGTAGCCGTTCCCCGCTAGTACCCGCGCCACAGCCTCCGCGAACTGATCCGATAGGAATCGCGTGTCGAAGCCCACGATTACCGGCTGCTCCCGACCGTAGGTCTCGCTGAAGTGGTCGGCTACTGCCTGTGCACAGGCTCGCACATTCTCAAAGGTGAAGGTGTCGGCGATGAGCGCTCGCCAACCGTCGGTTCCGAACTGGACCGGGTTATCTGGCATAGACCCTTATGATACAGACGCCCCCGCATCCACACTGCTACCAACCGTTAATCGTGCCCCCGGTTCAACCCGCGCGCCCCTCCCAATCACCGCTCCCTCAACCTCCGCGCCCGCACCAATGCTCACTCCGTCCGCGATTACGCTCTTCCGGATTTGCGCCCCGGCCCCTATCTCCACGTCCTCCCACGTTACGGAGTCCTCCACGACCGCGTTCGGACCCACCGTAGTCTCACGTCCAAGGACGCTTCGAACGATCGTCGCGCCATCCCACAGCACGACCCCATCCCCGCGAAGCGACCCTTCGAAGCCCGGCCGGTCTCCCTCCGCGTGACCGCCTGCCAGTAACCGGAGGTTCAGGTCCAGGTAGCGTGCAGGCGTCCCGATATCCGCCCACGGCCCGGCGAACGTGTACCCAAGCACCGCCCGTCTTCTCGCCACCAGCGATGGGAATAGCGTCTCCTCGACCCTTACGGCCCCCGGCGGGATCTCGCCGACCAGCCCGGGCTCGAAGATCCAGACCCCAGCGTTCACCAGCTTGCTTGGTGCGGTACCCGGTGGCGGCTTCTCGACGAATCCTTCGACAATCTCCCGGTCGTCCAGCACCGCAACGCCGAACTGCGATGGGTCCTCCACCGGCGTCAGCGCGAGCGTAAGGTCTGCCCCCGCCGCCTCATGCGCTCGCAGCGCATCCCCAAAGTCGAAGTCCACAAACACATCGCCGTTCAGGACGACGAACCGCCCCTCGACCCCCGCACTCCGAACCGCATTTCGAATCGCCCCGCCAGACTCAAGCCGCTCCCGCTCCATCACATGCACGAACTCGACTCGCCCCCGCCGGACGGGTGGATACGCGCGTGCCAGGTCGTCGTTGTCCTGCCCGATCGCCAGTACGATCCGGCCGCAGCCCGACGCCTCGATCCACCGGAACAGGTGCTCGATCGCTGGAACATTGCACACTGGTACCAGGCTCTTGTGCCGGTGCGCCGTCAGAGGACGCAATCGCGTCCCTTGCCCGCCAACCAGCACAATCGCGTCCATCGGCCTGGGTGCTCCTTAGCCCTGGTCGCGCAGGCCAGCGGACTGACGCAGGTCAGCCGACCGGCTGATGTCCTCCCACGGGACATGCAGGTCGTCGCGCCCGAAGTGCCCGTACGCGGCCGTCGCCTTGTAGATCGGCCTCCGCAGGTTCAGGTCGCGAATGATAGCGCCCGGGCGAAGGTCGAAGTGCTTCCGCACCGTGTCGAGGATAACGCCGTCCGCCACCCGCCCGGTCCCGAACGTCTCCACCCCGATCGAAGTCGGCTGGGCCACACCGATGGCGTACGACAGCATGAACTCGCAGCGCGTAGCCAGCCCCGCCGCCACGATATTCTTTGCAACCCAGCGCGCCGCATACGCCCCCGAACGGTCGACCTTTGTCGGATCCTTCCCGCTGAACGCCCCACCGCCGTGCCGCGCAATCCCGCCGTACGAATCGACGATGATCTTCCGCCCCGTGAGACCTGCGTCCCCGCGCGGCCCACCCACCACGAACCGCCCCGACGGGTTCACGTACACCTTCGTCTCCGAATCGACCAGCGACGGGTCGATGATCGTCCCGATGATGTGCTTTCGGATGTCCGTCCCGATGACTTCGTCGTCGACATCGGGCGCGTGCTGCGTCGAGAGCACGATCGCCTCAGCCCGCACCGGGTTCCAGTGCTCGTCGTACTCAATCGTCACCTGGCTCTTACCATCGGGGCGAAGCCAGCGCAGCTCCCCACTCTTGCGGGCGTGAGCCAGGCGTCGCACCAGCCGGTGCGCCAGCGAAATCGTCAGCGGCATGTACTCCGGCGTCTCCGTGCATGCGAACCCGATCATCATCCCCTGGTCGCCGGCGCCGGTGTCGAGGTCGTGCTCACGGATGTCCCCGTGGCGGACCTCGAACGACCGATCAACCGCGTTCTTGATGTCCGGCGACTGCTCGTTGATCGCTGTGATCACCCCACACGTGTCCGCATCGAACCCGATCTCCGAAGACGTGTATCCGATCTCCCGGATCGTCGAACGAACGATGTCCGGAATGTCGACGTATGCGCTCGTCGTGATTTCGCCCGTCACCAGCACGAGGCCGTTCGTGATGGCGGTCTCACACGCGACGCGCGCCATCTTGTCCTGCGCGAAGATCGCGTCGAGCACCCCGTCCGATATCTGGTCGCACATCTTGTCCGGGTGACCCTCAGTCACCGATTCCGACGTAAGTAGCCGCCGTTCAGCCAATGCTTTCCTCCGAAAATCGAGCCGTCGTCCCGTTCGGCTCACGCACCCATTGGGCAGCAAAGAGCCCCTCGACGAGGGGCCACCATCTCACCCAGAGACTGCGCCCCATCCAAGGGGCGGGCTTTGCCTGTGCGCCCGCCTTTTGTTGCCCGCTGCCGGGCCGCGTCCTTTTGGCACCTTGGAGGCTCAAACCAGGTTGCCGGGCTTCCCGCCGCCCTCTTGACGCTCCGCACATCCTAGCAGGCGAATCTCACAGGCGGAACGCACATCCTTCCGCCTGTGACCTGTGACCTGTGACCTCGCCCCTACGTTCCCTCTTGCCAGCTCGTCAGGTACCGCTTCTGCTCCTCGGTCAGGTAGTCGATCGAAACGCCCATCGCATGCAGCTTCAGCCGCGCGATCTCCTCGTCGACTTCCGGCGGGAGGTCATAAACCTGCTTCTCCAGCTTGTGGTGGTTCGAAACGATGAACTCCGCCGCCATCGCCTGGTTCGCGAAGGACATGTCCATCACCGCTGCCGGGTGCCCTTCGGCCGCCGCCAGGTTCACGAGGCGGCCTTCGCCCAGGAGATAGATCTTCCGGCCATCCTGCAGCGAAAACTCATCCACATGGTCGCGCACCCGGCGCTTCCCCTCTGACAGACCATCGAGCGCCTTGAGGTTGATCTCGCTATCGAAGTGCCCGCTGTTCGCGATGATCGCCCCGTCCTTCATCGTCTCAAGATGCGCCCGATCGATCACGTTACAGTCGCCCGTCAGCGTCACGAAGATGTCGCCCGTCTCCGCCGCCTTCGCCATCGGCATGACCTGGAAGCCGTCCATCACTGCTTCTAGCGCCTTCACCGGGTCGACCTCGGTCACCACAACGTGCGCCCCGAGTCCGCGTGCCCGGCTCGCGACGCCACGCCCGCACCAGCCGTATCCAGCGACAACGAATGTCTTCCCCGCGATCAGGACGTTCGTCGCCCGGATGATCCCGTCGAGCGTCGACTGGCCTGTCCCGTAGCGGTTGTCGAACAGGTGCTTGGTGTCGCTCTCGTTCACAGCGACGATTGGATACCCAAGCGCGGCGTCCGCAGCCATCGCCCGGAGCCGAATGACGCCCGTCGTCGTTTCCTCGGTCCCGCCCACAACATGGTCGAGCAGGTCGCGCCGGTCCTTGTGGATCACCGCGACCACGTCCGCGCCGTCGTCCATCGTCAGCTGCGGATTGTGCTCGAGCGCCTGGTGGATGTGCTTGTAGTAGACATCGTTGTCCTCGCCGCAGCGCGCGAACACCGAGATCCCGTACTCCGCCACCAGCGCCGCCGCCACGTCGTCCTGCGTCGAAAGCGGGTTGCTCGCGCACAGCCGAACCTCGGCCCCACCGTCACGCAGGGCGATCATCAGGTTGGCAGTCTCGGTCGTCACGTGGAGGCAGGCCACCATCCGGATTCCGTTCAGCGGCTTCTCCCGCGTGAACCGCTCGCGGATCAGCTTGAGCACGGGCATCTCCCGCGCCGCCCACTCGATTCGGCGTACACCCTCCGGCGCGCGCCCGATGTCCGTAATGTCATGGGGTACTGTCATGGAACCGTGAACTGCCTTTCCCGGGACAGCTAGTTTGGCCGCACCGATACGAAAGCACCATCGTACCGCCGCCCGCGGATACCCGCCCGCCACCGTCGCATCGCCGGCATGACCCCCACCGGGTCCCGCCGTGTCGCGCTCGCTTCGATCAGTCGGCACATCTCCTGGTACCCGAGGTTCTGGTACGCCCGTATCGCCGGCGCGTTCGAGGGGTCCACCGTCAGCACCACGTGATCGCAGAATTCCAGCAACACCTGGCTCACCGCGCTCGTTGCCATCGTCGCGTAGCCATTGCCCCGGTAGGCAGGATGCGTGAACACGTTCCCGATTACCGCCACGCCCTCGTGCCGCGAGACAACGTGCGTCCCCGCAATCGCCACGAGCCGCCCCTCAACAACGATCCCCCGGTACACGCCCGCGTCGATGTGCTCCGGCACGTAGTAACTCGGTCCACCTTCAGTGCTGTAAAGCGCGTTCACCCGGCGGATATCCAGCCCGCTCAGCGGCACCGCCGGATACCTTGTCGCCGGGGCGAACGAGTCGCGCGTCACGCCCATCCGCATCATTGGGAGCTGCGCGGCCAGCCTGTAGCTCCGCTTCAGCGACTCAACATGGGGCGCCTGGCAGGTCACGTAGGTTTGGGTCGGGCCGGGGTGTATCGAAAGGATCGCCGCGATCGCCCCGGGGTCACCCATGGTGAACGTCGCGTCGCCGAGGCCGCCCTGGCTGTGCAGCACCAGCCCCGTCCCGGTGTCACCGGTCGCCTTGTACCAGTGTGTCCGCTCGATCAGGCCCGGCTCGAGCTGGCCGAGTGCGTACGCCGTGTACTCCACCCGCGGACGCAAAATCTCCCGGATCTCCGAGGCATCCGAAAGCACCCGGACGATGTAGTCCAGGCGGCTCCGTGTCACTCCCTGCCAGCGGACATCACTTTCCGCCATCTAGCCGTCGACCTCGAAGTGGGTGAGGTTTCTGAATGTAGCGTAGCGCAATTCGACATCTTCGCGGGTAAGGGTGAGAAGCCGCGATGGCCCGAAGCCCTCGACCTGGAACGACGCCACCGTCGACCCGTAAATGATCGCCCGGCGGATCGCGCTCGCGGTCACTTCAGGCACCGTGTCGAGATATCCCATGAACCCGCCCGCAAACGCGTCGCCCGCGCCAGTCGGGTCGATCACTTCTTCGAGCGGATATCCCGGCGCCACGAAGTAATCGTCGGCGCTCGCGAATGCCGCTCCATACTCGCCGAGCTTCACCACGGCGCCGCGCTTCGGCCCGGCCTTCAGCAACGCCCGCGCCGCCTTCGCGATGCTCGCCGTCTGCGCCATCTCTCGCGCTTCGCTCTCGTTCATGACTACGAAGTCGGCTGCGCCCATCGTCTTCCACAGCGCCTCGCGTTGCTCATCGATGAACAGCTTGATCGTGTCCACCAGCGTCACACGCGGCGCTCTAAGCCCCGCGAGCAGGCTGCCCTGGTACACCGGGTCTCCCGCACCGAGGCACGCCCCCGTCGAATCCCGCCACACTTCGGGCAGTTCCGGCATGTGCGCGATACTCACACCCATCTCCGGGTACCACGTGTCGCGCGTATTCATATCGAAGTGGTACCGGGCGCCCCACCGGCTTGTCTTGCCGCCCGCGATCGTTCGCAACCCGCTCAGGTCGAGCTTCGACGCTCCCAGGGTCGCCCGCATCTCATCCGGGAAGTCCTCCCCTACCACGGCCAGCAGCCGGACGTCCGTGAACAGCGCCGCCCCTAGCGCCGCACAGGTCGCGCTCCCCCCGAGTGAATTCGTCACGCTCCCGAACGGCGTCTCGATGTCATCGATCGCAACCCAGCCAGTCACCAGCAGCGTCATTTCGCCTCCAGGTTCAATCGCCGTCGTAGGATCGGCCCGAGTTTCTCGCGCATGTCGTCGGGGATCGCCTCGGGAGCCGTCACGAGTGCGCTTCCGAGCGCACGTTCGCAGCCGCAAGCCTCCAGCGCACTCGGCATCGCCGCCACCACCTGGCGGATAGCGTCGCGGCTCAGGTCTACGTTCTCGCGGAGAATGGCGAACACCGTCGCCGCATCCACCTCACTATCCCCTACCTTCCACGAGTCATAATCCGTGACCGCCGTCAGCAGCGCGTAGCAGATCTCCGCCTCTCGCAGCAGCTTCGCCTCCGGGATCGCCGTCATCCCGACGATGGCGCCGCCCCACCCCCGGTAAGCCTCGCTCTCCGCCCGTGTCCCGAATGCCGGCCCCTCGATGACGACCAGCGCTCCGCCCTCGCGCGCAACCGCCCCGGCTTCTCGCGCACCCACTGCCACTCGCGCCGACAGATCGGTGCAGAACGGGTCCGCCATCGCCACGTGCGCGACCACCCCGCCCCCGAAAAATGTCGACCCGCGCAGACCGCTCGTCCGGTCGATCAGCTGGTTTGGCACCACGAACTCGCGTGGCCGCAGATCCTCGCGCAGGCTCCCGACCGCCGAAACGCCGATGACCCTGCGCACCCCGATCGACTTCAATGCCCAGGCGTTCGCACGTTGCGGGATCTCCGATGGCAGCAGCCGGTGTCCCCGTCCATGGCGCGCAAGAAACGCAACCCGCCGGCCCTCTAGCGTCCCAACCCGGATCGCATCGCTCGGGTCTCCGAACGGCGTTTCGACATGGATCTCATCAATCTCGCGCAGCCCAGGCATCTCGTAGAACCCGGACCCCCCGATGACGGCCAGCTCGACACGCTCAGCCACGTTCACACCTGTGCGAGAAGGAGATACGCCAGTCTATCCCGCTGCCTCCTACCGGGCGCAGAGCCGGATGATCTGGTCCCCGAAAGGCGGCCTCGCGACCCCGCGCTCTGTCACGATCGCCGTGATCAGGTCCGCTGGCGTCACGTCGAACGCCGGGTTATACGACCTCACGCCGCTCGGTGCCCAGCGTACCCCGCCGAAACCTCCGACCTCGTCCTCCGCCCGGAACTCGATCGGGATGCCGCTGCCGTCCTCGCACGCGAGGTCCACGGTGCTCGTCGGCGCGACCACATAGAACGGCACCCTCGCCCGCTCTGCTGCCAGCGCCAGCCCATACGTTCCAATCTTGTTCGCTGAATCGCCGTTGCGAGCGATTCGGTCTGCCCCAACAACAACGGCCCCGACCTCGCCCGAAGCGATCAGTGCGGCCGCCGCCGTATCGGGCACGAGTGTCGCGGGAATGCCGAGCGTCGTCAGCTCCCACACCGTCAGCCGCGCTCCCTGCAGGAGCGGCCTCGTCTCCGTCGCGAAGCACGCGCGCACCCGGCCCTGCTCCCAGCCGACGCGCACGACACCGAGCGCCGTACCGATACCCCCGGTCGCCAGCCCTCCCGCGTTGCAGTGGGTCAGGACGGCGATCCCTTCGCCGAGCAACGGGACGCCGAATCGTGCCATCGCGCGGTCTTCCGACATCCGTTCCGCCGCCACCCCGTCAGCCACCGCCCTGAGGACCTCGAT
>JBPPMX010000014.1:0-7724 GCA_051306275.1 Tepidiformaceae bacterium
CGGAATAACCTCCTCCGGCCTCCCAACCCGCACCACGAGGTCCCCGCCAGCTGCCCGCAGGCTTTCCCGAAGCGCCGCCAATGATTCCAGCATGAACCCCACCCGGTTCGCGCCCGGCCAGCGGCCGCTGAGGAGCCGCTCGTCCAGCACGAACACGGGCACGACCTCGTCTCCACCCGCGACCGCCGCCGTCAATGCCGGGTGGTCATGGAGCCGAAGGTCGCGCCGGAACCAGCAGATCGATGTCCTCACCCGTCCAGTTTCGCTGACTCCCCTACTGGCGGATGCAAGCGTCGCTGGCGACTGACACCGCCCCCGCGTAGGCTCCGACCGCAGACAGCATCGAGGGGATTAACCGTGGCCGAACGCGCCCTTCCGGGTGCCGAGCCTCCCGAACGTCTTCCGCTCGCCCAGCGGCTCATCGCGCCCGGTGGCGCGCTCGTATCTCTCCGGCATCGCGACTTCCGCGTCCTTCTCCTCGGCATCATGGCTTTCCAGATCGGCTCCTGGGTGCAAACCATCGGGCAGGGCTGGCTCGTCGTAAACGACCTCGATGGCTCACCCTTCCAGCTCGGACTCGTCGCGATGCTTCGTGGCGGTTCGCTGTTCTTCTTCTCGCCAGTCGCAGGCTATCTCGCTGGCCGCCACGAACGCCGCCGCCTCCTTATGGGAGCCACGTTCATCAACGCGCTCATAGCCGTCGCCCTCGCGGTGCTCATCATGACAGGCGACATAACTATCGAGATGGTCTACATCCTCGCCGTCGCCGCCGGCATCGTTGAAGGGCTTGCCCAGCCCCTGCGTCTCCTCATGGTCTACGACGCCGTCGGTCCAGAAGACCTCACGAACGCCGTCGCGCTCAGCGCCCTCGGCCAGAACGCCATGCGCGTCATCGGTCCCGCGATCGGAGGCGTCCTCATCGGGCTCGTCGGCACAGAGGGCACCTTCCAACTCCAGGCAGCCTGCCTCGTCCTCGCCGTGGTCCTCACCTGGATGCTTCGTCCCAGCCCGCCCGAGCTCCGTTCAGGCGAAGGCTTCTTCCGCAGCATCGCGGGCGGGATGGCCTACGTCGTCCGGGATCGCCGCATGCTCATCATCATCGTCATGGCCATCCTCCCCGGCTTCCTCGTCTATCCCTACGTCAGCTTCCTCCCTGTCTACGCCGTCGATGTCCTCAACTCCGATGCGACCGCGTACGGGTATCTCGCCGCGTCCGTCGGCCTTGGCTCCCTCCTCGGTGGCGTCTTCGTCGCTACCCGCCTGAAAGGTGGGCGGATGGGCACAACTATGATGTGGGCGTGCTTCTTGTACTGCCTCGCCGTCGTTGCCTTCACCTTCACGCGCCACCTGCCGCTCGCGCTCGTTGCCCTCGCCGTCGCGGGCATCTTCCACAGCGTCTACGCGGCTCTAAACTCGTCGCTCATGCAGCTCAAGGCCGAACCCGAATTCCGAAGCCGCGTCCTCGCCCTCCAGACGATGACCTTCGGCATCACGCCCTTCGCCGCCCTTGCCATGGGCGAAGCCATCGAACGCTGGAGCTTCCCGCCGGTCGTCGCCATCTGGGTCGGAGTCGGCGCTATACTGACACTCGTGCTGACCTTCGGTTCCCGTGAGATTCGTCGTGTCTGACGGCTTCGATCTCCATGCCTTTCTTGCTCCCGGCGTCCGCGCGATCGATGCCACCGGCCGCCTCGTCCCGGCCGAGGAACGTCCAACGCTCGATGGCGCGTCGGCCCTCGTCGTTCTTGACCTCGAAATGAGCGGCGCGAACGCCCTCGTCCACGAGATCCTCGACATCGGCGGCGTCCGCACGGGAATCGCCGAAGGCTTCCCCGAAGAACGATCATGGGGTTCGCGCGTCCGTCCTCGCCGCATCGGCAACGCCGAGATCGGCGCCCTCAAGGTCGTCGGCTACAGCCCGAAGGACTGGCGCACCGCGATCGAGGTCGAAGCCGCGATGAACGAACTCGCCGAGCTCGGCAGGGACGCCATCGTCACCGGGTGGGGCATCTCCGGCGACCTCGCATTTCTCGCCGAAGCGGTCCGCCGGATAGGTGCCGGCTGGCCCTTCGCTCCGGTCGCTCTCGATGTTCAGGGCATCGCCCGCGAAGTGCTCGCCAACGGCGAAGTCGACCGCTTCAACCTTGGCCACGTCGCCGATCGCCTCGGTATCGGCCGGATGGGTGAGCACGGTGCGCTGGCCGATGCCTACGCCACCTACGATGTCCTCGTGAAACTTTTCGAACGCGCCCGAGACGCCTGACCTACTCGACCGCTCCCCGGTTCGGTCGCCGCATTACGTGGACCCGGACCTCCCAGCGGCCGCCGGCCAGCCGGTAGTTGCTCCCCAGCAGGCGCCGGTCTGCCTCCGAGACCGCCCACATATCCGCGCCGAGATCGACATCGAACTGCCACCGCGTCTCCGCGATTCTGAACCCAAGCGACCTGTACAGCGCCTGCGCCCGTTCGGCAAAGCCATTTACGGTTAGGACGAAGTCCCGCTCCGGCTCCTCGGTCTCAAGCCAGCCGATGAGCGTCTCCAGCATCAGCCGCGCGACCCCACGGCCTTCGTGTTCAGGCGGAACGTGCACCGCCCAGATGTACAGCCCCGCGGGGTCCTGCAGGTTCACCGAGACGCGCCCCACGGCGATTTCGCCTTCGCACGCGATGAAGTGCCTGTGCCGTCCTTCCGAGAGCGCCCAGTCCAGCGTCGCGTCAGCCCGGGCGGGGTCACGCAGGTAGGCGGTGTCGAATGCCCGGTAGGGGAACCCACGTTCCCCCCATGTCGCCATCTGCCGCACGAGGTCGCCGCTCCACGGCAGCAGAACGAGCCCGTTGTCGCCATCGATGCGCTCGGGATAGAGGACCTGGGATGCGGTCACGGGCCACCGCCAATCACGCCCGGGAATGTGCCTGCCACGGGCGCGACAAGAGTACGCGCGAAACGCTGCCACCGGTAGCGGGTGTACAAGCTCGCGCCTTGGAGGCCAAACTAAAGTGATGGGCTCACGCGACGAAGCGGCGTATCTGCCGATCGAAGACTATGCGCTCATCGGTGATGGCCTCAGTGGCGCCCTCGTCTCGCGCGGCGGGTCCATCGATTGGGCCTGCTTCCCGCGCTTCGATTCCCCCTCCGTATTCGCCCGTATCCTCGATGCCCGCATTGGCGGCAGCTGGGCACTCTGCCCAACCATCGAATTCACCGCCACTCGCCGCTACCTCCCCGACACCGCCATCCTCGAGACAACCTTCGAGACGGCTGATGGGGTCGCCGTGGTGCTCGACTTGATGCCGCTCGACGCCGAACACGGGAGCCGCATCATCCGTATCGTCCGCGGCAGGCGCGGCCGCGTCGCCTTCGAATCCACCGTCACGCCGGCCTTCGACTACGCCCGGGCGCCCGCAGACTGGGGCGTCGATGGGGTTGCGCTCACTGCCGCCCATGATGAGCTCCTGCTACGGCTTACCGGAGACGTGGCACATGGCGCAGCTGGTTCCTCCGCTACCGCCCGATTCGAGGCTGGTCCGGGCGACGAGCTTGCGTTCATCCTTCGCTGCGAAGCCACCCTCGGCGCACCGCCATCCACCGCAAGCCCCGCCGCCGAGGCGCAGCATGCGCTCGAGCACACGACGACCCGATGGCACGCGTGGATGGCGCCGGTGACGTACGCCGGCCCCTACCGTGAGCTGGTGCGCCGCAGCGCACTCACGCTCAAGCTCCTCGACTACCTTCCCACAGGCGCGATCATCGCTGCCGCAACCACCTCCCTCCCCGAAGACATCGGCGGCGTCCGGAACTGGGACTATCGCTACACATGGCTCCGCGACACGGCCTTTACCCTCTACTCCTTCTCCGTCATCGGCCACAGCGAAGAGAGCGATATCTTCCTCAAGTGGGTGATGGAGATAGCCCGCAGAGACCCCGCGTCGCTCCAGGTGATGTACGGGCTCGAAGGCGAAACCGCGCTCGCCGAGCAAGAGCTCATCCACCTCGAAGGTTACCGGGGGTCGCAGCCGGTCCGCATCGGTAACAAGGCGCACAGCCAGCTCCAACTCGACATCTACGGCGAGATCCTCGATTGCGCCTACCTCTTTCAGAAGCGTGGCGGCACCATCACAGCCGGGCTTTGGACCTTCCTCGCCGGCATCGTCGATTTCGTCTGCGACAACTGGCATCTCCCTGACCAGGGCATCTGGGAGGTGCGCAGTGGCGCCCAGCATTTCGTCTACTCGAAGGTCCTCTGCTGGGTCGCGGTCGACCGCGGCATCCGCATCGCCGGGTGGCACGGGTACAACGCAGACCTGGACCGCTGGCGCGCGACGGCAGCCGCAATCCGCGGCGAAGTCCTCGAGCGTGGATACAACGCCGAACGCGGCTCGTTCATGCAGGCCTACGACTCCGACCAGCTCGATGCCGCGATTCTTTCGCTCCCCCTCCGCCGCTTCCTCGATTTCAGCGACCCGCGCATGGTCTCGACGGTCGACACCATCGCCCGCGACCTGCGCCGTGATGGGCTCATCGAACGCTACCGCCGCGAAGCAGATGACGGTCTGCCCGGCGGTGAAGGCGCGTTTCTCCTGTGTAGCTTCTGGCTGGTCGACTGCTACGCCGAGATGGGTCGGACCGAAGATGCCGAGCGACTCTTCGAGCATCTGATCGGGTTCGCGAATGACGTTGGGCTCCTGGCCGAAGAGGTGGATCCCATCACCGGACAGCATCTCGGGAACTTTCCCCAGGCCTTCACCCATGTCGCGCTGATCAACGCCGCCCATTCGCTCGCCGAGGCCCGCGTCCGCGGTGGCCCCAGCCTGGAGTAGTGCGCGCGTCGTGCCGCCCGCCGAAGCGGACGACAACGCCGACGCGGCTTCCCGGATCAGTCCTCTTCGTAGTACTCGATGCCGAGATGCGTGATCTGCTCTTCGCCCATCATGTAGCGAAGCGTGTTCTTGAGCTTCGTCTGCTGGATGAACAGGTCGTGTTCCGGGTCCAGGCCCGGCGCCGCCTGGGGGCTCTTGAAGTAAAACGAAAGCCACTCCTGGATCCCCTTCATCCCCGCGCGAGACGCGAGGTCGAAGAACAACGCGAGGTCCAGTACGAGCGGCGCCGCGAGGATCGAGTCCCGGCACAGGAAGTCGATCTTGATCTGCATCGGGTAGCCCATCCACCCGAAGATATCGATGTTGTCCCAGCCCTCTTTGTTGTCTCCGCGAGGCGGGTAGTAGTTGATCCGCACCTTGTGGTAGATGTCGCCATAGAGTTCCGGGTAGAGGTCCGGCTGCAGGATGTGCTCAAGCACACCGAGCTTCGACTCTTCCTTCGTCTTGAAGCTCTCCGGGTCGTCGAGTACCTCACCGTCACGGTTGCCGAGGATGTTCGTCGAATACCAACCCGCCACCCCGAGCATGCGTGCCTTCAGCATCGGCGAGACGACCGTCTTCAGGAGCGTCTGGCCCGTCTTGAAATCCTTGCCACCGATAGGCACGCCCTTGTCGTTCGCGAGCTTCAGCATCGCGGGCATGTCGACCGTCAGGTTCGGCGCGCCGTTGGCGAAAGGTACTCCCTCCATCAGCGCGGCGTACGCGTACACCATCGACGGGGCGATTGTGCGGTCGTCTGCCTCCATCGCCGCCTCAAACGCTTCGAGGTTGAGGTGACTCGCCGACTCTTCCAGGAAGATCTCGGTCGATGCTGCCCAGACAATCACCAGCCGGTCGCATCCGTTGGCGGCCTTGAAATCACGGATGTCCTTCCGGATCTGCTCGGCCGCCTCCATCTTGTTCTTCGTCGCTTTGACGTTCGTCCCCTCGAGACGCTTCACGTAGAACTGGTCGAAAACTGCGGGCATCGGCTTGATCCCCTGCAGAAAATCCTTGATCGGCTCGATATGCTCGTGCTTGTCCAGCACTCCCGCCTTGAGTGCCGCCTGGTAGGCATCATCCGGAATCGGGTCCCACGCGCCGAACACCAGGTCTTCGAGCTCTGCCAGGGGCACGAAGTCCTTGATCAGCGGAGTCCGGTTCTCTGTGCGCTTGCCCAGCCGGATCGTGCCCATCTGCGTGACGGAACCGATCGGGCGGCCAAACCCTCGCCGGGTGTTCTCCACGCCCGCGATGAATGTGGTCGAAACGGCTCCGAGGCCGACAAGAAGGACGCCGAGCTTGCCGGTTGCAGGCTTAATGGGCTTCGGCTGGGTCGCGACAAAATCCTTGGGTTCCAGGACGACACCTCGTTGGCGGGCGAGAGACATCAGCGCGCCATGCCATTGCGATGGTATGCGGCCGGACTTCGCCCAGTGTTGGATGGTGCTCTGGCGCCGTCCCAGGAGGGCTGCGAGCGCACTCTGGCCGCCGAAGCGGCGGATGATGCGTTCGGCGGCGTTCGGCTGTTCCCCATCCACACGGTCGATGGTAACGAAAATTTCGTTTGGCCGCCACTCCGTCGTTACCCCGGGGCCATTCGCTACTCGGCGAGGTTCGGCCTCAGGGTTGCGGGAGCTTGCCCGCGGCCCGCAGCTCAGCCAGCGAGATCAGGTCTTCGAGCACCTTTGCGATCGCGATCGTCACGCTCTTGTTCGCGGGTTCTTCGCCGCTCCCCCAGTGCTCCCGCGCCCGCGAGATGACCACGTCCGGCACGCCCGCAATCGCCCCGATGTGCCGCATCACGCGCGTCACATCCGTTACGCCGGGCTCCGCATCCCCGCCCGCAATCCCGATGACGCCGAACGGCTTCCCGCCTGCCTGCGGCGAATCGATGAAGTCGAGCGCGTTCTTCAGGCTCCCCGGGAGTGCGCCGTGGAAGGTCGGAACTGTAATCAGAAACGCATCTGCCGCTTCGCAGGCGGCCCGCCAGGCAGCCACTGCCGGTGGGTAGGCGTCGTCCTCACGCCCATCGAGCAGGGGCAGCGCCCCGATCTCGAACGTCTCACACGTCACGCCCTCCGCCTCAAGCATTCTCAGCGCGAGCCGAAGAGCGCGGTCAGCGCTGCTTTCAGCGCGGATGCTGCCGTTGATGCCGAGGATCCGGAGCGTCACCCCGCCAGCGTAGGCGAGTACCCATGAAGGCGCACTCGCCCACGCCGCTCCGCGGTCTAGATGCCGATCACCGCGCCCATCTCCCAGACGAGCACTTCGCTGCCCTCGGCCCCGCCGGTCACGCGCAGGTTCCCCGCGTTCGTAAGGCGGGCCGCGTCACCACTCCCGAGGACGCCCGAGCCCTCGAGGTCCACGGCGCCCTTCGCCACGTACAGGTGCACGAATGGCGCGTCCGGGAGCCGGACGGCCTCACCAGCCTTCAGTCGCCCGGCCCAGAGGACCGCGTCCTTCTGCCGGATCGAGATCGCCGCATCGTGTCCCGTGCCAGATGCGACTGGTACGAGGCCACCCTTCGCGAGCTCGCCGTTGATGTCGAGCTGCGCGTAGGCAGGCTTGATCCGCTCCGTGTCCGGCACCACCCACATCTGGACGAAGTGGACCGGCGCGGCGTTCGTCGCGTTGATCTCGGAGTGAAAGATGCCGCTTCCTGCGCTCATCCGCTGCGCCAGCCCGGGGTAGATCTCGCCCGCGTGCCCCTCGGAGTCCTGGTGGTGCAGCTCCCCGTCCAGCACCCACGTCACGATCTCCATGTCGCGGTGCGGGTGCGTCGAGAACCCGGTCTCCGGCTGGACGATGTCGTCGTTGCTGACGAGCAGCAGCCCGAAATGGGTGTTCTTCGCGTCGTAGTGGTG
>JBPPMX010000015.1:0-3628 GCA_051306275.1 Tepidiformaceae bacterium
ACGGAATATGACACCGGCTCGGGCGGGCGTCAACCCTGAACAGAGCCCACCAAAACGGCGCCTTACCAGGCACCCTGCCGTCAAGAGGCGCTGAGAATGCAGTCGCTAACGGGTTGTACCATCGGACCCGAAACGACCAGCGAGATCTCGACATTCGGGACCTGCGCGGTCGACTCGCCACGGATCTGGCGGCCGGCTTCGATTTTTAGTTCGAGGCCGTGCAAGTAGCACTCGGCGAGGTTTCCGCCGCTGGTGTTCATCGGCAGCTTGCCGCCGGCGTAGCGGAGGTTATCGAACGTCACGAAATCGTTCGCCTCCTCCGGCGCGCAGAAACGGTGCTCGACCATGCTCATGAGCACGCCGCCCGTGAAGTTCTCCTGCACCTGGGCAACGTCGACGTCTTTCGGCGCGATCCCAGCCATGTCGTACAGCCGCTTCGCGACTTTTTTGGAAGTTCGAGGTCCCGTAGTCGGGGTCGTTGTGGGCGACAGCGCCCTGCCGGTAGGACGAGAAGGCCCGGCTTGCCGCTGACGTGGTAATAGAGGCTCCCCTTCACGAGGCCGAGTTTAGCGGCGATGTCTTCGATCCGGGTCTGGTCGAAACCCTTTTCTGCAAAGACGCGTGCAGCGACTTCGATCAGCTGGTAAATGTCACGGATCTTCATCGTGGGTGTCCCGCCGCCGGGGCGGGTCGCGCGAATCAAAGGCGAACCAACTCGCTGGCGGGCGATCCGGACTTACGTCACCCGCACAGTCCGGCGGTGGTAGCCGCTCGCGCCAGAGGGATGCGGGGGGCGCGATTCCGCGCCCTGCACCACTCCGGCGCTTACGGCGCGGACTGTGTACTCGTATTCGCCGGCGGGAATGGATTGCTCGAAATACCAGCGGCGCCATGCAAGCTCCCCGGCCGCGTGCTCAAGCGTCGCCGAACTCCAGGAGGCGCCGCCGTTGTGACTGAGCTCGACCCGGTCGATGCTCCCGGCGGCCCAGGCCAGCCCCGCGATCCTGACCGTCCCCTCGAACTCCGCGCCGCCCTCGGGCACGTCAATCCGCGACCCGGTGCGCAGGGGCGCTAGCGCATCCCATCCGCGTTCAGCCCAGTAGCTTTCGACTTCACCGGGCACGAGCCGAAGACCGGTTACCCACTTCACGCTTCGCATGCCGTACCGCCCGGGAAGGAGCAGCCGCACCGGGAATCCGTGGTCGTCGGGAAGCTCTTCGCCTCCCATGCCAACGGCCAGCCATGCGCCAGGAACCTCCTCATGGCGCAGCGTTCCGCGGTAGCCATCGGCCGCATCCACGATCATTGTGGCCCAGGCTTCCGCTGGGCCGGCGAGTTCGAGGACGTCTCCGAGGGCGACGCAGACCCACGTGGCGTTGCCCATCAGGTCGCCCGCGACGATGTTCGAGATGCAGTGTAGGTGGATAGGCATCTCGGTGGTCTCCAGTGCCAACAGGTCGGAGAAGGTGAGCCGCTTCGCCTCCCGGACGAGGCCGTCGATCGACAGGCGCCAATCGCTGCCATCCACTCGTGGGCGCGACAGGTTGATGTCGACGGTGTAGTGGTCGTCCGGAGCGGTAACGAGCGGCGTGAGGCCCGCAAGCTGCGGAAATTCAGGGTCGGGAACGCGGGTGAACGGGGAATCCGCGCGGACGGAAGCTCGGCCGGCGCGCCTTTCGCGCGAGGCCAACCCTGACCCCCAGACCATGAGCAACACTGCGCCGCCAAGAGCTCCTACAACGAATCGACGGCGGCCCGCGGGATTCGCCGGGTTTCCGGGCCGCTCGATCAGGAGCGCGACGGCCGCCGCAGACGCCGCGCCTATGGAGACGCTCGCCGCCGCGTATCCGAACGCTGGGGTAACCGGCGCCGCTGCCAGCGCAAGGGCGGATATCGCGGCGACAAACACAGCAACGAAGGGCACGCGATACCGGGAAGGGACGAACGCGGCCGCCCCCCAGGTCGCGGCGCACCAGGCAGCAACGACTAGCCAGACGATCAGTGGCCGCGCAAGCGACCCGAGATCCTCGATCGCCCGCGTCGCAAGCCCGCCCGGCGCCTCGCGGATCAGGCGGTCGCCGAGCGCGAAGACGGGATACGGGATCTCTTCCGTGAGACGGCTCGCCGCCCATTGCACAAGGAGGGCGGCAAGGGTCGCTACCGCGGGCTGCGGGCCCCGCAAGCCGGTTGCAGTGTTCGTCGCCACCCGATGCATGGTGAGGCAGTGGCGTTTCCGGCGGATAGCGGATTTTATTACGGGTGATGATGATTTGAAATGTAAGCCATCGGGTAGAGAGTCCGCCCACGTTCGCGGGCACGATACCAATCGAGCCGACCGCACGGTTCGCCCCCCGACCAGGGGCAGGGCTCAAAACACAAGGTCAGAGGAACAGTGAAATGTCCCGCTCCCGAATCCTTGCCGGAATCGCCGGCGCAATGACCCTCGTGGCAGCCCTTATCCCGGGCATCGCCGCGGCCGAAGTCCCCGCCAACGAGGTGCCGGACGACCTCAAGGCTGTGATCGAACAGCACATCGAATCGAAGGGCCACGACTACTTCGGCTTCTGCCACGAGGCCAACGAAGCCGTGCCGCTTCCCGCCGGGAGGTACTGCATCTTCGTCCAGTCGATCGAGCACGACATCGCCGAGATCACCTACGGCCCCGTCGCCTCGAACGACATCACTTTCGTTTCCTTCGAAAAGAAGGCCGGCGGCTGGGAACTCCGCACCGCGGACAAGCCCTACAACCCGGGCACCAGCCCAACTCCCCGGCCTCCGGCCACCGGCAACGGCGGCATGACCGATGGGAACGATAGCGCGACCGGCCTCGGCCTGATCGTTGTAACTGGAAGCCTCGCAGCAGCTGGCGCGGGGGCGCTCGCTCTGCGCCGACGGTAACGACGCCCTGGCAGGGGCGGGACACCGAGCCTGGCGGCCCACGGGAACCCGTGGGCCGTCTTCGGCGTCTTAGGACGGTGGAGTTTCTACATGCGTTGCTTACCTGCTGGACCAGCGACCCACTGCCCGCCGCGGGCCTCCCACCGGGGCCACCTTTCGAGCCGTGTGCGGACCCGCAGAAGCTGGCGAGGCTCGCACGCATCTCAAAGCGCGGAAGCCGAGGACCGACTCGAGGCTGGGGAACGCGCTACATCGCCAACGGACCCCGTGGAGTCGTCGCAATCGCGTGGTGGACCAGTAACCCAAGCCGTTCGAGCGAGACAGGCATCGGGCTGCAGATCGGCGAGGGGGACCTCCTGATTACTCTCGTCCGCTCGTTGCCCCCGGATGCCGAGATCGAAGCTGGCCTCATCGCCGCCATCGTGCGCGCCGAAGCAGGGAGGTCCGGGCGCTTCTGGTATATCGACCCGACACCGGTCACCGCCGTGCCCGCAACGGCCGAGCGCGCAGGCTTCGCGACGGTCCGTGGCGTCACCCTCCTCAACCCCGCTGGCGCAATCGTCATCCCCAACGCGAGCGACGCGCGGACCGGGGCAGCGGCCCGGCTATTCCGGCTCGACGAAATCACGCCCGCGATCAGCCTTCGCTGACCGTCCGCTTACCGGGACGCCCCGTACTCTGACGGCATGCGGATCCGAACACGCCGAAGCTTTCTCGCCAGTGCCTCGGG
>JBPPMX010000016.1:0-2559 GCA_051306275.1 Tepidiformaceae bacterium
GCGAACTCGCCGAAGTCGAGCAGCTCCTCTCCCGCCCGCAGCGCCCGGTTGAAGGCGCCTCCCGCGAGGTCCCGTCGGAGCGCCCCTGACCCTCGGTTGGGCGTCGTCCGGGTGCGCGCGGTCTGACACAATCCGTGTAACGGGGCAGACTGTCCGCACCACTGCGGAGGCGCCCCATGAACCTCATCCTCAATAACCAGGAACCCTTGCACTGGGCGATCGGTGGTGCGGGCATAGCCCTCGTCACCCTCGCCCTTCTGCTCATTGGCAACCAGCGCCTCGGAGTCTCCACCGGTTTCGAAAGCATCTGCTCGCTCGTTGTACGCGCCCCCTATTTCCAGCGCCCGAGCCTGCTAGCCTCGAACGGCTGGCGCATCCCCCTCCTCATCGGCCTCGTCCTCGGCGGATTCCTCTCCGCCGTTCTCGGCGGCGGCTGGGAGCCCACCTGGGATCTCGGCCGCTTCGACGCCGAAATCGGCTGGGGCCCCGGCGGCAAGATTCTCTGGATGTTCGGCGGAGGCCTGCTCATTGGCTTCGGCACCCGCCTGGCAGGCGGCTGTACCAGCGGCCACGGCATCTTCGGCCTCTCCAACCTCGAACTCCCCAGCCTCGTCGCCACCCTCTCGTTTATGGCCGCCGGTGTCGTGACCACCAACCTCATCTACCGCGTGATTCTCTAGAGGTATCGCAATGAAGCTCTTTATGATCGTCCTCGGCGCCGTCTTCGGGTTCGTCCTCTCGCGCTCCGGAGCCGCCGACTACAACTTCATCCAGGGCATGTTCCTCTTCGAAGAGTTCCAGCTCTACGGGATCATTGGGACCGCCGTCGCCATCACCGCCATCGGGCTCTTCCTCGTGAAGCGCTACAGCCTGAAGGTCACCGGCAGGCAGATCTGGATCGAATCCCGCCCCGGTCACCGCGGAAACCTCTACGGCGGGCTCCTCTTCGGCGCTGGTTGGGCGATCACCGGAATGTGCCCCGGCCCGGTCCTCGTAAACGTCGGAGAAGGAAAGCTCTACGCCCTCGCCGCCCTCGCCGGTGTCCTCGTCGGCGCGAGCGCATTCGGTGCCCTCTACCCGCGGCTCGCCCGTCCGTTCGGACTCCCCCCGCTCACCGTCGGCACCGGCGAAGGCTAGCCGCGCATCACGGCACCGTCAGGAACACCGGGCAATGGTCCGACGCATACAGCTGCGGCGTGATCCCCGCGAATCGCTCGAACTGGAAGTCGACCGCCACACCCGCCAGGTCGTCGTCGCCCTTCCGGAACGTCGTCTTCCGTGGCCCGCTCGTCCCATCCACCAGCACCCGCGCATACCCAATCCCTCGCCGCTCGATCCGCGGCGGCGCCGCACCGACACGCGCCGCCAGCGCGGGCGACAGCAGCAGGTAGTCCAGCTGGCTCACCTCGTTCTCCGAACGCCACCAGTGCGTCCACCGGTCCGCCTCCGCCGGGAGCGCCCCCAGCGCGTCCACCATCCCCAGGTCCTGCACGAACGGCTTCACCGTCGGCGAACTCGGCTCATCGTTGCAATCGCCCACCACCGCGAACAATGACGTGTTGAACAGCTTCCCCGGAAACCGCTCCCGCACGATCGCCGCCACCCGCTCCGACTGCCGTGTCCGCAGCGCATCCCCCCGCGCCCGCTCCTCCGCGCTCTCCGAGTACTTCGACTTCAGGTGGTTCACGAACAGCGTCAGGTGCTTGTTTCCCGGGATGTCGAACTGCACCTCGAGACAGTCCCGGCTGAACAGCCGCTTCCCCGGGATCGCCGGGTCGATGTCGTCCACGTGGCTCCGGATCGCCGTGATCGGCACCCGCGATAGCACCCCCACATCGATCTGCCGGAAGTCCCGCGAATCGATCAGCATCGAATACGGGTACTTCGCGTCCAGGTGCATCTCGTTGAATGCCCGTAGCGCGATCAGGCTCTCCACCTCCTGCAGGACGATGATGTCCGGGTAGTGCTGCCGCTCGTCCGTCAGCGCTCGCGCGCAGAGCTCCCGCTGCTCCGGCGCGAAGATCTCGATCAAGTCCGGGTCGTACACCGGCAGATACCCGAAATTCGCGTTCTCCACCCGCGATCGGTCCGACCGATCCCCCGGGAACACCGCCCCGAATCGGTACCGGACGAACAGGTTGTTCGCATTGAACGTACAGATCGTGATAGCCATAGCACACCTCCGCGCGCCGCATACTACCCCCGCTCGCCCACCGTTTCGCGCCTGCGCCCGGTACGCCCCGGTTACTTCTTGGTAGCACCCCAACGCCGCCAAAGACTGAATCCCCTCCCCAGGCCTGTTACACTCACAGCAGAACGTAAACACGTTCATGGCAGGAAGTAATCGTGGCCAAGACCAAACCGCCCCGGAAGAACGCCCCACCGGCGCCCCCTCCGGGCGCCCCGGCCCAGTTCCAGAAGCGCGAACCCAGCGCAGCACCCTCGCGGGCCTACGCCCAGCGACTCCAGCGCAAAGCCAGGTAGCAGCGCTCCCGCCCCCAGGAGGGCCCCAATGCAAGTCATGGAACGTATCCAGTCCCTGTTCGCCTCCCTAACCCG
>JBPPMX010000017.1:0-5996 GCA_051306275.1 Tepidiformaceae bacterium
AGGACGACCGTTGCCGGCGAACTCGAAGGGAGCGCAGAGTACGGATCGTGCTCCGTGACCTTCGCGGGCGACGAGCGAATCGAGATCCAGGGTGATGGCGGACCCGCAGCGGTGGGGACCGACTACTGGTACTCGGACGACGAACTGCGGTCAGCGCTCGAACAGCTGGCGCGCTTCGGGCAGTCGTCCGGATCGTCCGCGCCCCCGACGAAGACCGATGCTGAGGTGCAGCGTGAGGTCGATGAGGCGATGGACTCGCCCGAACCGAAGCTCTACCTGCTACTTGTGAACTGCGTCGATCGCGACGATGACGAACTCAGCATCACACTCTTCCCTTCGGGGAGCTCAACCTACGACGACATCCCGTTCGAGCCCGGGACCTATGCGATTCCTGCAAGCACCGGGGCCTCGGAGCCGGGGACGTTTGGCGTCCTCTTCACCATTGGCGACGAGCTCTACCGCGTTAGCGAAGCGGGAGAACTCGACATCACAGAGTGGGACGACGAAGGAATCGCGGGCGAGTTCTCGTTCCGCGCTGAGCAGATGTTCGCGGAGGGCAACGCGAAGAAGCTCTCCGTGAACGGCAAGTTCGACTTCGAATGCACCGATGGGGAGCGCTGCGCGAACTAGGTGCGGGCGATCGGGAGGGTTGCGCGGATCAGCGTGCCCTGCCCGGCTGCACTCTCTATCGCGAGGTGACCACCGATCTGTGCGGCGCGTTCGCGCATCGAGCGGAGCCCGAGGTGGCCGGGGAAGTCGCCGCCGGGGTCGAAGACGACACCGTTGTCGCGAACCTCGAGCGTGAGTACGCCGAGGACCTGGCGGAGGGAGACGTCCACGACCTTCGCGCGGGCATGCTTCACGGCGTTGTGCATCGCCTCCTGAGCGATCCGCTAGAGGGTTTCCTTCGCCGGGAGTGGGATCTCCGTCTCTCCGGTGAGGGCGGCATTCACCTCGAACCCGTACCGCTCGCGTAGCGACGCAGCCTGCCCCACGAGGAGCAGCCTGCCTGCTTGGGTGAGCTTGGCGTTAGGATGGGACATCGGGGCCTCCGTTGGTCTTGGTCTTGCAACCTCAAACCAACGGTGTGCCCTCTCTCAGTCAACTATCTGTCTAAGCTGATGAGCTAATCCTGTCCACAACGCTCGTGGGAACTACATCTAGTCGCCCGATCCCGCTTCCGGGTTTCGCGTGAGCGGGGGTGGCGCCGGTCGGCCCGAGGGTTCCAGGGCCACGCGCGACTGCGGCCGGCGGAAGAGCGCGGCAGCCACCGCAAGGGTCGAGATGGCGCCAGCTGCGAAGAAGCCTGCGCGGATGCCGTCGAGCAGCGCGGCCGGGGGCAGGTCCTCCGTATCGACACCGCTGAGCCCGGCTGATGACGCAGCAACGGCGACGAGGATGGTGCTGGCCATCGCGAGCCCGCCAGCGTTGCCAATGTTGCGAGCTGTCGCGACGGCTGCCGACGCTGTCCCGAGCATGGTGCGCGGCACGCTCCCCATGATGTCGCTGCTGTTCGGCGCCTGGAAGAGTGCCGCGCCGAGTCCTATCACCGCGAGCCTCGCGACGATGAGCGCGGTCGGCGTGGCTTCCCCTAGCGTGGCCAGCGAGAAGAGGCCGGCAGAGATGAGGATGACTCCGGCGGCGGTCTGGTAGCGGAAGCCGAAGCGGTCGCTGATGTAGCCGCTGATCGGGGAGAAGACGAGCATCATCAGCGGGACAGTGGCGATGATCAGGCCCGCGCCAGCAGTGGAATGGCCGATCACCTTGATGAGATAGAACGGCATCAGGAAGGTGACCGCGGACTGGCCGAGGAAGTTCAGGACGAGGCTCACCACAGGGATGGCGAACGTCGGGATATTGAACAGGGACAGGGAGATGATCGGGCTTGGCTCGCGGAGTTCGATCCGGATGAAGATCGCTAGGGAGGCTGCAGCGACGAAGAACAGGCCGAGGATCGTCGGAGAGGTCCAGCCCCATTGCTGGCCGCGGTTCACGGCGAGGACGGCACATGCGAGCATCGCGAAGAGGGCAACTGCGCCGGGGATATCCAGGCGTTTCGGCCCCTCCTCTCCGGGGGTGTCGCGGATGAAGAGGAACGCCAGGAGCATGGCTGTGAGGCCGATGGGCACGCGGAGATAGAAGAGCGCGCGCCAGTCGAAGACATTCAGAATGAGCCCGCCGAAGATTGGGCCTGACATAAGTCCTGCGCCCACGACGGCGCCGACGGTCCCCAGGGCGCGACCGCGCTCGCTGTCGGGGAAGGCGCCTGTGACGATGGCGTTGCCGTTCGCGATTGCGAGCGCGACCCCGACGCATTGCAGGGCGCGGAAGGCTATGAGCTGTTCGAGATTCTGGGCGAGCCCGGCCGTTGCCATCCCGATGGTGAAGATCACCCAGCCTGTGATGTAGATGTGCTTGCGGCCAAACAGGTCACCGACACGGCCCGCGGTGAGCGTGAGGCCGGTGACAAGAAGGCTGGAAATCAGGCTCGCCCAGACAACGACATCAGGGGGGCGGTTGAATTCGTCACTGAGCGTGGGGAGGGCGACGTTGACGATGCTGAAATCCATCGTCGCCATGAAGGTCCCGAAGCACACGGCGAAAAGCGCCTGCCATTTGTATGCCACGTTGCGAGTGTATCCGAGTGCTGTGACACGGGCGTTTCCGCGGCGCGCGGCGATGGCTATGATTGCGCACCACCGGGAGGGGGCCTCATGGGAGCGCTTTCGCATCTCCGGATCTGTGACTTCACGGGGCAGCTCGCGGGGGCGGGCGCGACGCGGTTCCTTGCGGCGCTGGGCGCGCAGGTGATTCGCATCGAGGACCCGACGAACGAGGGGCGATGGGACATCCTCAGAGGAGGCATTCCGTATGTCGATGAGCGACGCGGGATCAACCTCGGGGGGTCATTCAACAACCACAACGTCGAGAAGCTCGGGATCACCCTGAACCTCCGGAAAGAGAGCGCGAAGGATGTCCTTCGCCAGCTGATCGCGATCTCGGATGTCGTGACGGAAAACTTCGCGGCCGGGGTGCTCGGCCGGCTCGGGTTCACCTATGAGTCGATGTGCGAGATCAAGCCTGACATCATCTACGTATCGAGCTGCGGGTTCGGCCACACGGGCCCGTACTCGACCTTCAAGACGTGGGGGCCGAGCGTACAGGCGTTCTCGGGGCTCACGTTCTCATCAGCGTTGAAGGATGGGCCGCCGGCGGGGTGGGGCTATTCGTACATGGACCACACCGGCGCCTACTTCATGGCGATGTCGATCCTCGCCGCGGTTCATCACCGAAATGCGACGGGCGAGGGCCAGTGGGTGGACTGCGCAACCACTGAAGCCGCGGCGACGCTAACGGGCCCGGCGATCCTCGATTACAGCGTGAACGGACGACCGCTGAGGCGCCCCGGATTCCCGGATTCGAATCGCAGCCAGTGGCCTGCGATGGCGCCGCACGGGATCTATCCCGCGGTCGGGGACGATGCGTGGGTTGCGATCGCCTGTCGCGATGACGCCGACTGGCGCCGGGCCAGCGCGGTGATCGGGTCGGAGTGGGCGAACGACGCAAGGTTCGCCGACCTGACCGGGCGGCTTGTGAACGAGGAGGAACTGGACCGGCTCATGGGGACATGGACCCGGACGCGAGACCCGTTCGAGGTGGCTGCGGCGCTCCAGGAGGCCGGGGTCCCGGCGGCGGCGGTACAGAAGCCGGGGCAGCGGGTCGATGAGGACCCGAACACGAACGCGTGGGGGCTCTGGCCGACGGTTACGCATACGGAGATGGGGCAGGTGCGTGTTGACGGGTTGCCCGTGCACTTCTCGGAGACTGATTGGAGCATCGAGCGGGGGGCGGCGTGTCTCGGCGAGCACAACGACTACGTACTGGGCGAGATCCTCGGGATCGGGCCGGAGGCGCGGGCGGCGCTGGCTGCGGAGGGTGCGATTTGAGCGGGCCTCTCACCGGGACGAAGGTCGTGGAGCTAGCGAGCGAAATCGGGGCGTGGGCAGGGAAGCTTCTCGCGGACATGGGGGCGGATGTCGTCCTGGTTGAACCGCTCGGAGGGCACTACACCCGTGACTTCGGGCCGTTCGCCGACGACATCCCCGGGCGGGAACGAAGCCTGTGGTTCTGGCATTACAACGTCGGGAAGAAGGGCGTAACGCTTGATCTCGACGAGGCGGAGGGGCGCGCGTGGTTCGAGCGCCTGATCGAGGGCGCCGACATCGTCATCGAAGCCGAGCCGGAGGGGCGGCTGGATGCGCTGGGCATCGGGTTCGACGCATTCCGGGAGTCCGACCCGCGTTTGATCACCGTATCGATCTCGGCGTTCGGGCGCGGAATGCCCCGCGCGGATGAACAGTCGACCGACCTGACGATCCTCGCCTCGGGCGGTCCGGCATGGAGCTGCGGGTATGACGACCACACGCTCCCGCCGGTGCGAGGTGGCGGGAACCAGGGCTACCAGACCGCGTCTCACTTCGCGGTGATGTCGGCGCTCGCGGCGCTGGTCCATCGCGACGCAGGCGGGCCCGGGCAACATATCGATGTGAATGCGCATGCGGCGTCGAATGTCACGACAGAGGCGGGTTCGTATTCATGGCTCGTCGCGAAGCAGACAGTGCAGCGCCAGACCGGGCGCCACGCCGCCGTGAACCCCACGGCACCGACGCAGGTCCGATGCGCCGATGGGAAGTACGCGAACACAGGGATTGTTATCAGGCAGCCAGGGCAATACCGGCATCTGCACGAGTGGCTGACTTCGGCGGGGCTGGTCGAGCAGTTCGAACAGGCGGCCGTGCTCGAATGGGCGATGGAGGGCGACGTGCTCAACATCGCTGCGACGGACGACGAGACCCGCTCGAAGCTGCAGGCAGGGCGTGACGCCGTTAACTTCCTCGCGGCGAATCTCCCGGCGTACGAATTCTTCGCTGGTGGGCAGGCGCGAGACCTCCAAGTATCGATCATCTATTCGCCGGAGGAGGTCATCCAGGACCCCCACATGGTCGCGCGCGGATTCCCGACTGAGGTCTATCACGATGAGATCGGGCGGAGCGTGGTGTACCCGGGCGCCTTCAGCCGGTTCACGAAGAGCCCGATGGTGGTCGGTGGCGCCGCGCCGCGGGTTGGGGAGCACAACGAGGAGTTGCTGTCGGGAACTCTGTAGGCGGCTAGGGGTAGCGGTAGGTTCGGATACCGGGGACAAGGCGTGCCGTTAGCCAGACCGTGATGAGCGAGAGCGCGCCGCCAACGAGCATGGTGTTGGGTACTCCGATGAGCGCGGCGAGCATACCCACCCAGAGTGTGCCTACGTTGTTCGCGGTGTAGGCGGCTACCGAGAAGAACGACAGTGCCCGACCGAGCATCTCGGGCGGGGTCGTGAGCTGGGTGGTCGACTGGCGGACAGTCATGCCGACCGCGTCGGTTGCGCCGAGGAGGGCGATCATGACGACTCCCACACCAATCCACGGGACGATGCCGAAGGGGAAAAGGATGAGTGCGTAGAGGACGCTCGCATAAAGCACGAGCATGCCGCGTGCGCGGAAGCCTGCCATGAAGAGGACCAGGAAGGTCCCGGCAGCGGCACCGATCGAGTTCGCGGACGACAGGAGGCCGACGCCGCCGGCACCGGCGCCGTAGAGCCCGGCCGCGAACGCGGGAAGCGTTTCGCGGTAGTAGGAGAAGACGGTGATCGAGGCGTCGAGGGAGACGAGACCGGGGAGGATGGGGTGCTTCCGGACGAAGTGGAAGCCCTCGACGATCTCGCGGGGGATCGCGCGGCGCTGGAGGTTGGGCGCCGGGTTACCGGGCGCGCGGATGAAGAACGGGAGGACGACACCAAAGACGGAGGTGACCGCAACCATTACAAACCCCGGCGTTAGTCCGTAGATGGAGGCCACTGCTGCGAAGAAGAGCGGCGAGAGGATCGCGGCGATCTGGAAGGTGAGGGTGCTCGTCGTGACGGCGTGCATGAGGTGCGACCGCGGGACTACCGACTG
>JBPPMX010000018.1:0-9933 GCA_051306275.1 Tepidiformaceae bacterium
GTAGCCATCCGACCATGCAAGAGCCATGTACTGGTCGATGTAATTGGCGGTCTCTTCGGATTCGCGCTGCTGGATCCAGACAGTCGCGCCGGTAGCGGTGTGCGTCCACGTCGATTCGAGGACTGGCTGCGCGTTGACCGTGTTCCCCGATTCGTCGCACTCGCCCTCCGCACGAAGCGTGATCGACTGTAGTTCGAATCCCGGGCCGAGGAGGTTCATCGCGATGCCTGCTGCGGCGGGGTCGATCGTGGCGCCGACCGTTCCGGATGGCAGCGTGCCCGGGCAATAGGGCCAGTAGCGCAGGTCGGAACCGCTGGCGTAGGAACTCGCGGCCCGCTTCGCCTCCTCCGAGCTGAGGATGGCATCAGACGCCTCGCCGTCGTCCTGGCTCGCCGGCGGGTTCGACGACGGCTGGGCGATATTCAAGCGGGTCACGGAGCGTCGCTCGTCACCACTCAGGGCGCGGCCAGCGACGGCGCCGCCGGCGAAGATGGCGATACCAGCGACGATGGCAATGATCAGGAGCAGGCGGTTGGATGGGATACCTGCGATGCGATAGGCAGACATTCGATTTCCTCCGTAGGGTGCGCGTCCACGCTGTCGGTTCGTGCGGTATAACGCCGGTGATCGGCAGATGGTTCCCGAGGAGTTCGGAACCCTCGCGGAGGATCCTTACCTTAACGTGCACGGTAGTTATATTGAACTTGTATCGGCGGGTGCGAGTGGGTAGCATCAGTGAACATGTTCTCTTCCTGGGCGAACTCTACCTTCGGCGCGCTCTCTAACCGCGACTATCGTGTCCTGTTCATCGGGACCACGATTTCGATGCTCGGCTTCATGATGATGATGGTCGTGCAGTCGATCGTGGCATTCGATCTCACGGGCAAGAACGGGGCTGTGGGACTCGTTTCGCTGGGCATGGGGCTCGCGATGGCGTTCGTCTCTCCGTTTGGCGGAGCGATCGCGGACCGGGTTTCGAAAAAGACGATTTCGCTGATCGGCCAGGCAGTTATCACGGTCGTGTTCGCCGTGATCGCGGTGCTGATCATGACCGACCTCATCACGATCTGGGCGCTGGCGCTTTCGACGCTGGTCATCGGACTCGCGTTCGCGTTCATTGGCCCGGCGCGGCAGGCATGGATCGGCGAAGTACTACAGGGACCGATGATGTCGAACGGCGTCGCGCTACAGCAGGTGACAATGAACGCGACGCGTATCGTCGGGCCGTTCATGGCCGGGGCGCTGGCCGCGGTCGCGTTCATTGGGACAGGCGGCGCGTACCTCATCATGGCGATCCTCGCGGGCGCGGTGGTGCTCTCGTTCCTGTGGATGCCAACTGCACCACCAAGGCGCCATCGTGATGAGTCGGTGTTCGCGGACCTGAAGCTCGGACTCCAGCACGTGTGGGAGCGCCCGCGGCTGCGACTGCTGGTGGCGACGTTCGCGGGAGTTGTGCTCGCCGGGTATGCCTACCAGGTCATCCTGCCGGGGTACCTGCAGAATGCCCTTGGGCGCGATTCGAAGGACCTCGGCATCGTCTACGGCGTGAGTGCGGTCGGCGGCCTGATCCTCTCGATTTCGCTGGTTAGCAAGGCCGGGACGCGGCACGCCCGCTGGTACATGTTCATATTCGGCGGGATCCTCGGGCTTGGGCTGATGCTCACCGCGATAGCGCCGAACTATCTCTCCGCGCTGGGTGCGATGGTCATCGTCGGCGCGGCGTCGAGCGGGTTCCAGTTGCTTAACAACGCGATCATCATGCAGGAGACTGATCCGCAGTATTTCGGGCGGGTGATGTCGCTGACGATGCTGGCTTTTGGGTTCAACGGGATCGCCGCGTGGCCGTATGGCGCGTTGGCGGACGCCGTTGGCGAACGGGCTACGCTGTTCGCCATGGGCGGGGCGTCGATCGTCGTGGTCGTGCTCGGAGCATTCGCGCTCCTGGCGATAAACCGGGGGTCGGGAATGACAACGGACGCGGGACGCAACGCCATGATCCCCGGCGGCGCGCCCGGAGATTAGGCACCTGTGCCCTATCCTGAGCGAGTGAACGAGAGTCCGATCCCCCCACCTGCGAAGAACGAACGCCCACGAGACCGCTTCGGCCGGCCACTTGCGTGGGGTAGCGCAAGCGAGATGGTGCTGCTCGACTACGACGCTCTCCCGATCGATGAGAACCACCGGCTCGGCATGGAGTACCTCGCGGCCGGCGAGTTCTTTCCGGCACACGAGGCGTGGGAGTCTGCATGGCGGCAGTCGAAGGGGACTCCCGACGAGGAGTTCTTCAAGGGGCTCTCGCAGCTCGGCGCGGGGTACACGCACTACCAGCGGGGGAACCCGGCCGGGGCGATTACGCTGCTGACCCGCGGCGCCGGGCGGATCGAGCGACACGGTGCGATGCATCGGGGGGTCGACATCGTCCGGCTGTCAGGGGTGGCACGGGCGGCGATCGCGGCGCTGGAAGCGCGAGCGGACGATACCGTGGTCCCGGAGATCCCACTGCCGTAGCCACGGCGCGCGTGCCTGAACGTCCGTAGAATCCGGTCGAGCGCATACGGAGGACGGACAGATGGCAGAAGACATCCTGCTTTTCGAGCGGCGGGGCCCGGTCGGGCTGGTGACATTGAACCGGCCCGAGAGCATGAATTCGCTGAACCACGCGATGTTCCGGGAGCTGTTGGCGTTCCTCGCGCGGTGCGAGGACGATTACGAGACACGAGTGCTGGTGCTGACGGGAGCGGGCCGGATGTTCTGCGCGGGAGCGGACCTGAAGACCGGGCCGGAAACTTGGCATCCCGGCGTTGGGAGCGTGGCGAACGGACTGGCGACGGTCGGAGCGTATGGGGATGTGGTTCGGAGGCTGCGGCGGATTCCCCAGCCGGTCATCGCTGCCGTGAACGGCGCGGCAGCGGGCGGTGGCTTCTCGATCACGCTCGGGTGCGACATGCGGGTGGGGTCGCCGGCAGCGGGATTCGCCTGTTCATACGTGCAGGTCGGCCTCGGCGGGGGCGAGATGGGGTCGAGCTTCTTCTTGCCGCGATTGCTCGGGTCGGCGAGGGCCGCGGATCTGATGTACACGGGGCGAGTAGTTGAGGCGCAAGAGGCGCTTGAGATGGGGATCATCTCGCGGATCATTCCCGCGGCGACGCTAGTCGAGGAGGCGGTGTCGATGGCGCATACGATGGCGACGAAGGTGGCCCCGTTCGCGCTGCGTGCCACGAAGGAAGTGCTGACGGAGAGCTTGAACGGCCTGTCGCTCGATGCGGTGTTGAAGATGGAAGGCCGGAACCAGATCCTTGCGAGCCACACTGACGACGCGAAGGAAGCGCGATCGGCGTTCTTCGAGAAGCGCCCGGCCGGGTGGCGAGATTACTGAACGGCCGTGGGAGCTCCGGCTCCTCGCCTCCTTTCGTCGTGCACCAGAACGGGAAAGACCTGACGGCGAACAGGCGTTCTAACTGCTACACTGGCACGAGCCGGCCGAGACATCGCGGTGCCCGGCAGCCACCTTCACTTTCGGACGTTGCCAGGGCATGCCAGTCGACCATATCCACGTCCGCGGGGCGCGCGAACACAACCTGAAGAACGTGGACGTACGGATCCCGCGCGACAAGCTCGTGGTGATCACGGGGCTTTCGGGTTCGGGTAAGTCGTCGCTCGCGTTCGACACGATCTACGCCGAAGGGCAGCGACGTTATGTGGAGTCGCTTTCGGCGTATGCCCGTCAATTCCTGGGGCTGATGGAGAAGCCGGACGTCGATCACATCGACGGGCTCTCTCCCGCGATATCGATCGACCAGAAGTCGACGTCGAACAATCCCCGGTCGACCGTGGGGACGGTCACGGAGATTTACGACTACATGCGGTTGCTGTGGGCACGTGCCGGGCGCCCGCACTGCCCGGTGTGCGGCCGCTCCATCGAGCGGCAAACGGTGCAGCAGATTGTGGATGCGACACTGGCGTACCCGCCGGGATCCCGTTTGCTTTTGCTCGCGCCGGTTGCGCGAGCAAAGAAGGGCGAACACACGGGGATCTTCGACGAGGCGCGCCGAGCTGGATTCGTGCGGGTGCGGGTCGACGGGACCGTCTACGACCTCGATGAGCCGTTCACCGTCGCGAAGACGAAGCGCCACGACATCGATGTGGTTGTCGACCGGCTGGTGGTGCCGGAGCCCGGAAGCGACCCGACGGCGACGAGCCGGATCGCCGATTCAGTGGAGACCGCACTGAAGCTCGGGAGTGGGGTGATGCGCGTCGGGCTCGCTGGCGGGGTGACGGGGGATGGTGAGGAGACGGAGCGCGTGTTTTCGGAGCATTTCGCCTGTCCGTACGACGGCTTCAGCTTTGGGGAGCTTGAGCCGCGCACGTTCAGCTTCAACAGTCCTCACGGAGCGTGCTCGCGATGCACCGGCCTTGGCATGGAGATGCAGGTGGACCCTCAACTGGTGATCCCGGACCGGGGGAAGAGCATCGCCGAGGGCGCGATCGAGCCGTGGGCGAGGACTGCGAACATCTCAAGCTGGTATCTGCGCCTGCTTGAGGGCGTCGCAGAGCACACCGGCTTCAACACTGCGCAGCCGATCCGGGAACTGACCGAGGAGCAGCTGAATGCGGTCCTCTACGGGACCGGAGGCACAGTCCTGACGCTGCAGTACACGAACCAGTACGGCCGGACGCAAACCTACGATTCGAAGTTCGAAGGGGTGATCACAAACCTCGCACGCAGACACCGCGAGACGGAGTCGGACCACGCGCGCAGCGACATCGAGAAGTACATGGGGGCGATCCCGTGCCCGGACTGCAAGGGCCGGCGGCTTCGCCCGGAGGCGCTCTCGGTGCTGATCGGGGAGAAGTCGATCGCCGAGGTGACCGGCCTGAGTATCGTGAAGGCGCGGGAGTGGGCGGAGGAGCTGGCAGGGCCGAGGACTCCGCTCAACGACCGCGAGCAGGTTATCGCGCGGCAGATCATGAAGGAGATCGGCGGGCGGCTGGAGTTTCTCGTCGATGTTGGGCTCGACTACCTAACGCTCGATCGGGTCTCAGGGACGCTTTCGGGCGGTGAATCGCAGCGCATACGCCTCGCGACGCAGATCGGGTCGGCGCTGATGGGTGTGCTGTACATCTGCGACGAGCCGTCGATCGGACTGCACCCGATTGACGGCGACCGACTCATCCGGACGCTTGAACGGCTGCGCGACCTCGGGAACACGGTCCTCATCGTCGAGCACGATGAAGCGATGATGCGGGCGGCGGACTGGATCATCGACCTAGGCCCGGGGGCCGGGATCCACGGCGGGCATATCGTCGCCGAGGGGGACATCGAGGCGATCAAGCGAGCGCCGGGGAGCATCACCGGTGCCTACCTCTCTGGTCAGCGGGAGATGCTTGTCCCGCAGCGACGGCGAGAGGGGAATGGGAACGCGCTGCGGATCGTGGGGGCGCGGGAGAACAACCTGCGCAGCGTGACGGTCGATGTGCCCCTCGGGAAGCTTGTCGCCGTGACGGGTGTTTCGGGTTCGGGGAAGTCGTCGTTGGTGACGGAGATCCTTGTGAAGCGTGTGGCGCAGGCGCTTCATGGATCGCGCGAGCGGCCGGGGGCGCACGATGGGCTGGAAGGACTGGAGCACATCGACAAGATCGTCGACATCGACCAGTCGCCGATCGGGCGGACGCCGCGGTCGAACCCGGCGACGTATACGGGGATGTTCACGATCATCCGGGACATGTTCGCCTCCGTCCCGGAGTCACGCGCCCGCGGGTACAAGGCGGGGCGGTTCAGCTTCAATGTGAAGGGTGGCCGCTGCGAGGAGTGCTCCGGAGACGGATACAAGATCGTCGAAATGCAGTTCCTGCCGGACGTGACGGTACCGTGCGAGATGTGCCACGGGAGGCGCTACAACCGGGAAGCGCTGGAGATACTCTTTCGCGGGAAGAGCATCGCGGACGTGCTAGAGATGACGGTGTCGGAGGCGGTGGAGTTTTTCGACCGGTTCCCGCGGGTGAAGCGAATCCTGGAGACGCTCGAGGCTACGGGACTCGGGTACGTCCACCTCGGGCAGCCAGCGACGACCCTTTCCGGGGGCGAGGCACAGCGCATCAAGCTGGCGGGGGAGCTTGCGCGACGTTCGACGGGCCGGACGCTGTACGTACTCGACGAGCCGACGACGGGGTTGAGCTTCCAGGATGTCGAGCTGCTACTCGGTGTCCTGCAGCGCCTGGCGGACGCGGGGAACACGGTAGTGGTGATCGAACATCACCTGGACGTCATCAAGTCGGCGGACCACATCATCGATATGGGGCCGTACGGCGGAGATCGCGGAGGCGAGGTCATCGCGACAGGGACGCCTGAGCAGGTCGCGCGGACCGAGGGGTCTCACACCGGGGCGTACCTCCGCCCGATCCTCGAGGCCGCAGGGACGCTGGCGGGCGGTACCGGAATCCTTGCCGCGACGAACGGGAAGCGACCGGCCGGGAAGAATGGGGCGACGGATACGGTTCCGGGGAAGGCGGCGGTTGCGGCGGGTGTGCGAATCGGTGAGCGGCTTGAACGCGAGACCGCATCCGCGGCGGCGGTGGCCGAGGAGATGGCCGCACGGGCCGCACGACCCGCGCCAAAACCGCGGAAAGAGTCACGGAGCGAGCGGAATCTGCGAGAGACACGAGAAAGGGCCTGACTGGCAGGCCCTTCCGAGTCCTCGCGGGTCTCCCGGATCACAGTCCGTCGCGGATCTGAATCGCGGCAGGACCGCCAATCACGACCATGATCGCGGGGAAGATGAAGAAGACGAGCGGGAAGACCATCTTCACCGGAGCCTTCATCGCCTGCTCTTCGGCGCGTTGCCGGCGCTTGGTCCGCATGACCCCGGTCTGCACGCGGATGACGGTGCCGATCGAGATGCCCATCATTTCGGCCTGGACGATGGCGTTGACAAGAGAGCGGAGTTCTTCGACGCCAGTCCGTTCGGCCATGTCCATGAACGCGTCACGGCGGGAGCGGCCCATCGTGATCTCGCGCATGGTGCGGATGAGTTCTTCGGCGAATGGTCCGTGGACCTTCTCGATCACGCGGCTGAATGCGGCGTCGACACCGAGGCCAGCCTCAACGGATGCGGTGATGAGGTCGAACGCGTCCGGGAGGGACTTTCGGATCTCCTTCTGGCGGCGCTTGATGCGCATCCCGAGCCAGAAACGCGGACCGTAGCCACCAATGAAGGTGAGGACGCCCCATGTGAGGAGCACGTTCTTGGCCGGCGCCCCCGAAAGGAAGAGCATCAGCGCGAACACCAGCGGAACAGCGGTGGCGAAGACCACGATGCCAACGATGAGCTGGTTGGCCCCGATGGTGATGCCGGCCTGCGGAAGCATCCGCTCGAGCTTCTCTGCGATGGACGATGGGAGCAGTCCGCCAAGCCGTCGTCCGAATGCCTCGGTCATGGGCTTGAGTACGCGGGCTCCGAAGGCGGCAGTCGGATCGGGCAGTTCCTCCCGCTGGGGGCGGCCCGAACGGATAGTCTCGAGACGGGTAAGTACGTCGTTCTGCTCGATTCGGCGATACAGCAGTCCGTAGACCGTCAGCATTACGGTCAGGAACGTTGCGGCAGCAATAAAGAGTGGCATGCGGCTAAACCTCGATGCTTACGATCTTGTTGATGGCCAGGAAGCCAATGACCTCAAGTCCGCCGGCAACCCCAAGGAGGACGCGGCCGAGCGGGTCCGAGAACAGGAGGCCCGTGAATTCTGGTGAGATCATGTTGAAGGCCACGAGCAGGCAGACCGGGATTGCCGCGATGACGTAGCCGGACATGCGCTGCTGCGCCGTCAGCGTCCGGATCTCACCGCGAATGCGCTCGCGCTCGCGCATGGTGTGAGCAACGCTATCGAGGATCTCGGCGAGGTTACCACCGACGGAGCGCTGGATGAGGATTGCGGTGATTACGATGTCGAAGTCGGGGCTGCCGACGCGTGTGTTGAGGTTGGTCAGGCTCTGTTCGACGCTCGCGCCCATCGCAGTGTCGCGAAGCATTCGGCGGACATCGACAGCGATCGGGGCTGGCATCTGTTCGGCGGACGCCTCGAGCGCCTGCATGAGGCCGAAGCCAGCGCGGAGCCCGCTTGCGATCGTCGAAAGGAGCTCTGGGAGCTGACTCTCGAGCTTCCGGGTGCGACGGGTAATCCGTAGCTTGAGCCAGAAGCCTGTGCCCAAGTAGCCAAGGGGCGCAAGCGCGATGCCCAGGATGGGGAGCGGGAGGAAGAGAAGGCCAGCGAACGCGACGGCAACAGATACGCCGATGCGGAGGACGAAGTACTCGCGGGGATTCAGCGCCAGGCCGGCGCGGTCGAGATCGAGCGTCCAGCGCTGGACGAGATTGCTCGACACCAGGGTGAACCCGCCGAAGTTGAGGTTTGCGCGGCGCCGAAGGTTGAGGATGACGCCGGCTGCGCCACCACGCGCCTCGTCGCTCTTGAGGCGGGAGAGGCGTTGCGCGGCTTCGTGGCTCACGGAGCCGAACCCGGCGAGATAGAGCGTAGTAGTGAACGCTGCTGCGCCGATAGTGAGGACGGTCATGTAGAGGAGCAGCATGGTTACTTTTCTCCGAAAAGGTGGTTGGGGAACTCGATCCCGGCCATGGCGAACTTACCGGCGACGTGGGGCCGGATTCCGGTGGGGCGCATCGCGCCATGGACTTTGCCCTCTTCGTCTACGTGATCGAGCTTGAAGAGGAAGATGTCCTGGAGGGTGATGATGTCGCCTTCCATACCGCTCACCTCAGTCACATGGGTGACCTTTCGCGAGCCGTCCTGCATACGCTGGATCTGGATGAAGACGTTTACGGCCGAGCAGATCTGCTCGCGGATAGCCTTTGCGGGGAGATCCATGCCCGCCATGAGGACCATGTTCTCGAGTCGCGCGATGGCGTCGCGCGGTGTGTTCGCGTGGACCGTGGAGACGGAGCCTTCGTGGCCGGTGTTCATGGCCTGGAGCATGTCGAAACACTCCGAGCCGCGGACCTCGCCGACGATGATACGGTCGGGGCGCATGCGGAGGCTGTTGCGGACGAGGTCGCGCTGATGGACCTGGTTCTTTCCCTCGATGCTGGGCGGCCGTGCTTCGAGGCTGACCACGTGCTCCTGCTGGAGGCGAAGCTCGGCGGGGTCCTCGATAGTGATGATTCGCTCGTGGTTCGGGATGAACGCGGAAAGGGCGTTCAGGAGCGTGGTCTTACCGGTGCCGGTACCCCCGCTAATGATGATGTTGAGCTTGGCGCGAACGCACATCGCGAGAAACTCCGCGGTGGAGTCACTCATCGCACCGACGGCGATGAGGTCGGCGATGCGCATCTTGTCGGCGCGGAACTTCCGGATGGTGATCGTTGGCGCCTTTGGTGACACCGGGGGGATGGTTACGTTCACGCGGGAGCCATCGGGGAGGCGGGCGTCGACCATCGGACTCGATTCGTCGATACGGCGACCGAGTGGGGCGACGATGCGCTCGATGATGCGCATGACGTGTTGCTTATCACGGAAGCGAGCGGGGCTGCGCCAGATGCGGCCTTCCTGCTCAAAGAAGATCTTGTCCACGTCATTGACCATGACTTCCGTCACGGAGGGGTCACGCAGGAGGGGCTCGAGGGGGCCGAGGCCGAGGACCTCGTCGGCGACCGCCTGGATGAGCTCGTCGCGGCTGGCGCCCCCGAGGGAGATGCCTTCCTGCTGGATGAGCTCACGGGCGGCGCGTACGACGGCCTCACGCTGCTGCTGCGGCTGGAGTCCATCGAGGGCGCCGTGTTCGAGCTCTTCGATCAGGAGTTCGTGGAGGCGAAGCTTTGCCGCTTCGGCCTGGGGATTGCCTTTGGTCACGCTGTCGCGAGGGCCGCGAACCTGGGAGGGGGGCCGCTGCGGAGCGAGCGGCCCGGAGGGCGCAGCGGGCTCCGC
>JBPPMX010000019.1:0-14492 GCA_051306275.1 Tepidiformaceae bacterium
CTGCCGGTAGGCCCAGTTCTTGATCGAGGCGTTGAAGTCCTGCCACGCCGACGTGAAGCGCGTCGCATCGATCAGCGCCAGGTAGGCCATGTAGGTCGCGAAACTCTCGTTCAGCCACAGGTCGTTCCACCCGCGCATCGTCACGAGGTCCCCGAACCACAGGTGCGCCATCTCGTGCAGCAGCGTCTCCGCCCGGCCGCGCCGCTGGTTCTCGGTCGGCGGGTCCCGGAAGATCATGTACTCGTTGTGGGTGACGCAGCACACGTTCTCCATCGCCCCGGCGTTGAACTCCGGCACGAAGAGCTGGTCGTACTTCCCGAACGGGTACGGTTAGTCGAAGAAGTCCGCGTAGAAGTCCAGCCCCTGCTTCGTCAGCGTGAACAGCTCATCCGTATCGATGTGCTTCACGAGTGATTCGCGGCAGAACAGCCCAAGCTCGACACCCTTGTGCTCATCCCGGAACGCCCGGTAGGGCCCCGCCACCACCGCGAACAGGTACGTGCTGAATGGCATCGTCGTCTCGAACGTGTGCGTCACCCGGCCCGCATCCGCTGGCAACGCGGCCGTTTCGGCGCTGTTCGCGATGACCTGCCACTCCGCCGGCGCAGTCACTCGCAGCCGATACTCAGCCTTGATGTCCGGCTGGTCGAAGCACGGGAAGAGCCTGTGCGCCTCGAACGGCTCGAAGTTCGTGTAGAGGTACTCCTCGCCGTCCTCCGGGTCGATGAACTGGTGAAACCCGTCGCCCGTATGGTCGTAGTCGTTCTCATAGGAAATCCGAAGCGTCATCTCCGGCGCTAGCACCGCCGCGGGAAGGATCAGGCGATGCCCCTCCTTCTGCGCCGGGACGACCGCCCCGTTCACCTCGAGCCGCTCGATCGGACCGCCCCGCGCATCGAGGAAGAGGTCACCGTCGCCCCGGTGCTTGAACCGGATGCTCAGCTCGCCCCGGTAGGTCGGGCTGCCCTTCTTCAGGTCCAGGGTTAGTTCATACGCGCACTCGGAGACCCGGGCGGCGCGCGCCTCTGCCTCCACCTGGGCAAGGACATCCGGGAATTGCGTGGCCGGCTCGGCACTACTCATCTACGTCACTCATCCTTCAGGATCAGCGAATAGCCTACAACGAATCGCACCGGCCCGATCGCGTGCTGGTTCAGAGCGCCGGGCGTTGGCTCTGCCATGGTGTGGCGCGTTCGAAGGCATGCGCAGCGCCACAAATCGTCGCCTCGCCAAACGGACGCCCGATGAACGAAATCGACGCGGGGAGGCCGTCTTCGGCCGGGCCGCACGGCACCGCGATGACCGGCTGGCCCGTGTGGTCCCAGGCAGCCGTGAGCGAGCTGTAGATGAAGCCAGTCGCCCCGATTTCGTCGAGCGGACAGCTCACCCGCGGACACGTCGGCGCCACGAGCACATCGAAGTCCCGCATCGCCTCTCGCACCTCGGCGGTGAACTCCCGCCGCAACCGCAGGTCGTTCACGTAGTCCACCGCCGGGATCGTCAGCCCGGCCATTAGCCGCGCCCGTACCTCGGCCGTGTACTTCTCCGGGACCGTCTGCAGCCATTCAAGGTGGTAGGCCGCAGCCTCCGCCGCGATGATCGACCCGCCCCACGGCTCACGCAGCGCGGGGATGTCGACCTCTCCGACCTCGGCACCAAGCTCCCTGATCACGGCCACCGCGTCATCGAAAGCTCTTCGCACCCCGGTCTCCGCTGCCTCTCTCTGCGCCGCCACCACGCCGACCCGCAGCCCACGCACTCCGGTATCGCCGACCCTCCCGGCGAACGCCGCGCCAGGCGCGGATCCCGGGTCCGCCGCGTCGTACCCCGCGATTACCCCCAGGAAGAGCGCCGCATCCTCCGCCGTCCGCGTCAGCGGACCGACATGGTCGAGCGACCACGCGAGCGGCAACACGCCAGCCCGCGAAACGAGACCGTAGGTCGGCATGAGCCCGACCACGCCACACATCGCAGCGGGGATGCGGATCGACCCGCCGGTGTCCGTCCCGATCGCCGCGAAACACTCACCCGCGGCCACCGCGGCACCCGATCCACCGCTCGAACCGCCGGGGTGCCGCGCAAGGTCGAGCGGGTTTCGGACCGCCCCGAAGTGGCTCGCACTGCTGGTCGTCCCGTACGCGAACTCGTGCATGTTCAGCTTTCCGAGGATGACAGCGCCACCCTCCTTCAGCTTCCCCACAACGGTCGCGTCGGTCTCTGGCAGCCAGTCCTCCAGGATCGCCGAGCCAGCAGTCGTCCGCATCCCGGCGGTCATGCACAGGTCCTTCACCCCTACCGGGATCCCCTGGAGCGGCCCCGCGTCGCGCCCCGCGGCGAATGCGGCATCGGCCTGGGCCGCCGCCTCCAGTGCCTCGCCCGCTGCGACCGTTATGAATGCGTTCAGCTCCGGCTCGACATCAGCGATCCGCGCGAGACATGCCTCGGTCAGGGCCGTCGATTTCACGGCTCCCGAGCGAAGCTGCCGCCCCGCCTCGGCGATCGTCAGCCCCCAGGGCTCTGTCACGCCTCCCACTCGACCGAGGCAAGCGTCAGGGCCGGCTCCGTCGTCCTCGCGGGGGCACGGGGCCGCTGACGCCTTCGAAGCAGGACCGCCATCCGCTCGAGGTCATCCGGACTCGCCTGCACGCCCACCTGCCGCAACAGCTCGGGCGCCGCCGCGACGAGTTCCTCGGGCGTCATGCGCGGGCGCCGGGCCTGAGCGACGCGAGCAACCGCTCGGTTACGGCGGTCACGTCATCCACCGCCGCGTCGAACACTTCTGCGTTCGCTTTCGACGGCTGCCGGTAGCCGCTCACCTTCCGGACGAACTGCAGCGCCGCCGCGCGCACCTCATCTTCGTTCGCAGGTTCAGTCCCGCGAAGGGTCTTAATACTCCTGCACATCGCCTACCCTTTCGCCGTTCCTGCCCGCCACGCCGATCGTCCGTCGACCCGCACAAACCTGCCGAGTCCCGGGGGTGGCAGATGGCTCGCCCCGACGAGCGCACCGTTGTTGATGAGCTGCTCGACGACCCTCCGCCGCGTTGAGGCTGCGATCGCGTTGTCCCAGTCATAAGTGTTCGGCAGGTCGACGTCCTCCGCATCCGCGCCCGAGAGCACGACGTCGCCGAGGATGTAGCCATGCTCGCCGCCCGACGCGATCACAATACTCGTGTGCCCGGGCGTGTGGCCCGGCGTCGGGACTGCGGTGAGCGACGAACTCAACGTTAGCTCGCCGTCGAACAGATCGACGTTTCCCGCGAGATTCAGCGGCACGACATCGCGCTTGAACGACTCGGGCCTCGGATCTGACGCACCGTAGTGATCCCAGTCGCCCTTCGGGACCAGGTAGCGCGCCTTCGAGAAGATCGGCGCGCCGGTCGCCCGGTCGACATTCCATCCGGTGTGGTCGCCATGTAGATGCGTGAAGATCACCGAATCGACCTCAGCCGGCGTCACCCCGGCCTCCTCCAACTCCTTCAGAAGCTGTCCGCCGTTCTCCGGCCCCCACCCGGTATCCACCAGCACCGTTGAGCTTCCGTCACGGAGCAGGAAGCAGCCGAAGTTCATCCGCACGTTGCCGTCGAAGAAGTTGTGCGCCAGTCTCGTAAGCGCCGCCTCGCCCGCTGCCGGGTACACCGCTGCCGCCGGCCACGACTGGTCGTTGTCCACCAGCGCGACCACCTCCACCGAGCCAACTCGAATTCGTTCCATGGGGACCCCCTTCCGGCAGGCAGTCTACCCGAACGGAGAGGCCCGCACGGCGGCTAGTGGCGCGGCACCTTCGCCTTCGCGGCGTAGTGCGGGCTCGTCCCGTAGAGCGTCTCGGCGGTCTCCATGATCGTCTCCGAGAGCGTCGGGTGTGCGTGGATGGTGTGCGCGAGATCCGTCGCGACAGCCCCCATCTCGATCGCCAGCACCGCCTCCGCGATCAGCTCTCCCGCGCCAGCGCCCACGATCCCCACGCCGAGGATCCGCTCCGTGCGTGGCTCGACGAGGATCTTCGTCATGCCCTCGTTGCGACCCAGCGTCGTCGCTCGCCCGGAGGCCGCCCACGGGAACTTCACCACGATGTGCTCAACGCCCCGGTTCAGTGCCTCGGCTTCGGTCAGCCCTGCCCACGCGATCTCCGGGTCCGTAAACACGACCGCCGGGATCGCGGCGGGGTCCCAGGCCACTGGAAGTCCGGCGATCGCCTGCGCTGCTACGCGGCCCTCGTGCGTCGCCTTGTGCGCGAGCATCGGCTCGCCAGCAACATCGCCGACGGCGTAGATCGACGGCTCAGCGGTCCGCCTCTGATCGTCCGTCTTGATGAATCCGCGCTGGTCGACCTCGACCTTCGTGTTCTCGAGCCCTAGGTTCCGCGAACTGGGTCGGCGCCCCACCGCGACCAGGACCTTCGAGAAGACCCGGTCAGGAACGCCCGTGTTCTGTCCGAGCAACCGTACCCTGATCCCATCGGGGTGCTCTTCCGCGCTCACGACCTTCGTGTCGAGCATGATCGAGGTGAAGCGGTTCTTGAGTGCCTTCGCAAGCGGGTCAACGAGGTCGCGGTCTGCACCCGGGAGGAGGTTTGAGGTCATCTCGACCACCGTCACCTTCGAGCCCAGCGCCGCGTACACACTCCCCATCTCGAGGCCGATGTACCCCCCGCCCACGACGAGGAGCGACTCCGGCACGTCCGCCAGCTCAAGCGCTGCGGTCGAATCCATCATCTTCGGGGAATCGAAGTCGAGTCCGGGCACCTTCGTCGGCGTCGAACCCGTTGCGACAACGGCGTAATCGAAGGAAACCGTCTCCGTGGTGCCATCGAGCTTCGCCACCGAGAGCGTATGGGCATCGACGAACGTCCCGCGCCCGGCGATGAGCTTCACCTTGCGCTGCTTCACGAGCGTTCCCAGGCCGCGCGTCATCTTCGACACAACCGAGTTCTTGAACCCGCGAAGGCGCTCCAGGTCGATCTCCGGGCTATCCCAGCGCAGGCCCCAGTCCGCGGCATGGCGCGTCTCTTCGATCAGGGCGGCGACGTGCAGCAACGCCTTCGACGGGATGCAGCCACGGATAAGGCAGGTCCCACCGAGTTCCGCCTCGTCGTTCACGAGCGTTACGTCGAGTCCCGCTTCCGCCGCGAAGAACGCCGCTGGGTAACCCCCCGGCCCTCCGCCGATGACCACGACACGCTTCCGCGCTTCTGACTCGGTCACTGGGTCACTCTCCTTCGTGGTCGTCGCGCTGGTCATCTCGCCTAGTCCAGCATCGTGTAGAGCGGGTCGGTCAGCGCGTCCGAAAGCCATGCCACGAACCTCGCCGCGTCCGCACCATCAACCAACCGGTGGTCGTACGAAAGTGACAGCATCATCATCAGCCGCGGTTCAAGCACGCCGTTCCGGTAAACAGGCTCCGTGTCCATCCGCCCAACACCGAGGATGGCGACGTCCGGCGGGTTGATCACCGGCGTGAAGAACCCGGTGCGCATTCCGCCAAGGTTGCTGACGGTGAAGCTACTGCCTTGCATTTCATCGGGCGAGAGCTTGCCGTTCCGCGCCTTTTCGGCCAGTTCGCCGAGCTCCGCCGCGATCTGCTTGATGCCTTTCTGATCCACATTCTTCAGGACCGGCACCAGCAGGCCACGTGGCGTGTCGGCAGCGACACCGATGTTGTAGTACTTCTTCAGGATCACTTCCTGGTTCGCCATGTCGATGCTCGCGTTGAGCTTCGGGTTCGCCTTCAGCGCGGCGGCAACGATCTTCAGCAGCATCGCCGTGACTGTCAGGCGCCCCCCTGCCTTCTCGACCTGGGCTCGATACTTCTGCCGGAATGCCTCGAGGTCGGTCACGTCCACCTTCTCGTGATGCGTGACGTGCGGAGCCTCCCAGGCGCCCGTCAGGTTCGTCGCGGTGAGGCGGCGTACTCGCGACATCGGCTCCTTCAGGACCGTCCCATACCGCGAAAAGTCGGGCAGAGGCTGCGCCGCAACCCGGGCAGCGCCGCCACCTGTCGACCGCGCCTCGCGCGTGTACGCCTTCACATCGTCCACCGAGATTCGCCCACCGGCTCCGCTGCCAGGCACATCCCGTACGTCGACCCCGACCTCGCGCGCGAACTGGCGGACCGATGGGGCCGCCGAGACTGGCACCGCGCTGGATCCGTTCGACGAGCCATTCGGCGATGCTGTAGGCGCAGCCGCTGGGGGCGCGGCGGGCGCCGGCTCAGCTGGCGGAGCTTCCGGCGCGGCCGCTTCGGCTTTCGGTGCTGCCTGCGGGGCAGGCTCGGGAGCAGCGGGCGCCTCGGCCTCAGCCTTCGCAGGCTCGGCCGGCTTCTCAGCCGGCGCGTCTGCTGCCGGGGCGGGCGCAGAATCCGCAGGCGCTGCCGCTGGCGCCGCACCGGCGGTCTCATCGAGCACGAAGATCAGCGCCCCGATCTTCACCGAATCACCCGCCTTGATCGCCAGCTTCGTAATTACGCCATCAGAAGGAGCAGGCACCTCGACCGTCGCCTTGTCGCTGTCGACTTCCGCGACGATCTGGTCCTTCTTCACGGTGTCGCCTTCTTTGACGAGCACCGACAGGATCTCTGCTTCTTCGATGTTCTCCCCGAGTTCGGGGAGCCGGAATTCCACTGCCATCTTTTGCTCCTTGGCCTCCCTAGCTATGCATGGGGTTGGGCTTGTCGCGGTTGATCTCAAGGTCGAGCATCGCGGTCTGGACCAGCTCCGCGGGAACCTGTCCTTCCCGCGCCAGCGAACCGAGCGCCGCAATGACGATGTGCTTCGCATCCACTTCAAAGAAGTCGCGCAGGGCCGCACGCGTCTCACTCCGGCCAAAGCCATCCGTCCCGAGCGAGACAGATGGGCCGGGGATCCACTTCGCGATCCCGTCCGCGAGTACCTTCATGTAGTCGGAAGCTGCCACGAAGACGCTCCCGCGACCATCCGCCAGCGCCTCGGTGATGTAGGGCACCTGCGGCTCGCTGCCAGGGTTCAGGAGGTTGTACCGCTCGACATCGAGCGCCTCCCGCCGAAGCTCGGTATAGCTCGTGACCGCCCACACATCCGTGGGGATGTCGTACTTCTCCACGAGGATCTGCTGAGCCTTCACGACCTCATTCAGGATCGCACCGCTCCCCATCAGGTTCGCGCGTGGCCCCCTCGCCTTGGCGGGTATCGGCGACGTGCGCAGCCGGTACAGCCCTTTGATGATCCCTTCGCGCGCGCCCTCGGGCATCGCCGGCTGAAGGTAGTTCTCGTTCCCGACCGTGATGTAGTAGAAGACATCTTCGTTCTCCACGTACATCCGGCGGATGCCTTCCTCAACGAGGACAGCGATCTCGTAGGCGTATGCCGGGTCGTAGGAAAGCAGGTTCGGCACCGCCGAGGCGAGCAGATGGCTATGGCCGTCCTGGTGCTGCAGGCCCTCCCCCGCCAGCGTCGTCCGGCCTGCGGTCCCGCCGACGAGGAACCCCTTTGTGCGCGAATCCGCGGCCGCCCAGACAAGGTCGCCGACGCGCTGCATCCCGAACATCGAGTAGTAGATGAAGAACGGGATCGTGCACAGCCCGTACGTCGCGTACGCCGTCCCAGCGGCGATGAACGACGACATCGATCCGGCCTCCGTGATCCCCTCTTCGAGGATCTGGCCGTCCTTCGACTCCTTGTAGTACATCAGACTCTCGGAATCCACCGGGTCGTAGAGCTGCCCCACGCTCGAGTAAATACCGAACTGCCGGAAAAGCGCCTCCATACCGAAGGTCCGCGCCTCGTCCGGGACGATCGGGACGACCCACTTGCCAACGTTATCGTCGCGCAGCAGCTTCGTCAGCATCCGGACGAACGCCATCGTGGTCGAAACCTCACGGTCGCCCGTCCCTTCCAGGAACTCCTGGAACAGCTCGGGCGGGGGCGGCGTGTGGTTGCAGGCGACTGGCCGGCGTTCCGGCAGCGATCCGCCGAGTATCCGGCGCCGATCGCGCATGTACTCCATCTCCGGGCTATCCGAAGGGGGCCGGTAGAGCGGGGCGTGCACGACCTCCTCATCGGAGAGCGGCACGTTGAAGCGGTCGCGGAAGTGCAGCAGCTCCGCTTCGTTCAGCTTCTTCTGCTGGTGGGTGATGTTTCGACCTTCGCCCGCCTCGCCCAGGCCATATCCCTTCACCGTCTTCGCGAGGATGACCGTCGGCGAACCCGTGTGCTCGAACGCCGCCTTATACGCCGCGAACACTTTCTCCGTGTCATGCCCACCGAGGCGCATGTGCCAGAGGTAGTCGTCGCTAAGGTGCTCCACCATCTTCAGGAGGCGCTCGTCCACACCGTAGAAGTGCTCGCGAATGTACGCGCCGCCCTTCACTGCGTACTTCTGGTACTCACCATCGACCGCCGCCATGGCGCGTCGTGCGAGGAGCCCATCGTGGTCTTTCGCGAAGAGCTCGTCCCACTCCTTACCCCAGATGAGCTTGATCACGTTCCAGCCAGCGCCCCGGAAGCTCGCTTCGAGCTCCTGGATGATCTTGCCGTTTCCGCGCACCGGCCCATCGAGGCGCTGGAGGTTGCAGTTCACGACGAAAATCAGATTGTCCAGGTGCTCTCGCGAAGCGAGACTGATCGCGCCGAGCGTTTCTGGCTCGTCCGTTTCCCCGTCGCCGAGGAACGCGACTACCTTCGAATCCGACGCCGGCTTCAGGCCCCGGTTCTCGAGATAGCGCATGTAGCGCGCCTGGTAGATCGCCATGATCGGGCCGAGGCCCATCGACACTGTCGGGAACTGCCAGAAGTCTGGCATCAGCCACGGGTGCGGGTACGACGAAAGCCCACCACCTTCTTCGAGTTCGCGCCGGAAGTTATGGATCTGCCGGGCCGATAGCCGCCCCTCCACGTAGGCCCGCGCGTAAATCCCCGGCGAGGCATGGCCCTGGAAGAAGACCAGGTCTCCGCCGCTCGGGTGATCCTTGCCTCGGAAGAAGTGGTTGAAGCCGACCTCATACAGTGTCGCCGCCGACGCGTACGTCGAAATATGGCCACCGATACCCGACGACTTCGTGTTCGCCTCGACGACCATCGCCATTGCGTTCCAGCGCACCACGCTCCGGATCAGGCGTTCGAGTGGGAGGTTGCCCGGGTACGGCGGCTGACGGTCAGCCGAGATCGTGTTTACGTACGGCGTCTGCGAGGTTACCGGGAGCTGCACCCCGGCCTTCTGAGCATCGATCTGCAGCTCTTCGAGGATCTCGCTCACGATCTCCGGCCCGCGTGACCGCAAGACATCGCGCAGCGAATCAATCCAGTCCTGCCGCTCGGACGGGTCCAGGTCAGGAAAGCCATCAGTGAAGGCTCGGGGAATGGTGGTCATCGCGGTCCTCCGGGGTGGCAGCCCGACACTAGTCCATGAGTGTTACGGGGACGTTCTCACGCTCTCCGCGCCCCCAGCTTAGCCCGGCCTGTGGCAACAGTCATCCATATAGATCGATAGTCTGGGGCAATCGCTCAGCAGTCCGCCGATTAGGTGGGATCTCCGCTATCCGCGCTTCGCCCATGCGTCCCGAAGTGTGTTCGAGCGCATTCTAGTCGCAGGCGACCCCACGCCGTAGCCCCCAGCGCGTATCGTCACCTGCTGCGCGGCCAACCCGCCGCCGAACCCCTAGAGTGAGAAGCGCCATGCCAGCCGTTACCAACGTCACGCGCGAGACATCCCTTGGGGACGAAATCGGCGAGGCCACCTCGCTGTGGGCGCGCTTCGCCGGGCTGATGCTCCGTTCGCCGCTCGCACCGGGCGAGGGCCTCATCATCCGGCCCTGCAGCTCGATCCACATGATGTTCATGCGCTTCTCGATCGACGCCATTTTCTTCGACAAGGACCTCGTCGTGACGAAAGTCGGCCGAAACGTCCGACCCTGGATCGGCCTCGCATTCGGCGGTCGCGGGGCGAAGGGCGTGATCGAGCTCCCCTCGGGCGCCTCCCAGGACACGCAACCCGGGGACCAGCTTCAGTTCACTCCCTGAGCGCCGACCCGTCGGCCCGCCTGGATTGGGTACGACCCGCCCAGCAGGTTGGGGCCTCCCGGCCCTGCGCAAGACACCAGACCCGGCGCAGCATGTTCTCGACAGGAGCGGGGAGGCTCCTCAGGAATACGGGGTAGGACAATGCAAACCACGGTCACCGGCTACCCACCCATCGTCATCCGCCAGCCCGGGCCAATCGAAGCCGTCGGGCTGACCGCCTTCCTGGACGCCCTCCACCCGCATGGGGGCTGCATCCACCACTACGACCACACCGTCAGCGAGCGGTTTCCCGGCCACACGGCAGCGGTCCGCGCGCTGACCGGCGGCCACGGGTATGTCGCTCTCGAGCTCGGAACGCCCGCCGGTGCGGTCTGGTTCGACCGCGACGCTGACGGCGGCCCAGCGATCGGTATCGCCATCACCGAGGGCGTCGACCGCCGGGCGCTCACCGACGCCCTGATCACGGCCGCTCGGGACCACGCCCTGGCCGATGGCGTCACAGTGTTCACCATGCTGTTCCCGTCTGGCCATCCGGAACTCGTCGCGGCACTCCAGCGCGCCGGGGTGGCAGTGGTCAGCATGCTTGAGTGCGGCGGCACCGCGCTCGTAACGCTGAACCTGCGCCCCGAATGACCCCGTACCGCACCTCCGCGCTAGGCTTTGCGCGGAGGTGTGCATGGAATCCAGCGCCGAGACTTCACCACCTGCCTTCTTCGTCGCCGATGGCGACCTCTTCGTGCCGACCGACCGCTCCCGAGGCCCATGGGATGCGGAGTCCCTGCATGGGCGCGTCATCGCCGGCCTCCTCGCCCACCAGGTGGAAGCGCACCACGCCGCCGAAGATTTCGTCTTCGCACGCTTCACCGTGGATATGTTCCGTGTAGCGCCCTATCGCCCCGTCGCGATTACCACCTCCGTGGCGCGGGACGGCAACCGCATCAAGGTCGTGGACGCCACGATGCTCTGCGACGGGGTCGAAGTCGCCCGCGCCTCGGCGGTCCTGCTTCGAAAGAGCGATGAGCCCCACGGCCGCGTCTGGAACTCCCCCGAGCCGCCAATGGTCGAACCCCTCTCGGCCTCCGCCCGGGAACGCCCGGCACCGACGGAACGCGACCTCGCCTGGGACACCCGAATCGTGGGCGGCGGCCTCGGCACCGGAGAGCGCATGGAAGCCTGGCTCCGTCAGCTCTGCCCGACGGTCGCGGGTACCGATCCCAGCCCGTTCGTCCGCGCGGCGGGGGCTTCGGACTTTGCGCACCCGACCACCAACTCTGGCGACTCAGGCCTCAGCTACATCAACGCCGACATCACCCTCTACCTCCATCGCCCGCCGGTGGGCGAGTGGTTCGGCTTTCGCTCACTCAGCCACGAAAACGCCGAAGGAGTCGCGGTCGGTGAGGCAGCTGTGTTCGACGAAGCCGGAGCCGTCGGACGGGCGACCGTCTGCGGGATAACCAACCGGCGCCGCTAAACGAACACCCGCGTCACGATCACCGCCCCGGCTCCAACGATCGCCACGATCGCGTACTCCGCAGCGGTCGCCACGTCGAGGTCGTGGTCCAGCAAATGGTGGACGATTCCCGTCGCCAGGTAGAACCCGATGATCAGCAGCGCGCCCGCGAGCAACCCGTCGAGCGGGAAGAAGTACAGCCCGAGCCGCAGCTCTGCAACAGACACGCCGATCGCCAGCCCGACAAGCGGAGAACTCGGTCCCGCGAGATGGCTCTCGCGCAGCAGTTCGATCGACAGCAGGACGCTCACCAGCCCGACCCAGAATGCCGCAACCGGCAGGTCGACGTTCTCGTTGAAAATCACGGTGTAGAACGCGAACGCTGTCAGGTAGGTCACGATCGCCAGCGCCAGCCGCACCGACGCATAGAGCCGCGATGCGAAGTCCACTGTCTGGTACTCCCCCCAGGCAACGAACCCGGCTACCGCCGCACACCCGAGTGCAGCGGCGGGACGGCTGTATCCCTCGATCGCGCTATCAATGAACAACCCCGAGCCAAGCACAACGAGCACCGGCAGAAACAGGTAGGGCATCGAGGCGAGCGCGCCCGTCTCCCCCCAGCGCGGATGGCTGCGGACAAGACCATCGACGGCAAGGCCCGTCATGCCCGCCGTGAGGAGAAGGATCCACGGCTGATGCGGCCGGAAGCCGAGAAACGCGATGAGCCCCAGCGCGACAAGGCCGCCGATGAGGACTCCGCGGGGCAGTGCACCAGCCACCGGTTCAATCCGCGATGCCTGCGCAGCCAGCGTCTACTCCGCCGCGAACGCCGGCGTTTCGAGACCGTAGAGCTCTGCGCCGTTCCGCCACCACAACCGCTCTCGTGCATCCTCGTCGAGGTCCAGCAGGTCGTAGATCGCTTCGAAGCGGTTGATGTGCTCCTTGATCTCGTCCATCCCGCAGTCGCTGCCGAAAACGAGCTTCTCGATCCCGATTTCGGTGCCGATCAGCTTCCGCTCGACCGCGTGCCGCTCGATCGTGTCCCCGCCGCTCATGTCGAAATACACGTTATGACGCCACCGCGCGACCGACGTGGCGTACTCGTAGTTGCCCTGGTTCCCGAGGTGGGCGCCGATGATCTTCAGCTTCGGGAACCGGTTCGCGATCGTGTCCAGGTGCAGCGGGCTCATCCGGTCCGCCGAAACGAGGCGGGGCGGCATGCGGTCCATCATCGCCATCATCCGGTCGTATATCTGGGCAGCCGCCGCCTCACGACGCGGATGCGTAATCGAGTAGTCCAGCCCGCCACCGATAACGCCCATGTGGAACAGGATCGGCATCCCGAGCTCCTGCGCGGCCTGGTACGAGGGCATGTAGTCGGGCGTGTCGTACGGTCGCGCGACGCCGATCAGCTTCAGCCCGCGGTACCCCATCCCATACAGCCTGTGGACGCCTTCGTAGTCGGTCTCTTCGGGGTCGATGACCGCGACCGGGATGAACAGGTCGAAGTACCGCGAAGCCAGCTCCATGCCGCGCTCGTAACTCGGCCCGAACCGGCCGCCCGTAAGCAGACAGCCCTTCGTGATCCCGGCTTCCTTCGCCACCTCGTAGAGGCGGTCGAGCATCGGAGCAGGGTCCGCGTCGGGGTTCTCGAAGTCACGCGGAAAGTGGATGTGGATGTCGAATATCTTCATTGGACGGCGGCCTGAGTGTAGCACGGGCCACACCCTCGGCCAGCCAGAACGTGTAAAGCCGCCGCCTTACAATGTGCCCGGGCCCCCGTAGCTCAGAGGACCAGAGCAGCCGCCTTCTAAGCGGTTGGCCGCAGGTTCGAATCCTGCCGGGGGTACCAACCATCCCGCACCCACGGTCGATACCTCGACGAAACCTACCCGGCGGTATCTAAACGGTGGCGTGACACCGAATGTCTACCATCCTGACCCGTCGTGGGAACCGCGCCCACCCTGTTGTTCCTTAACAATTGGATGACCGAGCGGAGCGCGCCGCTTCACCACCCGGTGATCGCAGCGTCTCCAAAGAGGACGGACGGATGCAGACGCGTAGCGAAAGTAACCAGGGGCAACGCGTGGCACTTGTCACATATACCCGCCAGTACCCCGCCGGCGACGTACTCCCCGCGCTTCTTCGCAACGGCCTGAGCACTACGGAACGCCCCTACGATCCCACGACCGCGCAGCTCGTCCCCGCCATCCGGCCCGCCATTGTCCTCCTCGCGATCAGCCCGGCGCAGGAGCAAGATCGCCGCATCATCCGTCAGATCCGCGAGACGACCGACGGATACATCCTCGTCCTCGGACCCGGCACACATTCCCACGGCTTCGCCGAAGCACTCCATGCTGGTGCCGACGTGTGCCTTCGCGACAGCGATGGCCCGGCGCCCATCGGCGCGCAGGTCGAAGCCCTCCTCAGGCGCGTGCGAACCTCGAACTCCGGCGAATCCATCGAGGCGCTCACAGTCGGCGACCTGACCATCGACCTCCACCGCCGCGAGGTCCGCCGCAACGGTGACCCCGTGGCGCTCGCGCCGATGGAGTTCAAGATCCTCGCCTTCCTCGCCGAAAACGCAGGCCGTGTCATGAGCCCGACCCAGATCGTCGCCGCCGTGCACGACTACCCCTACTCGCACCGCGAAGCCCGCGACGCCGTCAAGGTCTATGTCCGCCGCATCCGCCAGAAGCTCCAGGAAGACGGCGACGCCCCGGACTACATCATGAATTCGCGCGGTTTCGGCTACATGCTCGAGCGCCGCCAGCGCCCCCGTTTCGCGAGTCCTTCAGCGACCGGAACCGCCGCCGGCGCCTGATCCCTCTCCGCTTCCCCACGGTCGATCGTGGCGACAGGGTGGACGCGTGGTGAACCCCGCATTAGAAGTGCATAAAAACGACGCGCAGGACACCATTCGAGCCTATACATGCGGTAGCCGGGACGTGGACGATTGGAGTACGGAATGTGACGAACCTCCGTACCTCCTCCAGTCGTGGGTGGGGCCAGCCAGCCAGTAAGCGGGAGTAGTACGCCTCCGGCACCGGCA
>JBPPMX010000020.1:0-8269 GCA_051306275.1 Tepidiformaceae bacterium
CCACCACCCCGGCGTCTCCCCGAGAAACAGGAACACCCACACCGGGTTCAGCACAGGCTCCAGCATCCCGATGAGCGACGCCTCCAGCGCCACCACATGCGCGATCCCGTAGGTGAAGACCACGTACGCCAGCCCAATCTGCACGACCCCGAGTACAAGCAGCCCCGCAACGTCACTCGCGTCCGGCGTGAAGGCATCTCGCCCGGCCACCCCGTTCACCGCAGCGAGCCCGATCGCCAGCCCAAAGTTCCCCATCACCATCGCGACCGGCCGGTCGGCGGCGGAGCAGGCGGGGTGCCGCAACAGCACGAGGAACGACGCGAACGCCACCCCAGACCCGATCGCCGAGAGGTTCCCGAGCGCGTCATCGGTCTCCAGCCGCCCCACGAAGAACAACGCCATCCCACCGAACGCCAGCGCGACCGTCCCGACATCGAGCCGCGTCGCTCGCTCCCGGAAGAGGATGTACGCCAGCACGATGACGTACAGCGGCGCGGTGTACTGCAGGAAGATCGCGTTCGCAGCCGTCGTCAGCTTATTCGCGGTCACAAACAGCAGGAGCATCATTGCATAGCTGATCGCGAGCGCCCATGTGAGCTTGCTCATCCTCCATGGGGCGACCAGCCGCGGTCGCAGGATGACCCACATCGTGATTCCCGCCAGGAGCGACCGCCACATCACGACCCCGAGCGCATCGAGGTCCACCCACTTAATGAACAGCCCGCCCGTACTCCACAGCACCGCGGCGAGCAGGACCGCGGCCAGCCCGCGCTGCCGGGCCGCCTCGTCCGTCACCGCCCGGGCGTCACTCGACGGTATTGGGCCGGTCGGGGAAGCGCCGCTCGGCGTAGAACAGCACAAGCGTCAGGAGCGCCCCACCAGCAAGCCCGATCACAACCCCGAGGATGATCGCATCCGCGTCGAATCGGACGAACAGGTAAATGATGAAGCTGATGATGAAGCCGATGAGGAAGTAGTTCAGCTGGCGCCGGAGGAATGTCCACATGTCCGCGGAGTATAGGCTCTCGGAGCCGTGTACTACGACTCGACCCGCCGCAGTAACGCCTCCGCCTCATCGATCACGTGCCGATAGCGGCTGTACACCTGCCGCGCTGCTTCGTTCGCCCGCTCGATGTCTCGCCCGGGCAGCTCACCTTTCGCCACGAGCGCGTCGAACTCCTCCCGGTCCTCTTCGGCCAGGGTCCCATCCGGCAGCGCCCACCAATCGAGCACGAGGTCGCGATAGCTGATCACCTCTTCGCCCATGCGTACATCGGTCACGGCGTCGAACCGGTGCGCGAGCACCGCGCCCTCCGGCGATGCGATCCGGTAGAGGTTGTACGGCCGCCGCGCCCAGAAGAACCCCCACGAAACCGACCCCGGCGGCACCGCAACCGGCACGCCGAACGCAGACCCACCGTTCGGTAAGGCGAAGCGCACGACCGCCACGCGATCATCCAGCCACGCAAGCTCGCACGGATACTCCCGCGCCGTGCCGTCATGCTTCAGCTTCCGCTCAATGACGGCGCCGGCGCGTTTCACTTCGAGTGCGTCGCCGGCCGGCTAGGTCAGCGCCCCGGCGACGAGGTACTCGACCATCTCCTCTTCGCCGACACCCAGCAGCTCGCGCATCACGTACTCCGTGTGTTCGCCGAGACACGGGGCCGCGGTCACGATCCCGGGCGTCTCCGAAAAGATCGTCACGAGCCCGTCGTACGGCGTCGGCCCCATTTTTGTATGGTCGCACATCACGAAGAACCCGCGGTGGGCGAGCTGCGCATCCTCATAGAGGTCGGACGGGCGCTGGACAACAGCCGCCGGGACGCCCGCAGCCTTGAGCTCAGCAACAACCGCGAACGCCTCCTTGTCCGCCAGCCAGGCGGAGAGTGCGGCGTCGATCTCGCTGTCCCGTGTGAGCCGTGCATCCAGGCGATCCAACGTGGGGTCGTCGAACGCGCTCAGTGGCGCTACCGACTTCAGCGCCTGCCACTGTCCGGGCGTCGCGCACGCGATCGCGACATAGCGCTCCTTCCCATCGACCCGGTACGTCCCGTGCGGCGACGCGTACCACGATTCATGCCCGCGACCCTCGTTGAGCTTTCCGTTCACGGTGTAGTCGAGCACAAGCGGCTCAAGGAAGTGAATGCCCGCCTCCCCCTGCGAAAGGTCGATGTGCTGTCCGAGCCCGCTGGTCCGCTTTTCGAAGAGCGCCGACGCTACCAGTGCGACTCCTATCCGCGGGTTGATGAAGTCGGTGTAGGCGCCCCACGGGCCGGTCGGGCCGCGATCCGGCCACCCCGTGATCGAATGCAGCCCGGAGAGCGCCGCTCCCTGGTTCCCGTATCCGCCGAACGCCCGGTGCGGGCCCGTCTGCCCGCGAAGGCAGGTGCTCAGCATAATCAGGTCCGGCCGCCCCGGGCTGATGTGCTCGTAGCTCAGGCCGAGTTTCGCCAGCGTCCCCGGCGTGAAGCTCTCGACGACCACGTCTGCCCAGTCGATCAGCTTATGCGCTACCTTCCGCCCTTCGTCCACGCTCAGGTCAATCGCGAGGCTCAGCTTCGAACTGTTGAAGTTCGCGAAGAACTGGGCGTTATCGAGCCCCACTTCGTTGTTCTTGAATGGCGGCGCCGTCCGCAAAACGTCCGGCCGGTTGTTGGACTCGACCCGTACCACCGTCGCCCCGTGGTCCGCCAGCGCCTTCGAGATGATCGGACCAACCCCGACCCACGCGAAGTCGGCGACCTTCAACCCTTCGAACACGCGCTTCCGTGGCGTAGCAGAGGGCGCTGGAGCGACCGGCGTGTGGCTGCTCGTCAGAAGCGACTGGTGTCCGCCGAGCTTCGGCGCCGCGTTCTTCGGCTCGATCGGTGTCCGCGAAAGCTTCGCGTACGCTCCCGGGTGGAGCTTTCCGCCGATCTCGACCCAGAACTTGCGGTCCTGCATGTGTGGGTCTCTTAGCAGGTCCTCGACATTGAACACGGGCGCGAAGAGCAGCGAATCGCGCAACGCGCGGTCGAGTACTTCAAGCTTCGTCTTCGTCTGGAAGAACGCGATGATCTGGTCGATCAGGATCCCGACGAGCGCCGGCTCAAGTCGGCCCTCCACCGCATCGACCATGTACGCCCGAAAGTCGACGCCCTTGATCCGTGGGTCGAGGAAGCCCTCCTCCTCCATCCAGATCGCCATGTTCTGCGCCGTCAGGCCGCCGAGCGTCCCGATCGTGATGCTCCCCACCAGCCACCCATCGCTTGCTTTCCAGAGGATAGGCAGATTCACGCCAGGGATCGTCTGCGGCGGCACAAACGCCCGGTTCTCGCCCGTACCCGGCGGGTCCCCGCCCGTGTTCTTCGGGAAGCCCGTGGCCTGCATCAGCGTCCAGACCATTGCCGCCTGCATCGAGGTATCGAGGTGCTGCCCCAGCCCGGAATTCGCGCGCTCGTTTAGCGCCACGATGATGTCGGCGGCTGCCTGCGCACCGGCGTGCAGCGACGCCTGCGGGAAGCCGATCGGGATCGGCGGCCGGTCGCCGTCACCCTGCAGCCCCACGAGCCCGCCCGCTGCCTCCGCGATAAGGTCGGTCGCCGGGCTGTGCGCATCCGGCCCCGTCTGGCCGTACGGCGTCACCGACGCATAGATCAGCGCCGGGTTCAGCACCTTCATGTGTTCGTACCCGAGGCCCAGCCCTGACATCACGCCGGGATCGAACGACTCAATCACAGCATCAGCGGTTTTCAGCAGGCCCTTCAGCTGCTCCCGGCCGGGGGTGGACTTGATGTCGATAACGACGCTCTTCTTGCCGAGCCCGAACGCTGCCCAGTAGAGCGACCCATCGGCAGACCCTTCCTTCCCGTTCTCCCACGGCGGGAGATGTCGCGAAGCCGCCCCCTCCGGCGGTTCGACCTTGATGACCTCCGCCCCGAGGTCTGCTAGCAGCCGTCCCGCGAGCTCTGCCCGCTCCGTGCTGATGTCGATCACGCGAATGCCCGTGAGCGGCGGATTCCCCGTCGTCTCGCTCATCTTTGCCTGCCCCCTCGCCCGGCTGGAAGCTCCAGTCAGCGGCTATCGATGTATGCCGCGTTAGCCTACAGAAACCGGCGAGTTCACGTAACTGGACGAAAACTGTCGCGGAGCGCCTGCTCCAGCGTCCGCCGCCGGACCGGCGCCCGCGCAACTTCCACCTCATCGACTACCACCACCGGGATCTCGAACATGTACCGCCGCAGCAGGGCGTCGTCCTCCTCGATGTTCACCCGGAGCGTATCGAACCCCAGCCCGCCCTCGAGGTCGGCGAGCATCGCCGCCGCTTCGTCACAGAGGGTGCAGCCGGGCCGGCCATACAGCGTCACGACCGGCCTGGCGGCCATCAGGCCGGGGCTGCCTGCCCGTCGTCGAGCGGCCCGTCTTTGTCCTTATCTTTGCCCGTGCCCCACACCCGCGCCGCGTACTCGCGCGTGATCGGCCCGGGGTGCCGCAGCAGCACACCCGCCGCGATGATCGCGATCCCAACCAGCGCCGCGCTCACGATCTGCGGGATCGGCACGTCGCCGATAGTCTGCTCATCGAGCCTGTAGTACGACAGGACGAACCGCATCGAGGCGTACAGGATCACGTACATGCAGAACGTCCACCCCGGCACCTTGATGAATCGCCGCCCCACGAACAGCAGCAGCCCGAGGATCACCATGTCACCGATCAGTTCGTATCCGCCCGCCGTCGGATGCACCGCCACGCCGAGTTCTGCGAGGTTGTTGTTCAGGTTCGTATAGCGCACAGCCCACGGGAGGTCGCTCGCGGTCGCGAGGTGCTCGCCGTTGATCAGGTCGCCGATCCGTCCGATGCCCTGGCCGAGGATCATCCCGGGCGCCGCCGCATCCAGCCCGATCGCGATCGGCCACTTCCGGAAGATGCCGTAGATCACACCACCCACCACACCGCCGATCAGCCCGCCATAGAGCGTGATCCCGCCCTCCTGGATGCCGAAGAGGATGGCCCCGGGGTCGTCGGCGAACTGGTCGTTCCAGTGTTCGGCTACATAAAACAGGCGCGCCCCCGCTATCGCGGAGAGCACGCCCACGATCGCGATCTCCTGCCCAACGTCACTCGGTACGCCGTCCTTCGAAATCAGCCACACCGAGAGCGTGACGCCCGCAAGGATGCCGACCGCCGTGAAGAACCCGTGCCACGTGATCGTGAACGGCCCGAACGTCCCGATCTCCGGGTCTATGCCGATGTCGATCACGAGGAAATGGACGAGGTTGCTGAGGGCGAGGAGTTGCTCCATGAGGCATCAAGCGTACAGGCGCACTCCGGGAGGGAACAGGGAGCGCATCAACCCGGCCTTTCCCAAACGGGGACAGAGGCCGGGCCGATCCGCGCGGCGGCGCTACTCAGGCGAAGGGAACGATCCCGGGTCCGGCACGTAGTCGACCGGCAGCTGCGTCCGCTCCACGATCCGGATGCTGTTCCCGAACGGATCCCGCAGCCCGACATCGACGCCGTAGAAGTGCTCGGTCGGCTCCTGCGTGAACTCGACGCCCTTCGCCTTCAGCGTTGCGTACGTTTTCCGGCAGTCGTCCGTCGCGAACCCAACCCACCCGCCGGCTGCCCCCTTCGTCAGCAGCTCACGCACCTGCTCCGCCGTCGACTCGTCGATCGAAGGTGGCCCCGGCCGTTCAAGCAGGATCTCACGGCCCGGGTCGCTCGGCAGACGCACCGTCAGCCAGCGCATGAAACCGAGGTCATAGTCGGCGGCGACCTCGAGACCAAGCTTGCCGACGTAGAAGTCGAGTGCCTGGTCCTGGTCGAGGACGTATATCTGGGAGAGCGTTGTTGTTTTCAGCATGCGCCAACCTTATCGAGGCGGGGCTGGCCGCGCTTCTCCAAAACTGCTAGGTCGCATCCACGCCATCACGAAGCACGTCGGCGCCGCCGCCACAGGCCCGCGCTTCCGGCAGGCGCTCGGCGTCTCTCCCACGATCTCGCGGAACGTCCGGCTGAACGCTCCGAGGCTCCTGAATCCAACATCGAAGCAGATCTCGGTGATGCTCCGCCGCGTCGAGCGCAAGAGGAAGATCGCCCGCTCAACCCGCCGCCGCTGCAGGTACCGGTGCGGTGTCTCGCCGAACGTCGACCGGAACGTCCGAATGAAGTGTGCCTCGCTCACACACGCGATCCGCGCGAGCGCCTCGATGTCGAGCGGCGCCCCGTAGTCGCAGTCCATCGCGTCCCGCGCCCGGAGCATCAGCCGGTTCGTTTCCTCAACTGCCCGCGTCACGCGCTACCTATACCACACCGGCCCGCGCGATTACCCCCCGCAGCCGTTCGGCGAACAGGGGCGACGCATCCATCTCGAACGTCATCACCGCCACGCCGTCCACAAGCGGGCTCGCCACCAGTTCCGCCCAGGTGTCAGCGAACCGTGCCCACCCCGACTCCTCGCCGTTCGCCGCAAAGTCCTCTGCCAGGCCCTCGGGCAGCGAAACGCCGAGACGCGCCGGGATGCGTTCGACCGCGTCCTGTGTCGTGAGCGGCATCGCCATCGCCACGATCGCCGTCTCCGGGCTCCGCTCCTTCACCGCCTCGGCCAGCGGCCGCAGCTGCTCGAACGCGAACACCGGCTGGGTCTGGACGTACCGCGCCCCCGCCGCCAGCTTCGGAAACAGGTTCTTGAGCACAGCTCCCCGGTCCCCGTACTGGTTCGCCGTCGCCCCGACCAGCGCTCCGGGCATCTGCTTGACCGCCATCGCGACCGATTCGCGCACGGTCGGCGTGTCGTCCCGGTCGGCGAGCGCATGGTCCCCGCGAATGCAGAGCACACACGCGACCCCGGCCGCTGCGGCACGCGCCAGGTCCACCGCAATCTCGTCGTGAGTCCGCCCGCGCGTGACCAGGTGCCAGACAGGGTCGAGCCCTTCCGCGATCAGCTCGATTGATGCGTCCAGGCTCGACATCCGCTCGGGCCGCTGGATGACGTTCACCGCGCAGGCAGCCTCCCCGAGCATCGACGCGCGGCGCAGCAGCACCCGCCGCCGGTTCGCGTGCGGTGGCGTGATCTCGATCGCGACCGGGAACCCCCCGGACCAGAGCCCTTCAGAGAATCGCATCGTGGGATTCAGCGTGCCGCCCGCTCTTCGAAAGCGCAAAATCCAGCGCCCTACCCGCGGACAACAAGCTCCCCGAGGACGTACTCCCGCGCTTCCGCGACGACGTAGAGCGACCCGGTGATGCAGATCAGGTCGTCTTCCTGCGCGCGCTCCCGCGCCTTATCGATTGCGTCCGTCACCCGGTCGACCGCGACCGCCTCGCCGCCCTGCGCCTCCACAACGTCCACGATCTCGCTCGGGTCCATCGCCCGGGTGTTCCGGAAGCGCGTCGCGATGAACGCCCCGGTCACCGGCAGAAGCGCCTCCACGATCCCCTCCACGTCCTTGTCCGAAGTGACGCCTATCACCGAGACCCCGCGGCGGAACTCCGCGTGATCACGGATCCCCGCCGCCAGCGCCCGCGCGCTCTCGCCGTTGTGCGCGCCATCCGCGATTACCAGCGGCCGCGCGCCCATCACCTCCATCCGCCCGTGGACCCGCGTCCGCGCAAGCCCTTCCTCGATCGCCCGATCGCTGATCAGGTGCCCGCGCTTCCGCAGCGCGTCGATCACCGCCACCGCCGTCGCCGCGTTGTCGAGCTGGTGCCGCCCCAGCATCTGCGTCCGCAGCTCCCGCGTCCGCGATCCCGGCCCGCCCAGCTGGAACGACTGTCCGTAAATGTAGTGGTCGAGCGGGACGACCTCATACTCCTTCCGCACGTCCACCATCGTCGCGCCCACCTCGCCGCAACGCCGCTGGATCACGTCGTACACGGCCTCGTCCTGCTGCGGCGCCACCACGCACACGCACCCGCGCTTGATGATCCCCGCCTTATCCGTCGCGATCGCCGTCGTCGTCTTTCCCAGGATCGCCGTGTGCTCCAGCGAAATCGGCGTGATCACCGCGATATCCGTGTCCGTCAGGACGTTTGTCGCATCGAACGTGCCCCCCAGCCCGACCTCTACCACCTGCCAGCGCACCGGTTTCGCCTGTGCTCGCACGAGCCAGAAGAAGAGCGCCGTCAGCACACCGAACGTGCTCACGTCGCCATGCACGCTCTCACGCTCAGCCTCGACCACGGGCCGGATCGCCTCAAGCCCCATCGCGAACTCCCCGGTCGAGATCGGGTCTCCGTCGATCGCGATGCGCTCCGTGTAGGCGTGCAGGTGTGGGCTCGTGAACAGCGC
>JBPPMX010000021.1:0-19707 GCA_051306275.1 Tepidiformaceae bacterium
CCCGCTGCTGTGCCCCCGCCCGCGCGACCCGCAGCTTCTCCGCGTCGTCGCTGATCACTTCCGCGTCCCCACGGATGATCAGCCCCCGGTAGTCCGACATCTTCGATCCCGCCTCTACCAGGAAGCACACCTTCGGGTTCCGCTCGATGTTCACGACCCGCTGCGTCCGCCGCCGCCCACTCATGTACAGGTCGTCTCCCACCCGGTAGAACCCCAGCGGCGTCGCGTGTGGATACCCGTCCGCGCCAATCGTCACCAGCGCCCCCGTAGTCTGGCTCTTGATGAACGCCTCCCCCTCCTCGTTCAGCCGCTGCTTGTCATCGAACCGTGGCCACTCCGGCATCTGCTCGCTCCTCGTAGGTTTGCCCGCGAGTCTACGCACTACGTTCGCGCACTGCCCTAGCCGCCCCGCGGCCGCTCCAGCTCCCCCGAATCCACCACAATCGTCACCGGCCCTTCGTTCACCAGCTCCACCACCATTTCCGCGCCGAACACCCCCCGCCCGCAGCTCACGCCCGCGGCCTCGATATCCCGGCAGAACAACTCGTACAGCGGCTCCGCCACCTCCGGCCGCGCCGCCGCCACAAACGACGGACGATTCCCTCGCCGAACATCCCCGTACAGCGTGAACTGGCTCACGCACAGCACCGCGCCCCCCGCCTGTCGAACATCCAGGTTCATCTTCCCCTCGCCGTCCTCGAACACCCGCATCGCCACCACCTTCGACGCCATCTTCCGCGCCGTTTCCTCCGTATCGGTCCCGTGAACGCCCAACAAAACGGCGAGACCGATACCGATCTCGCCCGTTACCCCGCCCGCAACCGTGACCTTCGCCCGGCTGCACCGCTGGATGACCGCTCGCACTCGCCGCCCTACGTCGCGGCCGGCGTCGCCGTCTCGCTGCCGCCCGAATCGGCCTTCGGCGTACTCTTCGCGGCGCTGCTCTCGCCCTTCGAATCACCTTTCGAATCGCCCTTCGGTTCACTCTTCGCCGTCTCGCCCTTCACGCCCGAATCCCCCTCCGCAACCGCCGCTTCCTTGTTCTTGCTGTCCGTCGCGTAGAACCCGCTCCCCTTGAACAGGATCCGGGGCGCATGCAGGACCCGCTTCGCCATGCCCCGCTTGCACTCCTTGCATCGGTGCGTCGTCGCCGCCGAAAAGCTCTCCTGGAGGTCGTACGTCGCCTCGCAGCGCTTGCAGTGATACTCATAGGTCGGCACGAACGGCACTCTCCGGGGCACGCGATACTCGGTTCGATTCTGATTTCGTTAGCACTCGCATGTCAAGAGTGCTAACGTCCGCCAATCCTGACGCGTGAGGCCAGCCATGGCGCTCGCCCCGTCCGAACGCACCGAATCATCCGCCACCTTTGACCTACCCTCCACCCAACCACTCACCGCCGCCGCCCGCGCCTCCGCCATCCTCCTCGGCGAGGCCTACCGCCTCGAAGAAGGCACCGCCACCGCCGCGGTCTACGGCGTGGGCAGCGGGCTCATGCGCATCCGTCTCGGCGCGTTCGCCCGCAGGAACCGCTTCCGTGTCACTGTCGACACACACGAATCCGGTTCCCGGCTGACCGTCGCCAGTGCGATGTCCGGCACATCCGGCCGGCATGATCGGCCGCCGCCGCCAGCAGAAGGAAACCGCCCGCATCTTCGGTCTGTTTGAGTCAAGCTTTTGTAATGGGGATGCCACACGCTACGTCGTTCGCTCACCTACCACCTAAACGCACGCCCCGCTAAGCTGCGGGAAGTGTCTTTCTCAGGCGGCGCCTGCCCCACCGGGGCAAATCTATGCGTCGCACGTTCGTGGAGTACATGGTCACACCCGTAAGCATGAAGCAGCTCCTGGAGGCCGGTGTTCACTTCGGCCATCAGACCCGTCGCTGGAACCCCAAGATGCGCCCGTTCATCTTCACAGAGCGCAACGGCATCCACATCATCGACCTCCAGCAGACCGTCACCCGCCTCGATGACGCCATCACCTTCGTCCGCGACGTTGTCGCCTCCGGCGGAGATGTCCTCATCATCGGCACCAAGAAGCAGGCCCGCGAAACCGTCCAGATCGAGGCGGAACGCGCCGGTCTCCCCTTCGTGAACAACCGCTGGCTCGGCGGCACGCTCACCAACTTCCGCACCATTCAGGGGCGCGTACGCCACCTGCATGAACTCGAAACCGCTACCGCCCGCGGCGATTTCCTTCGCATGACGAAGAAGGAACAGCTCGACATCTCGAATGAGATCGAGCGCCTCAACCGCTACTTCGGCGGCATCAAGAACATGGAACGCCTTCCCGCGGCCGCGTTCATCATTGATACCGTGAACGAACACATCGCCGTCGCCGAATGCGCGCGCCTCGGTGTCTCCATCGTCTCCCTCGTAGATACGAACTGTGACCCGGACCCCATTTCCTACCCCATTCCGAGCAACGACGACGCCATCCGCGCCATCAAGCTCATCCTCGGCAAGATCGCCGATGCCGCCATCGAAGGCCGCGCTGCCCGCGAAGCCGGCGCCGGCGCCGGCATCACCGTCGACGACATGACCCGCCAGGCCGCCGAAGCCGAAGAAGGCATGGCCACCGGCTCCTTCTCCGCGTCGCCGGAAGAAGCTGTCGCCTCAGACGATGGCTCCACGAGCGTCACCGTCATTTCCGCCGCCGCCCAGGAAGCCGTCGCCGCGGCAGTCGTCGAATCCCCCGCACCGGAAGCTCCCGTTGCGGCCACCGAAGCACCCGCCCAGGAGTAACCGACCAGTGCCCGAAGTAACTGCAACCCTCGTCAAAGCCCTGCGTGACGAAACCGGCGCTGGTGTCATGGATGCCAAGCGCGCCCTCGAAGAAGCCGGTGGGGACATCGCAAAGGCCAAGGATGTCCTCCGCGAGCGCGGCACCGCCGCCGCGGCCAAGCGCGCCGACCGCGAAACCGGCCAGGGCGTCGTCGATGCCTACATCCACGCCGGCGGCCGCATCGGCGTCCTCGTCGAAGTGAACTGCGAGACCGACTTCGTCGCGAACACCGAAGACTTCCGCACCCTCGCCCGCAACATCGCCATGCAGATCGCAGCAATGGCCCCGCAGTTCGTCTCGCCTGAGGACCGCGCCGCCCATCCCGAAGTCGAGGGCACGGAAGAGGAACTCTGCCTCACCCGCCAGCCCTACATCCGCGATGGCTCCCGCACGATCGGTGACCTCATCCAGGACGCCATCGCCAAGACCGGCGAGAACGTCCGCGTCCGCCGTTTCGATCGCTTCGAACTGGGCCGCTAGCCCCCTGGAGGCTACCTCCGTGGCTTCGCGCTACCGGCGCACCCTGCTCAAGCTCAGCGGTGAAGCCCTCATGGGCGACCGCGCTTTCGGCATCGACCCTATGACCATGAGCGACATCGCACGCCAGATTCGTCAGGCCCGCGAATCCGGCGTCGAAGTCGCGATCGTCGTCGGTGGCGGGAACTTCTGGCGCGGCTCCACAGCCGCCGAGACAGGCATGGATCGCGCCACAGCGGACTACGCCGGCATGCTCGCGACGATCATCAACGGCCTTGCCCTCCAGGACGCCCTCGAGAAAGCGGGCGTTGTCGTCCGCACCCAGACCGCCCTCTCGCTCTCTGCTGTCGCCGAGCCGTACATCCGCCGCCGCGCCATACGCCACCTCGAAAAGGGTCGCGTCGTCATCTTTGCGGCCGGCACCGGCAATCCCTACATGACGACCGACACCGCCGCCGCCCTCCGCGCGATCGAAGTTGATGCCCAGGCGCTCCTCATGGCCAAGAACGGTGTCGACGGCGTCTACGATGCCGACCCGAGCAAGGATCCGAACGCAACGCGCTTCGACCACCTCACCTACATCGACGCAATCCAGCGCCGGCTCCAGGTGATGGACAGCACCGCGCTCAGCCTCTGTATGGAGAACGACCTCCCAATCATCGTCTTCAACGTCCGCGGCGACGACGCGATCTTCCGCGCCCTCGTTGGTGACCACGTCGGTACCCTCGTCGCCTCCTCGCCGGAAGCGGAAGTCACAGCACCGGTCTAATCTCTAAACCCGGAGGGCCACCCATGGCCGACCCCGACGAAATCCTCCTCGACGCCGCCGACCGCATGGAAAGCGCCATCCAGGCGCTGAAGCGTGAATTGAGCGGCCTCCGCTCCGGTCGCGCCCAGCCCAGCCTTGTCGAGGGCCTGGAAGTCGAGTACTACGGAGCCGTCACGCCCCTCAAGCAGCTCGGCACTATCAACGCCCCCGAGGCCCGCCTGATAACGGTGCAGGTCTGGGACCGTGGTGCCGTCCAGGCCATCGTCAAGGCCATCCAGGCGTCCGACCTCGGCCTGAACCCGCAGATCGATGGCCAGCTCCTCCGCCTCCCGATCCCCGCGCTCACCGAGCAGCGCCGCCGCGACCTCGTGAAAATCGTTCACAGCCGCGCCGAAGAGTCGCGCGTTGCAATCCGCAACGTCCGCCGTCACGTCCACGACGAGCTCCGCAAGATCGAGAAGGACCACCTCATCTCCCAGGACGACCTAAAGCGCCACGAGGACGACCTCCAGAAGCTCACCGACCAGCACGTCGCCCTCGTCGAAGCCGAGGCGAAGCGGAAGGAAGCCGAACTCCTTGAGGTTTAGAGGATCGCCGAAGCCCCAGGTCGTCCCCGCGCCTGCGGTAGCGGCCGCGGAATACCTCGGCGATCTCATCTCTCCCATTTCCGGCGGCCGCGTCCCCCGCCACGTCGCCATCATCATGGATGGCAACGGGCGCTGGGCGCAGCAACGCGGACTTCCCCGCGCCGCCGGACACCAGGCCGGCTCCGAAAACATCCGTCGCGTCATCGAACGCTTTGCCGACCATGGTGTTCAGTACCTCACGCTCTACGCCTTCAGCACCGAGAACTGGACCCGCCCCCAGGCCGAAGTCCAGGCGCTCATCCGCCTCCTCGGCCGGTTCATCAAGCGCGAACTCCAGAACCTCCATGCGAACGGTGTCCGCCTCCGCCTCCTCGGTCACCTCGAAACACTCCCCGGCTGGCTCCAGCGCCAGGTGAACGACGCGATCGAGCTCACCCGTGAAAACCAGCGCCTCACACTAAACCTCTGCTTCTCGTATGGCGGCCGCGATGACATCACCCTGGCCGTCCGGCGCATCGTCGCGGAGGGAACCCCCGCCGCCGACGTCACCGAAGACCTCATCTCCACCTACCTCTCCACCGGCGACGACCCCGACCCCGACCTGATGATCCGGACAGCCGGCGAACAGCGAATCTCGAACTTCCTCATCTGGCAGTGCACCTACGCCGAGTTCTACTTCAGCGACACCTACTGGCCCGACTTCGGCCGGGAAGATATCGACATTGCCCTCGCCGAATATGCCCGTCGCAAGCGCAAGTTCGGTTCCCTCCTCCCCGAGGACATCAAGGCCTTCCAGGCCTAGTCGGGATCATGCGCACCCGTTCGCCTCTATCGTGACAACGCCACATCCCTACCCCGGCCCAGCCGCGTCTGCACCTCCGAGCCGCTCGAACTTCCAACTCCGGCTCCTCACCGCCGCAGTCGGACTCCCTGCCGTCGCCGTGCTCATCGTCATCGGCGAGTGGCCGTTCGCCATTGCCGCCGGTGCCGTCGCCGTTCTCGCGACAGTCGAGTTCACACACGGCTGGCTCACCCCCTCCATCCCCATCCGCGATGTGGTCCGCCAGCCGACCAACCTCCTCGTACCGGCGGTCGCGGTCACGGGCTCGCACTGGCAGCCGCAATTCGCCACCCTCGCGCTCGTCTTCGCGATCGTCATTTACGCCCTGACCTTCCTCCCCACGAACGCCTTCGGCCCTCGCCGCCCGTTCCGCGTCCAGGCTGGTGCGCTCTTCTACATAGGCGTCCTGCTCAGCACCCTCGTCCTCCTCCGCGACGGCGAAGATGGCCGTGAATGGGTCTTCCTGGCCATCCTCGCGACGTTCGCCGTCGATACCGGCGCCTACGCTGTCGGCCGCGCTATCGGCCGCCACAAGCTCGCCCCGAAGATCAGCCCCGCCAAGACCTGGGAAGGCGCAATCGGCGGTTATATCGCCGGTGCCGGCGCCGTGTTCGGACTGAACGCGCTCCTCGGCCTCGATGTCGCCACCGCCACCATCCTGCCGCTCGCCATCCTCCTTCCCCCCGCCGCCATGGCGGGAGACCTCCTCGAAAGCTGGATGAAGCGCCGAATGGGTGTGAAAGACGCATCCGGGCTCCTACCCGGCCACGGTGGCTTCCTCGACCGCCTCGACTCCATCCTCCTCGTATCCCCTCTTGTCTACGGCTTCGTCCACCTGCGCGTACTCTGATTACACCCATGCCCGACGACGACGCCTCCCACCGACTACGCCGCCCGTCGCTCGACGACTTCATCTTCGAAGGCGAGTCCCCCCCACTCCTTCTTCGCCGCGGCGTCCTCATCGGCCTCGTCCTCGTTTTCTTCGCCGTTCTCGCACTCTATATCGTGATCTCCGAAGCCCTGGGCATCTCGTACTCGATCGACGCGCGCCCACTTCGTGACTGGATCGACGATCGTGGAATCTGGGCGCCGCTGGTCTTCATGGTCTTCATGGCGCTTTCAGTCCTCTTCGCCCCAATCCCGAACGTCCCGATCTTCATCGCCGCCGGCCTGATCTGGGGTCCGGTCCTCGGCACCATCTACTCGATGGGGGGCATGATGCTTGGCTCCGCCCTCGCCTTCTATGCCGCTCGCATACTCGGTCGTCGCTACCTCCCACGCCTTATCGGGCGGAAAGCTGCTACACGCCTCGACGCCCTTGTCGACTCGATGGGCGGCCGCCTCGTACTCTTCGCCCGCCTCATCCCCATCGTCAACTTCGACTGGATCTCGATGGTCGCCGGCCTTACCGCCATCCGGTTCTGGACCTTCTTCGTCTACAGCTTCATCGGCATGCTCCCTCCAACCATCATCGCCGTCGTCGCAGGAGACACCCTCGAGAAGGACGTCCGCATCACCTTCGCCATCGGCGGCCTCTGGGTCCTTGGCCTCCTTGTCTCAGCGATCATCCTCTATCGCCGTCGTACACCGCCGCGCCGGGCCGCCTGAGCTTCCGCTAACCGCTCCGTGCCCCCGCGAGCGCTTCCGCGATCACCCGCACGACCCCATCTACTTCCGCTTCAGTCGTCCGCTCTCCGAGGCTGAAGCGCACGCTCCCGACCGCTCGCCGAATTGGCACGCCCATCGCCATCAATACGTGCGAAGGCTCCCAGGTGCTGTTTGAGCACGCACTCCCGGAACTCGCGGCGATCCCGCGCCGATCCAGCTCCTCCACCAGCGCATCGCTCTCAATCCCATCAAACGAGAGGTTCAGGTTGTTCGGCAGGCAGTCGGTGTTACATCCATTCACGATCGCGTCCGCCGCCTCCCGCTCGATCCCCCTGCGCAGCATCTCCCGTAGCTCCCAGGTTCGTGCGCGCCGCCCATCGATCCCCTGCGTCGCTTCCCCGAGTGCTATCCCTGCCCCCACGATCCCCGCCACGTTCTCGGTCCCCGCTCGCTTTTGCGCCTCCTGCCCACCGCCGTGGATCAGCGGCTTGAACGGAGTCGCTCGTCGTAGATACAGCACCCCGGCACCCTTCGGCCCCCCGAACTTGTGTGCCGAAAGGCTCAGCGCGTCCACGCCCAGCTCAGCGACATCGATCCCTAGCCACCCGGGAGCCTGAACCGCATCGGTGTGCAGGGCCACCATATGCCCGTGGGCCTTGCTCCATTCCCGCACTGCCCCTGAGATCTCCGCCACCGGCTGCACGGTACCGACCTCATTGTTTGCCAGCATGACGCTCACAAGCACCGTATCCGCGCGCAGTGCTGCCACCACATCGGAAACGCTCACCCTCCCCACGTGGTCACACCCCAGGTAGGTCACCTCGAACCCGAGCTCCTCAAGGAACTGGGCTGTGTGCAAGCCGGCGTGATGCTCGATAGCCGTCGTGATCACGTGCTTGCCCGCCCCCGCCCGCCGCATCGCGTACGAGATTCCTTGCATCGCCGCGTTGATGCTTTCCGAACCCCCGCTCGTGAACAGGATCTCCGCCGGGCTCGCGCCAAGGCATTCCGCCACGACGCTTCGCGCTCGGTCGACCCCTGCCTGTGCCTCGCGCCCCACCCGATAGAGTCCGCTCGGGTTGCCGTACTGCCCGTCGAGGTACGGAAGCATCGCTTCCCGCACCCCCGCCCGCATCGGGCTTGTCGCGGCATGGTCGAGGTAGATCATGCCGCCAGTATATTCGGCCAACGACGGTGCGAGGAACAATCCGCTGTTCGCTGTGACCTGCGCCCGTCGACCTGTAAGCTCCTCAGCCATGGAAGCTTCGCTCATCACCGACGAAGTCCGTGCCCTCATAGGCATGACTTCGAAGCCTGTCACCGTACAGCTCTCAAAGCACCACGTCCGGAAAGCCCTCTACGCCGTCCGTGGTCGGAAAGACATCGAACTCAACGATGGAGACCCTGCGCCGTTCGCAGCCCTCGGTGCCATCGAAGGCGACGCCGAACCCCTCCAGACGCCAACCCTCATGCCAAAGTTCATGATCATCTCGAACGAATGGTCGTTCGAACGGCCCCTCGTCGTCGGCGAGACCTACACCTGCGTCCGCCGTCTCGCGGACATCTCTGAGCGACTTGGTGGCCGCTTCGGCTACTCCATCTATGTCCGCAGCGACGTCGAGTTCTCGGACTCCACAGGCGCGCTCGTTGCCCGCTCCGGTACCCAGGTTATGCAGTTTGATCCAGCGAACGAACGCCGGGATGCAGGAGCCGACGAATGACCAGCACGACCCCCGTCGCGGAAGGCGAAGAACTCACTCCGATCGAGATCGAAACCGGCCTCTCGCAGGCCATCCGTTACGCCGGCATGACCTGGGACGCCCCGCCGTTCATCTTCAGTGAAGAGGCCGCGAAGTCGATGGGGATGCCCGGCCGCCTCGTTCCCGGCCCGCTCAAGCTCTGCCTCCTCGCAGACGCCGTCGAACAGTGGCTCGATGGCCGTGGCTTCGTCCGCCACGTCCGCGCCGCACAGCGCCGCCCCGATATCCAGGGCGACCCGATCACCATCCTTGGGCGTGTCACCCGCGTCTATGAAGAAGACGGTCACCCCCGCGCCGACCTTGAGGTCTTCATCCAGAATACCCACGGCGAACCCTCGACCCGTGGCTTCGCCGTCGTCCAGCTGAACCCCGGGATGGCGATCGTTTCCGGATAGACGGCCCCGCAGTTCCACCTCTACGCGATGGCAGCGGGGACCGGCTCGGCGGCGATATCTGGTCGCCCGGCGGAGTCACGGTCTGCCCGCCGCCAGAGCACCAGTAGCGGTGGCGCGGTCACACCGAAGAATACGGCCAGGAACAGGGCTGCGGCACCCAACGAAACGTCGTCCATCAGGAACCCGACGACCGGTTCGACGAACGCCATTTGCACGCTGAGCACCAGTGAGCCCGCGCTGAGCACCGTGGCTCGCATGTCACTCGGCGTCCGGTGGTTCACATAGGCGTCGATAGTCGGTCGCACCAGTCCCTGGAATACCGACGGCACCGCGAAGAACACGAACGCCCACGTCGCGTCGAAGAGCGCCAGTCCGAGGTACGCCGCGACGACGCTCAGGATGGCCGCGCTGAACAGCCCGCCCGGTCCGCGGATCGCTGCTGCCCGGAATGCAACCGCCGCAGCCGCCACCGCAAGCAAGCGCACCGGCGCCTGGTACACGCCGAACAGCCCCGTCGCGACATCGTGCTCGATGAGGAACGGCTGTGTCAGGAACACCGGTAGGAACCCCGCGATCATGAGCAGCGAGCCCAGCAGCACCGTGTATCGGATCTGTGGCGTCCCCCACGTGAAGCGGACCCCTCGCATCAACTCGGAGACGTAGCTCCGTCCGGTCTTCACCATCGCCGGTTCGACCATCATCAGCGCGGCAACCGCAGCGAGGGCCGGCCCGACCATGCTCACCTGCACAGTGAAGGCGAGACTCGTCTGTGTCGCCAGCACACCCCCCAGCAGGATCCCCGCGAGCGTCGACCCGAGCATGAACGAGAACCCCCGCCCGACCACCTTCGCGAACGTCGATTCGCGTCCTGCGTCCTTCAACGAGTCGTAGATCAGCGCCTGATCCGCCCCGCTTCGTAATGCCATCGCCACCGCCCACAGCATGTAGTCAGCGAACAACAGCCAGTAGTTCGTCGTGAAACCGAACCCGAGGATCGTTAACGACATTGCCGCCCCGCCCAGCGCTAGCACCCGCTTCCGCCCGATCCGGTCTGCCAGCGCCCCGAACGGCGCTTCCAAGGCTGCCACCGCAAGCCAGAACGGGACGTCCATGATCAGGATCCACTTCAGCTCAAGCCCGCGCGAAACGGTCAGGTACTTGATCCAGATCCCCATCCACAGCCCGAAGTCCATAAGCACGTTGAACGCGTAGTAAAGCCGCACGTTCCGCGCTGCCGCCGCCTCTGCCCCCGGCACATGAATCAGCTGTCGCATTGCGGGCATCATCTGCGATCCCCGGTGCAGCGCCTATCCGTTGTCAGCGGACATCCTCCCCGAGACAAAGAAGGGGCAGCATGTTCGCTGCCCCCTCCGACTTCGAACCAGCCGCGTGGCCTACGGGATTTCGTACAGGAACGCGAAGATCCCGGCGCCCATCGGCGCGTTATCGCCCGACATCGCAATCACGCCCAGCACCAGCACCATCACCGAGAACCCGATGATGTTGGCGACGACCACCTGGTTCGACGCAGCTCCCGACGCCGACTGCACCGCATAGGCACTCGTCACAAGCAGGAGAGCCAGCGGCACGATCCAGAACACCGGGTAGAGCACCGGCAGGAAGCCCAGCACGCCGGCTGCCAACGGCAACGCCGCATACCCCATCGTCCTCAGCAACGAGTTCAGGTCCACCTGCAGCTTGTACATCTGCACCAGAACCACGTAGGCGATCAGCACCCAGACCGCGTACATCGCCGCCAGGAAGATCGAGCCCAGGATGAAGGTGTTGAGGAACAGGCCGTCTGGGGTTCGGTCAAAGTGAATCTGCCACCAGAGGAACGAACCGAGGCCCGCCAGCAGCGCGCTGATCCCTGCGACGATTAGTGCCGGGATCAGTTCGTTCGCGTCATCGCGTACTTCGTCGAACACCGAAGTGTCAAGCTTGATAAGCCGCAACACGCGGTTCAGGGTAACGTTCGGGTCCATGCTGCCTCCTGCATGCTGCTCGTCTCGCGCCCGGTCGCACCGGACATCTGCTCGAGTTCCCAGCCCACTCCGAGTCGCCCGGAAATATACCACAGAAAATCAAGAATGTTTAACTGCGTCAGCACGTGATCGAATACCCAGCGAAATTGTCCACGGCGAGCCGCCACGGGCTAGAGCGGTCGCTTTGCCGGCATCCCGGCCCGCCGGGGGTATCGCTGAGGGGTCATGGCGTTCTTGCCGAGCAGGACCACCCTCCCCCACTCGCTCACCGCTTCCCGCATCCCCACAACTCCGCTCAGTTCGCATTCCAGCTCGCGGAGCGCGCCGTCCGCTGCGGCGATCTCCTCCTCCGACGCGCTGCCCTTCGCAAGAACCAGGAGGCCCCCAGGACGAGCCAGTGGAGCCGTGTACTCCAGCAACTCGCGCACCTCGGCGACCGCCCGCGCGGTAACCACGTCCGCCCGGTCGCGAAGCCACCCGCGCCCGGCTTCCTCGGCCCGCACTGCCTCCACCCGCACATTCCGGAGTCCGAGTTCCTCTGCGGCTATCGCAAGCAGGGCCGCCCGCTTCTTCAGGGGTTCGACCAAAACCACGTCTGCCTGACGCATCACCACCGCCATCACCATTCCCGGGAATCCGCCTCCGCTACCCACGTCCACCACGAGTCTTGGGGTCCCGCTTGCCGCCTCGGAGGCGATTCGTGCGATCTCCAGGGACTCCGCGTATTGGCGTCGAATCACGTCCTCCCCTTCAACGGCGCTTACGCGAACCCGGCTCTTCTCGCGCTCCAGGATCGCGGCATGATGCTTCAGGACCGCCAACCACTCTTCGCCATTTTCGAATCCAGCGAAGAGTTCCGGGAGCTCCTCCCACCCCAGCCGCGTTGACCCTCTGTCCGGCACGTCCATAGAATGAAGGGGACACTCCTCTATGACCACAAACGAGACCGAACAGCCCACCGCGTCCGCCACCCTCGGCGATGCACTCCGCGATTACCTCGAATCCCTGAAGCCTGGCCTCCGCGTCTCCGATGAGACGTACGTGAAGCAGTACGTATCGTTCGTCGGCTACGAGCAGGCTATCGACTTCCTTTCGGGTGCCCGCGTCGAGTCCTATGTCGAGGGCCGAATCAGGTCGACCGACCCCAACGCAGAGGCCCGCGTCGCTGCCCTAAAGCGCTGGTTCCAGTACCTCAAGAAGAAGGGGCACACGACCGAGAACTACGGTATTCACGTTCGCGTCCGCCGGAGCCCAGGTGCTTCGCGTAGCGTTGGCTCCCGAACGCGCGTTGAGGAAGCGCCGGTCGAAATGACCCAGGAAGGCATCGACCAACTCCAGAAGGAACTCGAAGAACTTCAGGGCAACACGCCGGAACTTGTCCAGGCAATCTCCGTCGCCCGCGAGGACAAGGACTTCCGCGAGAACGCCCCACTCGACGCTGCCCGCGAAGCACTTGGGTACAACGAAGGCCGAATCAAGTCGCTCACCGAAGCCCTCAAGCGCGCGGTCGTCGTCCAGGGCCGCAACGACGAGCGCTCGTCGATCGGCTCGACCGTCCAGGTGACTCGCTTAACGGACGACCGAACGCTCACCTACAAGCTCGTCGGCGCCAACGAAGCCAACGCCCGCGAAAGCCGGATCTCCGTCGATTCGCCCGTCGGTCGCGAGCTACTCGGGCGCCTGCCCGGCGACGAGGTCGTCGTAGTCGCGCCTTCCGGTGAGATCCGTCTGCGCGTGGACTCCGTCACCCATTCCAGCTAGGGCATCCACGCGCCGCCGGACACCGACACAATCTGACCGGTAACCTGGCGTGCCTCCTCGGAGCAAAGGAACGCGACCGTCGCTGCGACGTCCTCTGGCGTCCCGACCCGCCGCGTCGGCGCCGTCTCCGCCGCTTGCATAAGGTTGGCCTCCGGCAGATTCCGCTCCACCCACCCGGTCAACGTGATCCCCGGTGCGACCAGGTTCGCAGGCGGGAGCATACGCCGATTGCTCGCCCTCCTGTCGCCGATTACCATCCGTGACTGGCGATGGAGTCCTGCCGTTAACCGCCTGCGGACGTCTCAGAGCACCACCCGCAGGACGATGACTCCTACGATTCCGTAGGAGTTCGCGCCTCATGCCCTACCGTCTCGACTTATCAGAGCAGCTTCGGACAGAGCAGCTTCGGAGCGCACGCTTTCTCGCGCGGTGGGCGGCTATTCTCATCCCCGTCTCTGTGGCGATCGGCGCGACGAGCGCGTTCTTCCTCTGGTCCCTCGACGAGGTTACTAGCACCCGGCTCGATCACCCGTGGCTGCTCTATCTGCTTCCGATCGCTGGCCTTGCACTCGCCGGGGTCTACCAGTGCTGGGGTCGCGAGACGGAGGGCGGTAACAATCTCCTCCTCGATGAAATCCACGAACCGGCGAAGGGCGTGCCCGCCCGAATCGCTCCCCTGATCCTCGCGGGCACGCTGGCCACCCACCTCTTTGGTGGGTCGGCCGGACGGGAGGGGACAGCACTCCAGATGGGTGGCGGTATCGCCAGCGGATTCAACCGGTTCCTCGGCCTTGAGGGCGAGGATCGCCGCACCCTCCTGATGGGAGGGATCGCTGCCGGATTCGGCTCGATTTTCGGGACGCCGATTGCGGGCGCAATCTTCGCGATGGAGGTCCTAACGGTCGGCCGTATCGAGCATCGCGCGCTCATCCCGGTCCTCATCGCATCGTTGACGGCCGACTACGCAGCGGGAGTATTCGGCGCGCACCACACCGCCTACAGCATCGCCCACGTCGCTCGCGACGGCGCCCTGCCGTTCGACCTCGCACTCATGGCGAAGGTCCTCCTGGCCGGGGCGGCATTCGGACTCGTTGCTCTTGTCTTCTCCGAGCTGACGCACTTCATGAGTACCGCCCTGCGTTCGGTCATCAGGTCGCCGCTCCTCCGCCCGGTTGTCGGAGGCGTGGCCGTCATCGCACTCGCTGCCTTCGTCGGTCGTGACTACCTCGGACTCGGCATCCTCCCCGAGTCGCCCGGGAGCGTGACTGTTCCAGCAGCCTTCTACGAAGGCGGCGCGGACCCGCTCTCCTGGTGGTGGAAGCTCCTCTTCACCGCAGTCACGCTCAGTGCCGGGTTCAAGGGCGGCGAGGTCACACCGCTCTTCTTCATCGGAGCTACGCTCGGAAACCGCATCGCCATCTTGCTTGGCGCCCCCGTCGATCTCTTCGCCGGACTCGGCTTCGTCGCCGTCTTCGCCGCCGCAGCGAACACTCCGCTCACATGCGTTGTCATGGGTATTGAACTCTTCGGTGCCGGTTCCGCGGTCTACATCGCCGCGGCCTGCTTCGTTGCATACGTCGTCAGCGGGCGCAGCGGGATCTACCTCTCACAGCGCGTTCCGCATCCGGCCCACGTGCTCGATCCCGCGGAGAACGCGCCCCTCAGAACGCTTCGCGAATCTCGACCGCCTTTTCCTTTCCGACGAAAATAGCTAAACCGCTTGACAACATGATCATTTCTTCATTCAATAAGCTTGTCGTCGGCCCCGGTGTCGCGACGAATCACACTGAAACCCGGCGCGCGCCCGCTTCCCACAGGGCTGGCGCCCACCGTGTTCAGACAGGCACCCCGCCTCTCGCTGGACGAGCCCTCGGCAACGAGGGCTTTTCCCTTCCATCCACCGGCCCTATCGCAGCATCGAAACCCTCTTTCCATGTCCAGATTGCGCGTGCGTCTCACCGCAAGACGTACGACACTTCGCATACCTTCAGTCAGGAGTTCCCAATGTCGAGGGCCCGCCGGACAGCCAGGCTCGCGATTCTTCTCCTCGCCGCCGTTTTGATCGTAATCGCCGCGGTCGGCTGCGGGAGCGAGGATCCTGCGCCAAATCCCAACGTCCCGGACGGCGCGCCGCACATCGATCAGGACAACCTGAACTTCAAGCCAAACGAGCTCACGGTTGCCGCTGGCGTCAACATCTACTTCACGAACAGTGAGACGGCCCTGCACACGGTGAACCTGGGGAGCGAGAATCTGTCCGGAGATATGCGGAAGGGTGCCGTATTTACCTATGCATTCGCCGAACCAGGTGAATACCGGGTCAGCTGTCTCTACCACCCACAGATGCGCGCTACCATCACCGTCGAGTAGCGTTCAGAATCGCCCTGAGTTCGCGAAGCGCAGTCGGCATGCGGGGCCCGTACCACCACAGCAGCTTTCCATCGATCACCCGCGCCGGTGCGACTTCGGCGAACTCGCGGACATGTCGCCCCGTGAACCTGAACGGCTCATCTGGAAGGAGGATGAGTTCCGGCTCAAGCTCTGCGACCTGCTCTCGCGTAACCTCCGGATATCGGCTTCTCCCACCGAGGACGTTCACCCCGCCAGCAACCGATAGAACATCGTTGCCATAACTCTCGGAACCCAGGCCCATCAGTGGCTTCCGCCACACCGCCACAAACACTCGCGTCTCCGCCGACGGGCGCAGCGTGACTTCCGCTTCAGTCTCTGCTGCTAGTTCGTTCGCTCGACCGGTCGACTCGAGCAGTTCCCCGAGCTCCCGAACCATCGTGACCGCCTCCCCGACTGAGTTCGGGTCCGTCAGAAGGACTTCTAGCCCAGCTCCGCGGAGCGCCTCGATATCCTCGCGGCGGTTCTCCTCCTTGTTCGCGATCACGAGGTCGGGCCTGAGGTCCCTGATCCGGTCGATGTTCGGATCCTTGGTTCCGCCCACTGCCTCGACGCGCTCCACGACATTCCCCGGCTCCGTGCAAAACCGGGTTCGGCCCAGGAGCCGGTGCCCCGCGCCGAGCCACCACACCAGCTCCGTGAGGCTCGGTACCAGCGAAACGACCGTCTTCGGAGGTGTCATCGCCCAAACGATAGCAGGCCCGCGACCGTGCCGGTGCGGGCCTGCAGGATGTCCGTCAGCGGAGCCCTCGATCTACTCAGGACTCGCGAGCGTGATCGCCACGTTCTGTTTTTCACTTCCGCGGTAGTAATCTACCTCGACCGTTTCGCCGGCTCCGTACAGCACCAGCGCTACTGCAAGGTCCGCCTCCGTGCGGATCTGTGTATCCCCGATCCTCGTGAGGACGTCGCCGGCTGTCAGTCCCGCCTGGCCTGCAGGCCCGCCGGCGAGTACGCCCCCGAGGACAACGCCGCCTTCGTCCTCCGAGATCCCGAGTTCACGCGCTTTGGCCTCCCTGAGTGCCTCGAAGTTCTGAATGCCGAGGAACCCGCGGTTAACCTCGCCCTTCGCGAGCAGCTCAGCGTAGACCGCCTTCACCGTGTCGACCCCAACGGCGAACCCGATCCCAACGGCAACCCCGCCGCTGCCATCAGGGGCGATCGCCGTATTCACGCCGACGACCTCGCCGTGGAGGTTCAGGAGCGGTCCACCGCTATTCCCATGGTTGATTGCCGCATCCGTCTGAATCGAGCCCAGGATCTGTACCTGGCCTTCGTCGATGGCACGGTTCTTCGCGCTGATGATTCCGCGCGTCACGGAAAACGCCGGGCCTTCCCCACCCGCGAGGTCCAGCGCGTAGCCGATAGCAACGACATCCTGCCCGACGACCGTCTCACCCAGGTCTCCGAGTGGCAGCGCCGAGAGCCCAGTCCGCTGGATCCTCAGCAGGGCAAGGTCCGTACGCACATCCCGGCCGACAACCGCAGCCGGCTGCTCGTCGCCGTCGCTGAGGGTGACGGTGATGCTCCGCGCCACGGCGCCCGCGGGCCCTTCGATGACATGGTTGTTCGTGATGATGTCGCCGTCCGCACTCACCACGAATCCGGAACCTACGCCGCTTTCCGTCTCGATTCGAACGATCGCTGCCTCCGACTGTTGGACCAGCTCCGCCGTGGTCAGCTCCCTTGAAGTGGAGACGGCGGTGTTCGTCGCTCGAGTTGGCGTCACCGTTGCGGCCCGACCGCCGTCGGACATGGTTGCCTGGTCGCTTGGCTGTCCTGCCTCGTTGGAGGAGCAAGCCGCTCCCAGGAACACGACCGCGGCCGCGAGGCCTCCAGCGATCGGGCGTATGAGTTTCATGTTTGGACTCTCCATCTCGAACGTCCTCCCCAGCATGCCGATGCCTCGCGCAATGCCTGGTAAACCGCGGAATCGCCCGGTAAAGGTCTACCCTGCGTCCGCCCCGCGCCCCTTCACAGATGCTATTATCGGGCCCGAGGGGCACATGACCGACGCGAATCCGGATACCGTCTCCGCTCGTACCCTTTCTCGAACGGTTCATTCGTTGCGCACCAAGGGGAGCGAGATTGCTCTCCGCTTAAGCTGGACGGATGAATCGCTCATGGCCGGGATCGTCCTTCGCGACGAAGCCGCCTTCGTCGTTTTGTACGAACGGTACGCTGCGCTCGTCTACTCGACGTCGTTGCGAGTCCTGGCAGACCCGCAGCTCGCCGAAGATGCGGCTCAGGATGTCTTCGTCCGGCTATGGCGTCGGCCCGAAGCTTTCCAGCCCGCCCGAGGCAAGTTCCTCTCCTGGCTCCTCAGCGTTGCCCGTAACAGGGCTGTCGATGAGCTCCGGGTTCGGGGACGTCGTCGCCAGCGCGAAGTCGCATCAATCGGATTCACGGATGAGGAGGACTACCGGCCATCGGGCGTTTCGCGCGACGACCCCGAGCTCTCGGCCCAGCTCCTTGAGGAGCAGGGCCTTGTGCGCGAAGCGCTTTCGCATCTCCCGGTGGAGCAGCGGAGGGCCCTCGAACTTGCCTACTTTGGCGGTCTCACCCAGCAGGAGATCGCGATAGGGCTGAACGAACCGCTGGGGACCATCAAGACGCGGATGCGCTTGGGGATGCAGAAGCTTCGGCGAGCGCTCCAGGAGCGCATTTAGCGGCTACGACAGGAAAAGCGACGTGACCGCCGACCATCTCTCGCAGGAACAGGCTGATGAGTACGCCATTGGCGCGCTCGAAGAGGCAGCGGACCGGGCAGTTTCGCTCCACCTGCTCGAATGCGATCCATGTCGCGATCTCGTCACCAGCGCCCAACTTGTCGCGGCATCACTGGCCCTGGGTTCAAGTATCGGCGCCCCTCCTCGCTCAATGCGACGGCGGGTGTTCGAGTCCACCGGGATCTCCCGCCCGAGCCTCCTCTCCCGGGCAACCCGTTTCGGCGCTGCTGCTGCGGTCGTTGCCGCGATCGTCGTTGCATCCGCAGCCCTCACCGGGATGATCTCCCTGCGAGCCCAGGTAGACGACCTGAAAGACGCAAACGGACTCCTCGACTCCCGGGTCCGCGAGGCGATCTCAACGAAGGTCGAAGTTGCTGCGCTCACCGCGAAGCTCGATGAGGCAGAGCAAGCCTCAGCTGAGCTTCTGAACGACAATCGCCTCGACAAGGAGATCCTCCTTGCGCTCATGTCAGACCAGACGCAGGTAGTCGGCGTCATCAGCACGAGCGATAGCAGTTCGACGCTCGGGCGCCTCATCTGGGATGGCGAAACGAACACTCTTTGGTTCGTCGCGACAGGCCTGGAGCGGCTGGGCAACGGACAGGTCTACCAGATTTGGCTGAACGCCGGCGGCTCGTACGTCAGCGTCGGGACCTTCAACGCGGACGACACCGGTTTCGCGCGCTACACGGCGCCGATTGCAGAAGGCCTGAACGACTACGACGGCGCCGTGGTCACTGTGGAGCAGGCGAGCTCAACGCCCATCCGCGAAGGCCCCCCCGTCTTCGTCATGGATCTAACGAAGCTCCGCTAGGGCTCGCCGAGGTCGCCGCGCAGGATCCCCGCGAACCCGAGAAATTCCGTCTCCCAGTCCAGGACCGTCCGGATGATGCGAAGGTCGATCGGTGTTGGGTTCGTCGAGATCCCCCGCATCCGGAACTCCTCGTCCAGGAGCGTCGCGACTTCTTCAGGCTGACGATGCGCGAGTCCGAGTTCGCGTTCCGTAGTGAGGATCAGTTCGATCAACTCTCCGCCGAGGAACATCCCTTCCTCTTCCTGGAGCACTTCCCATATCCATGCCGCGCACTCGTCGAGCAGCGCGGCGTCTTTTCGTCCGATGGATGCCTTACTCACAGCGCTCAAGCCTACCGTGTCTCGCGCCCGCTCGCGACTATCGCGGTGCGGGGAGCCCAACTTCAGCCCGCAGTCGCTTCAGTCGCTCGATGTTCTCTTCGTCGGGGCCTTCGCCGGTAATGCCCGGGACCTCGAGCAAGAACGGGACATCCCGGAACGCTGAATGCGACATGATCGTGCGGAACCCGTCGTAGCCGATGTACCCATCACCGATATTCTCGTGCTTGTCGCGGACTCCACCCAACGCCGTCTTACTGTCGTTCGCATGCACAGCGGCCAGCCGATCTATTCCGACCTCCCGGTCGAACTCAGCCATCGCGATCTCGCACCCTTCGGCAGTAGCCAGGTCGTACCCCATAGCGAAGGCGTGACATGTATCGATACACACTCGGACCCGCGGATGCCCGCCGCATCCCCGGATGATCGCGCCGAGTTCGTCGAAGCGGCACCCGACGCCACCGCCCT
>JBPPMX010000022.1:0-19868 GCA_051306275.1 Tepidiformaceae bacterium
GGGCTTGCGGACTACCTCGAGGTGATGACGAAGGCGGTCTTCCAGTCGGGCATGTCGTGGCGGGTAGTGGAGGCGAAGTGGCCGGGGTTCCAGCGGGCGTTCGACGGGTTCGAGCCAGAGCGGGTGGCGACGTTGACACCGCCGGACATCGACGCGATCGCGCAGGATCCCGGGGTGATCCGGAACCGGCGGAAGATCGAGGCGACGGTGCACAACGCGCAGACGCTGATCGAGCTGGAGGCGCAGAAGGGCGGCGTGCGCGGGTATCTGCGGTCGTTTACCGGGTACGACGAGCTGGAACGCGACCTTGGGAAGCGGTTCAAGTTCCTGGGGCCGATGGGCGTGTACTACTGGCTCTGGGTGGTCGGCGAACAGGTGCCCGGCTACGAGGACTGGCGGGCCCGGACGCGGCGCAGGACGTCGAGGCGCTGACGGTCAGTCGAGGCGGACGACCATCTGGGTGAGGTCGAGCCAGCGGTCGAACTTGTAGCCGACCTCGCGCATGGTGCCGGCGACTTCGAAGCCGAGGCCGGCGTGGAGTTCGATGCTCGGCTGGTTCTCGCCCGCGATGACAGCGACGACAGCATGGATGTCGTGCGCGCGGGCCTCGGCGAGGAGGCGTTCCATCAGGAGCCGGGCGATGCCGCGGCGGCGCTGTCCGGCATCGATATAGACGGTGTTCTCGCGGGTGAAGCGGTAGCCGACCTTCGTCCGGTAGTAGGACAGATAGGCGAACCCGGCAACGTGCTGCCCGACCTGGGCGACAAGCACCGGCTGGCTGGGGTCGGCTTCGTGTTCATCGAACCAGTGTTCGCGCTGCTCGGCGGTCCAGGGCTCATAGTCCCACGTCGCGGTGCCGCGGAGGACCTCCTCGTTGTAGATACCGTTGATCGCGGGGAGGTCAGCGCGGGTAGCGTGGCGGACGACGACGATGTCCATCGGGGAATTGTGGGGGAGCAGTGGGTGTTGGGGGTAGGGGTTAGCGATCGTAGTGCTTGCTGCAGGTCAGCATCCGCTTCCGACCGCCGGGCTGGCGCTCAAACGTCATGCGGAGGTTGCGCGATGCCGAGACGGACCACGACCCGTCCCGGTCACCTAGAAGCTGGTGGACTCGCAGGGACCGATGGCGTTCGTCTTCGTCGAGCAAGCGCAGCGCGCGGAGGAGCGCGGAGCGATCGGCGGCGGAGAGGTGACGGCTGGCGAAGAGTGCCAGAAATTCCTCGGTAAAATCGATCGACCGGTACTCGAAGCTCAATCAGCGTCGCCACCGAGTGCGGCCAGCTCTTCCTCAGTCAGGGAGCGGACGCGCCCTTCGCGAGCGTCCGCGTGGGCTCGTGCTAGCGCCTCGCGATGCTCGGCCGTGTAGGCCCAGGCGTCGTCGCGGCGGAGAACAAGTGCCGGTCGGAGGATGATCGCATCGTTGGCGGCGTCGACCTCCATCTCGAACTCCGCTTCGCCGGCGAGGCCAAGCTCGCGGCGCGCTTCGGCGGGGACGGTGATTCTCCCGGCGCTGTTCATGGTTACGACTCTCATACTGCAATCATTAAGTCGTTTAGTCGATTCGTCAATGGGGCGCGCGCAGATGCGTCTCAGTCTTTGCGGAGGTGGAGGAGTTCGCGGACGGTGGTGTCGTTTACCTCGAAGACGTGGGTGGCGACCCCTTCGACAATGCCGGGGTCGTGGCTGGCGCAGAGGATGGTGCCGTCGTAGCCCTGGAGGGCTTCGAGGAGCTTGCGCCGGGTGGTGCGGTCGAGGTGGTTGGTGGGCTCGTCGAGGAGGAGGACGTTCGACGGCTGGATGAGGAACTTGGCGAGCGCGACACGGCTGCGTTCGCCACCGGAAAGGACGGAGATGGGCTTGAAGACTTCGTCGCCGCGGAAGAGGAACTGGCCGAGGACGGTGCGGATCTTCACGTCGGGGGCGCCATCGGCGACGGTGCGGACCTCTTCGATGACGGTGCGACCGGCATCGAGCGCTTCGTCCTGGTGCTGGTCGTAGTAGCCGGGGCGGGCGCGTTCGGCCCATTCGACGGTGCCCTCGTAGGGGCTGAGGAGGCGGGCGCAGATGCGGAGCAGCGTGCTCTTGCCGCTGCCGTTGGGGCCGACGAAGACCGCCTTCTGGCCACGCTCGATGTGCAGGTTGACGTCGAGGAGGATGGGGTCGGCATCGTAGGCGTGGCTGACGTGCTTGAGCTGGAGGACGTCCTTTTCGGTGCGGCCGTGGGCTTCGAGTTCGAAGTGGACTTCCTTCGTCTTCGTCGTGTGGTCGATGCGCTCGATCTTGGCAAGGGCCTTTTCGCGGCTCTTCACGGCGGTGGCCTTCGATGCCTTGGCGCCGAAGCGCTCGATGAAGCGCTCCTGGCGGGCGATCTCGCGCTCCTGGCGGCCGGCGGCGCGGTCCTGCGCCTGGAGGCGGTTGGCCTTCTGCTCCTGGTAGGCGCTGTAGTTGCCGGCGTAGGAGTCGAGCTGGCCATCGCGCAGGTCGAGGATGCGGGTGGCGACGCGGTCCAGGAACTGGCCATCGTGAGTGACGATGAGGACGGTGCCGGCGTACGCCTGGAGTTCTTCGGCGAGCCATTCGCGGGTCTTCGCATCGAGGTGGTTGGTGGGCTCGTCGAGGAGGACGTTTTCGGGGCGGCGGACGAGGACCTTCGCGAGGGCGATGCGCATCTGCCAGCCACCGGAGAATTCGGAGCAGAGCTTCTCGCGGTCGGCGTGTTCGAATCCGAGCCCACCGAGGACGCGGCCAATGCGCGCATCGATGCGGTAGCCGTCCATGGCGTCGAACTGGTCGAAGAGATGCGCCTGCTGGTCGATGAGGGCATCGAGGTCGCCGTTACCGGCTTCGATGGCGTGGGCGACGTTCGCGAGGTCGCGGTCGATGGCGCGGGCTTCGGGGAATGCGCGCCAGAGTTCTTCGATGAGGGTGTTGTCGGATTCGAGCCCGGCTTCCTGGCGTAGGTAGCCGATATCGCCGCCGCGCCAGCCCGCGGTGCCTGAGTCGGGTGGGTAATCGCCAGCGATGACCTTAAGGAAGGTGGACTTGCCGGCGCCGTTGGGACCGACGATCCCGGCGCGTTCGCCGTCGCCGATGATGATGGTCAGGTCCGTGAGGACATCCTGGCCACCGAAGGATTTGCGGAGGTTGTCGGCGAAGAGCATGTATTGAGGTTATAGGTGTGAGGTGACAGGTGATAGGGAGGGGGTGAAGAGGAGGTCACAGGTCACAGGTCACAGGTGGTAGGATGCTCGTATGCGGAGCTATACGGTTGTGCTGTCCCCGAACCCGGCCGGGCCAGTGACGCTCACGTGCCCGGCAATGCCCGGACTCGTCGTCGAAGGCGATGATCGCAGCGAGGCACTCGCGGTCGCGGTGGGCTTGATGCGCGTGTGGCTAGAGCTCGCTGATGAGCGTGGGTTCGCGCCGCGCGAGGAAACCCCCGAGACCATCGCGGCGGAGGTCGCGAGCGTGCTCAGCGATCGAGCGGACGCAGGCTGGCCCCTGACCGTGGAGACGGCGCAGATAGCGCTAGACCAGGCGGTCGCGGCCTGACCGATGGGTCGGATGGCAGGATTCTCGGGGCGTGAGTTGCGGCGTGTCGCCGAGTCGCTCGGATGGGAATATCAGCGGACGTCGGGCGATCACATGGTGTTCCAGAAAGCCGGGGTCGCCGCGAACCTCTCGATTCCGGCGAAGCGTGAGGTGGCGGAAGGGACGGCGCGCTCGGTCGTGAAGAACATGGGGCTGAGCGTGGACGAGTTCTGGCGCGCGCGCGGAAGTAGGCAGTCACAGGTCACAGGTCACAGGTCACAGGTCACAGGTCACAGGTCACAGTGGTAGGATGCTCGTATGCGGAGCTATACGGTTGTGCTGTCTCCGGATCCGGGCGGCGGATACTCGGTGACCTGCCCTGCGATGCCTGGCGCCGCATCGCAGGGGGACTCGCGGGAGGAATCGCTGGCGAACATCGTCGAGGCGATGACGGGGTGGTACGAGGTGGCGGTCGAAGGTGGGTTCGGGCCGAGGGATGAAACCGCGGGCCTCGTGGCGGCATGGATCGCCGATATCTTGACCGACCGCGCAGAAGAAAGCTGGCCGCTCCTTGTCGAGACCGCGATCGTATCGATCGGGTCCGTGGCAGCGGTGGCCTAACGCACGTTGGGACGGCTGGCGGGCTTCGGCGCGGGGACTTTGTGCGGGCGGCCGAGAGGCAAGGCTGGCGGATTGTCCGGCGCCGCGGGAGTCACATCGTCATGAAAGGTGACGGTGCCGTCCGACCGCTGGTTGTCCCGGACCATCGTGAAATAGGCGAAGGCCTTGCTCGAAGCATCCTCCGTGAGATGGGGCTCAGCGTGGACGTGTTCCTGGCGCAGGCCCGGAAGTAAGGGGCGATCAGCCGACCCATGCCTCGGGGCGCGCAACCCCGGGGAGTGGGAGGCGCGCGGAGAAGCGCCGGATCTCGCGGCGGCGGGTGGCGTGGAGGAAGCAGTGGGGGCAGTACTCGGGCCAGGGGTGTTCAACGGGCACGAGCATGCGAGACGAACCGTGGTCCACGCACGTCACTTCGAATTCGATGACGTCGACGAACATGGCGAAGGCTCCCGCGCGGGGGCTACCCGGCCGTGCCACACCGCACGGGCATAGCATAGCGTCATGTCCTGGCTTTTCCAGCCCTCGAGCGCTCGAAACCCGTGAAGGTTTCGCCCGGCCTCAGGAGAGGTCGAGGATGGCGCGGCCCGAGATCTTCCCGGCCTGGAGGGCGTCGGTCGCTTCATTGATCTGGTCGAGGCTGAAGCGCTCGGTCACCATCGCGTCGAGGTCGAGTTCGCCCTCCTTGAACCAGCGGATGAACATCGGGAAGTCGCGGTCGGGGCGGCAGGAACCGCCGATGCTGCCGATGTACTTCTTCTCGTTGACGAGCAGGTCGCGTGCGTTGAGTTCGACCGGCGTCTGGGGGACGCCGACGAGGACGGCGGTCCCGCCAGTGGTGCCTCCAAGGATGCCCGGGCGAACCGCGGGGAGGATCTGCTCCATCGTCACGCGGACACCGATGCAGTCGAAGGCGTAGTCAACGCCGGCGAGGGGCTGACCCGTCACGTCGAACTGGCCTTCGCGCTTTGTGATCTCGCGGATGCGCGCAACGGGGTCGCTGCCGGAGGCGTTGATCGTGGTGGTCGCGCCGAACTTCTTCGCGAACTCGAGCTTCGCGTCATCGAGGTCGACGGCGATGATGGGGTCGGCGCCGACGACGGCCGCCGCGGCAAGGGCCGAGAGCCCGACGCCGCCAACGCCGAAGACGGCGACGCTTTCGCCGCGCTTCACTCCGGCCGTGTGGTAGACCGCGCCCGAACCCGTCATCACCGCGCAGCCGATGATCGCGGTCACATCGGTGGCGACATCGGACGGCATGGCGACGACATAGCGTTCGTCGCAGATGGTGGTGTCGGCCCAGGTGAAGACGTTTCCGGTGCGGGCGGTGCCATCGCTAACGGCGAAGGTGATCGGGGCGGACGGCTGGAGGGCGAGGGCGGGGTTGCGCGCGACCCAGGTGACCATGACGCGATCGCCAACGCTGACGTGAGTGACTTCGCTGCCCTTCTTGAGGACAACGCCGGTCGATTCGTGGCCGAGGACGACCGGGCCAGTGCGCGGGTTATGCATCTGGTGGAGCTGGCTGTGGCAGACGCCGCTGGCGAACTGCTTCACGACGACCTGGGTCGGCCCGGGATCAGGCAGCTCAACATCTTCGATGCGAAGGCGGCCGGGCTGCTCGGGCAGGACAACAACGCGCGCGGGGGTAGGCATGGGGGAACCCTCCTCGGAGTGGGCGGATTCTAGCCACCCCGGGGATCGGTTACCAGTGTGACTGGGTAAGGCGTCAGACGGCGGAGGAGTGGCCGAGGATCTCCGGCGGGTCGAACGTCGTGAGCGGCGCCGGGAGCGGGCGAGACGAACGAGCGGCCATGAAGCCTTCGAGGAGGACGAAGAGCCCGACGCCCATGACTCCGAGGATGACGAGCGTCACGCGGGCGCCGGCAAACTCGGTCCCGATACCAGCGATGGCGAGCGGGAGGATCAGGACGGCTTCGGTGAGGGTGAGCTGGGTCGCGAAGACGCGGGCCTGCTGGCCGATGGGAGCGGTCTCGCTGAGGACGAGGCGGGCGCTAACAAGGGCCCCGGCCATGCAGGTGCCGATCAGGAAGGCGACCGGGAGCGCCGCGACCATCGTGGTGTTCATCGAGGCTTCGAGGCGGGCGATTGGCGGAACCTGGGAGTACTGGGCCGCAGCCATGAGGCCGTAGTCGAGGACTGCGAGGGCGAAGACGGACACGAGCATGCCCATGAGCGCGAGCCGCATCACGGAGGGCGCGGATTCGAGGTTCACGTAGCGCCCGGCCCAGACGAGGCCAACAACGATGCCAAGCACCCCGGGGGCGAGCAGATAGGCGACGCCCTCGGCACCGAGGCCGAGGTCGCGTTCGAGATAGAACGGGAGGGCGACGACCATGCACTTCGCGGCGACAGCCTTGAAGCCAAGGAGGCCGACGGCGTACCCGGCGCGTGGTTCGCGGCCGAAGTAGCGGAAGGTTTCGCCGAAGGAGAACGCCCGGCGGCTCGCGACCTTCACGGATGCGGCGGTCCCGCGGAGGGCAGCTCCGAGGTAGGTGGTGGCGCCGACGAGGAGGGCGAAGGTGATGGCGGCCCCAACCATCATGGTCTCTGTGCCGCCGAGGAAGTAGAGCGCGGGAGCGAGGAGGAGCATGCCAGTTCCCTGTCCGGCGTACTGGAGCGCGATGAGGTACGAGTGTGCTCGGCCTGCAGCCTTCGGTTGGACGGCGGAGACCATCGCCATCTCGGCGGGGGTATAAACCTGGGAGCCAGCGGAGTAGAGGGCTGCCGGGAGCCAAACCAGGGCAGGGTCGTGGATGACGAGGACGGCGGTGGCGACGGCGAGGAAGCGGAAAATAGCGCCGAGCACGTAGCCATTCCCAGCACCGAGCCGGTCCGCGAGCGCGCCGCCGGGAAGGCCAAGAATGATCGCGGGGACGAGCGTCGCGATGAAGATGCTGCTCAGCCCAAGGGCGGCAGAGCCACTGGTGCCGGCTGCTACGAATAGCGCCGCGAGGAACAGGTTCTGCCCGGTCTGCCCGAGGAATCGGGCGCCAAAGTACGCGAAGGGTGCCGCCATTCCTGCCTGACTTCCGTTTGCCACCACGCTCTGTGTACCTCTCGATGATTAACGACCGTCAGCGCCGGGCCATGAAGGGCTCCGACGGTTAACGTTCTGTTCCGAGAGCGATGCCTTGGTGGGCTTGCTCTCCCGCAACGCCTACGGGGTTAGCTGACGGGTTCGGCGTGAGGAGTCGCCTACGGGCTTGCGCCCGATACACCCCGGTAAATGGTTCCCCCGTTCCCCGGCTAGCGCCGGGAACTCGGCAACATGAACATAGCACACCGGGAGACGGCCTGAAAAGAGGTACTTATTAAGGAATCGAGAAGCGAAGGTTGCGCTCCGGATCTGGGGGCGCGAACGCAGAAATCCCGGCTCGACTGCCGGGACTTCCGCGAGCGGGACGTCTTCCGGGTCAGTCGTCGCGGATGCACGAACTCGAACGAAGCGGTGGGCGCCCTGGCTCCCGGGGGCGAAGTAGTAGAGGGTGCCGAGCGCGAATGCCGCAGCCCCGGTGACGGCGGCCGCCCCGCCGACGGCGAGCGCGCGCCTGCGAGTGAAGAACCGCTCGTTCATGTCGGGCGCATGGTACACGAGCGGCGCAACCGCATTCGAGTGCCTCCCGGTGGCGCGGGAGCTAGGGGTTGCTGGCTGCACCTTCGGGGGCGGGTTCGAATAGCTCTTCGATGGAGTTGTTCGCGGCCTCGAAGAGCGGCGATGGGTAGACGCCGATGAAGACGACGCCAAGCATGAGCGCCCCGCTGAGGACGCCGAGGACGGGGTTCAGCTTGACCCGGCGCTGGCCCGGCTCGGGGTCGAAGAGGTACATCTGGCGGATGACCATGAGGTAGTAGTAGAGGCTGATGAAGCTATTCAGGACGCCGAGGCCGATGAGCCAGAGGAGACCATCGGTGGTCGACGCCTGGAACATGAAGAACTTCGTCGCGAAGCCTGCGAAGAAGGGGAGTCCGGCGAAGGAGAAGAGCGAAACGGTGATGACCATCGCGAGGAAAGGCTGCGTGTCGGCGAGACCGCGGAGGCCCCTGATCGTGTCTTTGCCGGTGCGGTTGTAGTACGCGATGAGCGCCGCGAAGAGGGCGAGCGTCGAGACGACGTAGCCGCCGATATGGAAGAGCAACGCGCCCGAGGCGTTGCGGGCGATTTCGAGGTCACCTTCGCCGATCGCGGCGATGACGATGAGCATGTAGCCCACCTGCCCGATCGAGCTGTAGGCGACGAGCCGCTTGAGGTTCGACTGCTGGATAGCGATTAGGTTGCCGAAGGTCATCGTCAGGGCGGCGAGGATGATGACAGCCCACTGCCAGTCGGCGGCCTCTTCGAAGAATGCGCCGGTGAAAAGCCGGAGGAAGAGCGCAAACCCGGCCGCCTTCGAAAGGGTCGAGAGGAAGGCGGTGATGGGCAGCGGCGCGCCTTCGTAAGCATCGGGAGCCCACATGTGGAAGGGCGCGGCCGAGACCTTGAACCCGACACCCGCGAGGATGAGGACGAGGCCGAGGACGACCGCGGCGTCGGTGTCGCTATCGCGCGAAGCGAGAGCCTCGGCGATGCCGTCGTAGTGGGTCGAGCCGGTGACGCCGTAGATGAGGCTGATGCCGTAGAGGAGCATGGCGCTCGAGAAGCCGCCGAGAAGGATGTACTTCAGGCTGGCTTCGCTGCTGAGGCGGTCCCGCTTGAGGATGCCGACGAGGATGTAGAGGCAGAAACTCAGCAGTTCCAGCGAGATGTAGGCGGTGATGAGTTCGCGCGCGGCAGCCATGTAGACGGCGGCAGCGCCAGCGATCAGGAGGAGGCCGTAGTACTCGCTGCCCGTGGCCGACCGCTTCTTCATGTAGGTCGCCGACATGAGGGCAACGACCGCGACAATCCCCGCGCTGAGGATGCGGAAGTAGGTCGTAAAGTTGTCGACCTGGATGAGGCCCTGGAACGTCTCCGGGGCGTCATTGATATAGAAGGCGCTTGCCACGCCCCAGGCGATGGCGCCGAGGAACGTGAAAAACGCAAGCAGTTCGCGCTTCACGTTCGGCCACCACAGTTCGACGCCGATGACGATGACCGCCGCGGCGAGTGCGATGTACTCGGGGATAAACAGTCCGTAGTCGCGCATTAGCCGACGACCCCCGGCAGGTTCACGACAGTCTGGGCGAGCCGGTCCGTGAAGGGCGGCCAGAAGATACCCATGGCGAGCATCGCGGCGATGAGCATGCCGCCAGCCACCGCTTCAAGCGGACGCAGATCCTTAAGGTCTTTCCATCTCGGGTTGAGCGGCCCGAAGAAAACGATGCCGAACATCCGCAACATGTACGCAGCTGCGAGGGCGGCCGCGAGGATCGCGAAGGCGCCGAAGAGCGGGTAGGACTTGAACGTCCCCACGAAAATGTGGAACTCGGCGGTGAACCCGGAGAGCCCCGGTAGGCCCACGTTCGCGAGGCCCGCGATCGTATAGAAGATGACCCAGACAGGCATGACTTTCCCGATACCTCCGAAATCGCGGAGGTCGCGGGTGTGCGCCTGGTCGTAGAGCGCGCCAATCATGAGGAAGACGAGAGCCGTCATAACCCCATGGCTGAACATCTGGAGGACCGCGCCGGTGACACCGATGGTGTTCATCGTGGCGAGGCCCATGAGCACGTAGCCCATGTGCGAAACCGAGCTGTAGCCGGAGATGAGCTTGAAGTCGCGCTGGGTGAGCGCCGCGGTCGCGCCGTAGAGGGCACCGATGGTGCCGAGGACCATGAGGGTAGGCATCCAGAACTCGGCCCCTTCGGGAAGCATCTGGATGCCGAGGCGAATGATGCCGAACGCGCCGAGCTTCATCAGGACGCCCGCGTGGACCATCGAGACTGCGGTCGGCGCGGACATGTGGCCATCAGGCGACCATGTATGGAACGGCCAGAGGGCGGCGAGGACTCCACAGCCGACCACGAACATCGGGAAGAAGATCTTCTGTGATGTCGCGCTGATGGTGCCGTCCTGGCCCGCAGCCCAGAGCGTCGGGAGGTCGAAGGTGCCCGCGCCGGCGGCGTTAAAGACCCCGAAGATGCCGATCCAGATAAGGACCGAGCCGCCGACGAGCATGAGCGTCAGCTTCATCGCGCCGTACTCTTTGCGGGTACCTCCCCAGACGCCGATCAGGAGGTAGAGCGGAACAACGGCGAGTTCGTAGAAGAAGAAGAAAAAGAAGAGGTCGAGCGAAAAGAAGGTGCCATACACACCGGCGACGAGCGCCCAGAAGAGGATGAAGAAGTCCTTCGTACGGTAATCGAGCTTCCAGCTTGTAATCGTGCCCGCGAAGACGACGATGCCGTTCAGGAGTGTCAGTAGCGCGGATATCCCGTCGACGCCGAGGTGGAGGCTGATGCCGTTCTCACCAAGGAAACCGGTGTTCTCCACCCACGCCCAGCGGAGCTGCATCTGGATGTCGTCTCCGCCGGCCTGGTAGGCGACGAAGATGTACATCGAGAGGCCCAGCATGATGGAGGCGAAGACGAGTGAGATGAGCCGCACCCAGTCTTTTTCCTTGGCGGGGACGAAGATCAGGATGGTCATCGCCACCAGCGGCGCGAGAAGCGTCGCGAGGACGGCGTAGCCCTGTCCCTCATCGAACGTCATGCGTTAGCCCCTTGTCACAACACCGACAACTGCGAGCAGAACGACGCCGAAGACAACTGCGAGGGCGTAGTTCGGCACGCGGCCGGTCTGGAGGTATTTGAGGATGTTGCCGGCATAGCCGGTGACCTGCGCCGAACCATCGACGCCGGTGTCATTCACGACGTAGCGGTCGAACCAGGAGACGACGTAGCTGAAGCCGAGGAGCACCCGGTCGATGGCGGCCTGGTAGAGCTCGTCCCAGTAGAACTTGCGCTGGAGCATCTGGTAGACGCCCGGGTTGCTCTCCGCGAGGCGCGTCGAAAGCGCAAGGCTGCCGCCGCGGTAGGCGTAGATGCCCGCGAAGATGCCGATGACGGCGATGGCGACCGACCCGGCGGCAAGGCCCCAGTCGATGTGGTACTCGTGCGGGTGGCCGTGCTCGAAGACGAATGCGCCGATACCGCCGGGGAATCCGAGCGCTTCGCCGACGCCATCGAAGACGAGGAAGCCGCTGACGATGGCGAGGAGACAGAGGAAGACGAGCGGCCCCGTCATGATGAACGGCGATTCGTGCGTGTGGTCATAGACCGACTGGATCTGCGGCTTGCCCATGAACGTGCGGATGAAGAGGCGTGTCATATAGAAGGCGCTGCAGATTGCGGCAATGACGACGAGGACGAAGACCCACGAGTCGTCCATGGCGTAGTGAAGGATTTCGTCCTTACTCCAGAAACCAGCCAGCGGCGGCACACCAGCGAGCGCGAGCGACCCGATCAAGAAGGTCGTACCGGTGATCGGCATCTTCTTCCAGAGGCCGCCGAGTTCGCCCATCTCCTGGTGGTGGTGTGAGGCGTGGATGACGGAGCCACTGCCGAGGAACAGGAGCGCCTTGAAGAAGGCGTGCGTCATCAGGTGGAACATCGCGGCGGTGACTGAGCCCATGCCGAGCGCGATGAACATGAAGCCGAGCTGCGAGACCGTCGAATAGGCGAGCACGCGCTTGATATCCGTCTGCGCGAAGGCGATGAAGCCGGTCATGAGCGCGGTCACGAGGCCGACGATGGTGATGACGAGCATCATGCCCGGGGCGACTTCGAAGACGGGGAGCATGCGGGCGGTGAGGTAGACACCGGCGACAACCATCGTGGCGGCGTGGATGAGGGCCGAGACGGGAGTCGGGCCTTCCATCGCGTCCGGGAGCCAGACGTGGAACGGGACCTGGGCGCTCTTACCCATGGCGCCAAGGAAGAGGAAGGACATGGCGACGAAGAGGTAGGCGTCGCCGTACCCGCCTTCTTCGGCGAAGTGGATGATGTCCTGGATGTTGAAGGTCCCGGCGCCCTTCCAGAGCAGAATGATGCCGATGAGCAGTCCGACGTCGCCGATGCGGGTGGTGATGAACGCCTTCTTCGCGGCTTCGACAGCGCTTCGCTTCTCCCAGTAGAACCCGATGAGGAGGAAGGAGCAGACGCCGACCAGCTCCCACGAGACGTAGAGGAGGAGCAGGTTGTCGGCCATGACGAGCAGGAGCATCGAGGCGACGAAGAGCTGGAGGACTGCGTAGAACCACCAGTAGCGCGGTTCGCCCTTCATGTAGCCGATGGAGTAGACGTTCACCATCAGTGCGACGGTGGTGACCACCCCGAACATGGTGATCGTGATGGGGTCGACGAAGATGCCCATCCGGATGACGAAGGTCCCGATCTCCGTCCATGCGATGTCTTTGGTTACGGGGCCGATGCCGCCGGGGGTATCGAGGAAGTCAGCGAGGATGAAGAAGAAGAGGACGAAGGGGACGCCGATCGAGAGCACGCCCAGGATATCGCCCTGGCGAGGGAGGTAGCGCCCCGTGAGGGCAAGCACGACGAACATACCCGCCGGGATCGCGGCGAGCAGCCATGCGTGTTCAGCAGTCATGGGTCTGGTTCGCCCCCTCTACCATTTGAGCGTCGCCGCTTCGTCGACGTTGCTGGTGCCGCGTGTACGGAACAGGCGAATAACGATGGCGAGCGCGAGGCCGACTTCGGCGGCGGCCACGGTGATGATGAAGATGGCGAAGATGGCGCCGGAGATGCGCGACGGATCGAGGTAGGCCGAGAACGCGACGAAGTTGATGCTCACCGCGTTCAGCATGAGCTCGATGCTCATGAGGACGAGGACAGCGTTGCGACGTGCAAGGACACCGTAGACGCCAAGGGCGAAGACGATTGCACTGAGCGCGAGGTAGTTCTCGAGCGGCACCATCGGTTAGTCGCCATCCTCCTGACGGGCAAGGATGATGGCCCCAACGAGGGCTACCAGCAACAGAACGGAGGCGATAACGAAGGCCGGTCCGAAGTCAACGAAGAGCTTCTCGCTGATGGCGGCGATACCGATGTTCGATGGCTCATCGCTGTTATCACCTGGCCAGGATGTGCCGACGGCGACGCCAACAAAGATGGCGGCAAGGCCAATCGAGGCGAGGGCGGCGATCGGCGCCTGCTTGCCCGTGACAGCCTCCGGCTCACCGGAGACGCTGGCCCGGGTGAGCATCAGCGCGAGGAGGATGAGGACAGCGACAGCGCCGCCGTAGATGAGGAATTGGACGAGCGCGAGGAATTCGACGTAGAGGATGGCGTAGATACCGCCAACACCGCCAAGGCTCAGGACAAGGAAGATGGCGGAATGGAGCACCGTGCGCGCGGTGACTACCCCGACCGCGGAGCCTACAACGATCGCGGCGATGATCCACCAGATGACTTCAGTTGCCACGGCTACCCGATCCCCAGCGCGGCATCACCCGCGGCTGTGACGAAGGCTTCGAGGGCGTCGCCGGTGAGGCCCTGGGCCGTGCCTTCTTCGCGGGCGGCGCGTTCAGCGCGCATGCGGCGGGCGCGAATCTTGTTCTCCGAGAGCGGGTTGCCCTCGGCGTCGAGCAGGGCGACGGCAGGCTTCGCAGGGGCTGCGGCTTCCGGGGCAGCTGCGGCACCGGGGACGATCCCGAGCGCGGCGTCGCCGGCAGCAGTCACGAACGCCTCGAGCGCATCACCCGAGAGGCCCTGCGCTGTGCCTTCTTCGCGGGCGGTACGTTCTGCACGCATGCGGCGGGCGCGCAGCTTGTTCGCGGAGAGCGGGTTGCCTTCGGCGTCGAGCAGGACGGGCGCTGCGCCTGCAGCAGCGGCGGGAGCGGCGGCGGCCCCACCCGCGCCCGCGATGGCGGCCTGTCCGGCGGCGGTCGCGAAGGCGTCGAGTTCGGCCCCGGAGAGCCCCTGGGCGGCGCCTTCTTCGCGGGCGGCCCGTTCGGCGCGCATGCGGCGGGCGCGGAGTTTGCGGGGGGAGTTCGGGTCGCCGGCAGTTGCCCCACCACCACCAGCGGCAGGCGCGGCGGTGGCAGTGGCGGTCGCCGCGGACTTCATCCCGGCAACGGCGGTTTCACCAGCGGCCTTCGCGAACGCTTCGAGTTCGGCGCCAGCGAGGCCCTGGGCAGCGCCTTCTTCGCGGGCGGCGCGCTCGGCTCGCATCCGGCGGGCGCGAATCTTCCGGGGGGAGTTGGGGTCGCCGACGGGGGCGGCCGCAGCTGCGGTGGTGGCGCCAGCTGCGAGACCAGCGGGGCGATCCGCTTCTTCCTGCGCCTTGCGGACGAGCCACTGCTCGCGGGCGGCGGGGCGTGCGCCCTGCGCTGATGGCAGCGGGAGTTCTTCGCCGGCGAGCGCCTTATCGAGGCGGGCGATGTTGTCGTACGGGAAGAACGGGTTCGTGAGCTCGCCCGACTTGTTGGGCTTGAGGAGCTCATCGATGTCCATGTGGAGATCGCGGCGGTCGTAGACAGCGTGTTCGTGGCCACCCCAGGTGTTGTCCATGGCGATGGCTTCGAAGGGGCAGACCTCGACGCAGATGTTGCAGCGCATGCAGCGCGCGTAGTCGATCCAGAATTTCTCGACGACCTTCTTCTTTTCAGGCATCTCACCGGTCGGGAACTTCGGGTTGTCGGTCATGACCGCCGTCATGCAATCGACCGGGCAGTTGCGGACGCAGATGTTGCAGCCCGTGCAGAACGGCTGGTCGTGTTCGAAGTCCCAGAGAAGGATGGGGAACGAACGCTGGCGCTCCGAGAGGATGTGCCGCTCGTCGGGATACTCGATCGTGACCGGCTTGCGCATCGCGGTCGAGAGGGTCGTCATAAGGCCCTTGAAGACACCAATCATTGGGAAACGACTCCTCCCTGGCGGTAGGCGCCGACGTAGCGGGCCGTCTTCGGGCTGCGCCCGGCACGATACACGATGAATCCGATAAGGAGACCTGCCCCTACCCAGTTCGTGAGCGCGAGCAGCTCCTGCGGCCATTCGTACATGAGGAAGAAGCCGTTCACGAGGATCTGGGCGATGGACAGCGGAAGGAGAACCTTCCAGGAGAAGTTCATGAGCTGGTCGGCGCGCAGGCGGGGGACCGTGACGCGCACCCAGATGACGGCGACGATAAAGATGAAGCTCTTAATGAAGGTAATGGCGAGCTGCCAGATCCATTCGGGGCCGCCGAGGCCTTCCGTGTTCGGCCAGGCCCAGCCACCGAAGAAGATGACGGCGCCGAAGACGCTGAACGCCCAGAGCGCGGCGTACTCGGTGAGTTGGAAGAGGCTCCAGCGGATTCCGGAGTACTCGACGAAGTAGCCGCCGACGATTTCGGATTCGGCGACGGGGATGTCGAACGGCGCGCGGTGGAGTTCGGAGAGCATTGCCGTGAAGAAGATCAGGAAGGCGAGCGGCTGGATGAGGATGAACGGCCGCGAGGTGAAGTCCTCGAACGGCGCGTAGCCACCCTGCTGCGCCGCGAGCAGGTTCAGGTCCAGGGTGCCGGCGATCATGATGACGGCGAGGAGCGAGAGGACCATCGGGATTTCGTAGCTGATCATCTGAGCGGTGGCGCGGACGCCGCCGAGGAGGGCGTACTTATTGCCCGAGCCGAGGCCGGCCATCATCACGCCGACAATATTCAGCCCGAGGAGCGCAAAGACGAAGAAGATGCCGAGCGGCATGTTGCGGATGCCCCAGTCCTGCGCAAAGGGCAGCGTGACGAGCACGACGAAGACCGGTATGAACGTCAGGTAGGGCGCGAACTCGAAGACCCAGCGGTCGGCGTTCGCCGGCCGGATGTCTTCCTTCGTAACCAGCTTCACGGTGTCGGCGAAGGCCTGGAGGAGACCCGCGGGGCCGGTGCGCGTGGGGCCGAGCCGCTGCTGGAAGCGCGCGATGATCTTGCGTTCGCCGTAAGTGAGGTACATGACGATGACCGTCATGACCGTTACGACGATGAGGGTGCGGATGATGATGTCGAGCCAGGAGATGCCGAAGAACGGTTCGCCGAAGTTCACTTGTCCACCTCACCCAGCACGATATCGAGCGAGCCGAGGATGATGATCGCGTCGGCAACGTAGGTGCCGACGACCATCTCCCGGAGCGCGGAGAGGTTGCAGAAGGCAGGAGAGCGGAGCTTCATGCGGTAGGGCTTCGTCCCGCCGCGGGCGACGGCATAGATGCTGTACTCGCCCTTGGTGCCTTCGGTGCGGATGAACGCCTCGCCGTTGTCGATGCGGAGGGTCTTGGGCAGGTTGCCGTTGACGACCGGCCCCTTCGGCATATCGACGAGGCACTGCTCGATGATCCGGATGCTCTGGTAGGCCTCGGCGAGGCGGACGAGGTAGCGGTCGAAGACATCGCCGATGGTGCCGACGGGGATCTCGAAGTTGATGCGGTCGTAGACCGAGTACGGCTCGGCTTTGCGGAGGTCCCACGGTAGCCCGGTCGCACGAAGCATCGGGCCAGTAAGCCCCCAGGCGATGGCCTGCTGGGTGGAGATCGGGCTCAGGCCGCGACAGCGCTCCACGAAGATCTCGTTGCCGGTGAGGAGGCCGTCGAAGTCTTCGAGGCCCTGCTTGAGGGAGTCGATCAGCCAGCGGCAGCGCGCTTCGAAGTTGTCCGGCAGGTCCATCGTGACGCCGCCGATGCGGAAGTACGTCGGGAACATGCGGTCGCCCGCGACTTCTTCGAAGAGGTCGTAGATGCGCTCGCGTTCGCGCCAGGCGTAGATGAACGAGGTGCCGAAGGAGCCGACGTCAGCGCCGAACGCCCCGAAGAAGAGGAAGTGCGAGTTGAGGCGCGAGAGCTCCATCATGATCACGCGGATGTACTCGGCGCGGTCGGGCACTTCGATCCCGGCGAGCTTCTCAACGGTCATGCAGTAGGCGCCTTCGCAGCACATGCCGGCGAGATAATCGGTGCGGTCCCACCAGCCCATGGCCTGGCGGTAGTCGGCCGTCTCGGTCAGCTTTTCGAGGCCGCGGTGGAGGTAGCCGATGATCGGTTCGCAGTCGACGACCTTCTCGCCGTCTACCGTGAGGAGCATGCGGAACACACCGTGGGTGGCGGGGTGCTGGGGCCCGATGTTGATGGTCATGTCGACCGTTTCGAGACCCTCTTCGTCGAGGACGCGCGTTTCTGGCCAGATCGTCATTAGAAGGTGTACCCCGGCGGGCCGGATTCGATGCCCTGCTTGAGTTCCATCGGCTGGAGCGGGTGTGCCTTGAGCAGCGGATGGATACGGAGGTCCTCTTCGAGGAGGAGGTTCTTCAGGTTCGGGTGGCCATCGAAGACGAAGCCGAACATTTCGGCGGCTTCGCGCTCGTGCCAGTCGGCTGCGGGGTAGAGCGCGGTCAGCGAAGGGATGTGGGGATGGCCCTGGCCGGTCGGCACGGTCACCTGGATGCGGTGGCCGTGGGTAAACGAGTAGAGCTGGTACTTCACGGCCATGCCCTCGGCTTCGTAGTCGACCCCGGCGATGTTCACGAGGTAATCGAAGGCGAGGTCTTTTTTCTCCTTGAGCCCGGTGATGAGCGGGAGGAGGCCATCGGCCGCGACCGAGAGGTCGACGTCGGTCTTCGTCTCGGAGGCGACGAAGGGGACGTCCGGCAGGAGCTTGTGGACGGTGGCGGCGATGCCGGGATATGAGGGGGCGACTGCCTTCTCTTCGCTGGTCATCCGATCATCCGCTTGTCTTCCATGATCTTCTCCTGGAGGCGGAGGAAGCCGTCGAGCAGGGATTCAGGGCGCGGCGGGCAGCCGGGGACGTAGACATCGACCGGGATGATCTTGTCGACGCCCTGGAGGACGCGGTCGTATTCGGTGTAGGGGCCGCCGTTGGTAGCGCAGGCGCCCATGGAGATGACGTACTTGGGGTTCGGCATCTGCTCGTAGAGCAGCTTGATCGCGGGGGCCATCTTCTTGGTGACGGTGCCCGAGACGATCATCACGTCGCTCTGGCGCGGGCTCGGCCACGGGACGATGCCGAAGCGGTCGAGGTCATGGTTCGACATGAAGGTGCCCATCATCTCGATGGCGCAGCAGGCAAGGCCGAAGGTCATGGGCCAGAGCGAGCTCTTGCGGCTCATGGCGATCACCGTATCGGCGCCGGTCTGGATGACGCCGGGGAGGACGATGCGATAGGCCGCCTGAGTCTTCGGCAGCTCGATCGGCCTGAGGCGCTCGGCTTCGGCGCCGAAGTCAGGCACGTACTTGTAGGGGACCGGTGCGTCGTCGCTCATCGCCACTCCAGCACTCCGCGGCGCCACGCGTAGCCGAGGCCAAGCACGAGGACGCCGATGAAGATCAGCATTTCGTAAAAGACGTAGTCGGGGAGGCTCAGGAAGGTGAGCGCCCAGGGGAAGATGAAGACGACTTCGACGTCGAAGATGAGGAAGAGGATGGCGATGAGGTAGTAGCGGACGTTGACCTGCGCCCAGTTGCGGCCGATAGGGAGCATGCCGCACTCGTAGGACACGCCCTTGCCGCGTTCGCGGCCGTAGGGGCCGAGGAGTTTTGTGGCGATGAGTGCGGTTCCGACAAGGATCGCGCCGGCGATGAAGGCAATGAAAACCGCCGACCAGGTGTCGTAATAACTCACCGCAGAACCCCTTCTGTCACTCGCCGGGCGGAAAAAAGCAGAGCCCGGGGACGCCGAAAACGACGCGGCTCTGCCTTCTTAACGGCCCACTCCCGGCCCGCGATTTCACCCGTTTCCGAGCGAAAGAGCGGTTGTGATTTGGCACACAAACCCTACCCCAAAGGAAAGGGCCGGGCAAGGGAGTGTGCGGGCGATTTGGGAGGCAGGTTTTCGGGGGTGTCATCCCGGTCTTGACCGCCCTTCTCGTGGTCGCGTAAACCACATCCATGCCAAAGAAGGGCGAGCGGCGACCCCCTCAGGAGTTCATAGCGGATATCGCGCGAACCGACGACGGCATCCGTCCGTTCCGCCCGGCAAGGGCACACTCTCGGGACAAGCTCGGCATCCTCGCCTCTTACCTCCCTTCGTACGCAAAGGCATGTACAAAGGCGGGTGCCTTCTACTTTGTGGACGCCCTGGCTGGGGCAGGCTTATACCGGATCACCGACACCGACGAATGGCTCCTCGCATCTACGCTCGTGGCCCTCGAGGTGTCCAACCCTGCATGCTCAAATACGCTCGCGGTTGAAATCGACTCGTGCAGAGCTCAAGCGCTTCGGAGCCGGGCCGCGGCATACGGTGACCGCACGACCGTCGTCACGGGCGACGTGAACCTAGTACTGAAGGCCGCCCTAGCCGAACAAATCCCGCGGGTCGGGCCGATGTTCGCGTTCGTTGATCCGGAAGGGGCCGAGGTGCATTGGTCGACCATCCGGTGGATTAGTGAGCACCGAAGCGGAACGAAGAAATCCGAAATCCTGGTTCTGTACTCAACGAGCGGAGTGCCGCGAATGCTCCCGATCAGCAGTGACATCGCCCTGCACAACGAGATGAGCTTGAACTTGCTATTCCCTCCCACATTCAATTGGCAGCCGGTAAGGGAGGCACGCCAAAGCGGTTCGCTCAGCCCGGCCGCGGCGGTCGGTGAGTATCTAAACGGCTACGAGCGCGGTTTTCTGGAGCTTGGGTACAAACACGTCCTGAGGCGACCGATAGAGCGGGCCGGTTCAGGACAGGTCGTGTATCACCTAATCTTCGCGACCGACGACGACACCGGGAAGCGGATCATGGAGGACGTCTTCAAGAGCATGCACCCGAACCGCGCGCAGCTTCCGCT
>JBPPMX010000023.1:0-7742 GCA_051306275.1 Tepidiformaceae bacterium
CCCCCACACCCGCCCGATCCCTGTGAACGGCTCCTCCGCCGATGCCGCCCTCGCGCGGCGCTTCGGCCTCGGCCCGTCCCGCTACCAGGGCCCCACCGGTATCGTCGGCGTCATGCACGAAGTCCTGCGAAAGCGTGGCCTCGGCCTGATCAGCCTGTTCGCGAACGTCCCCCACTATCTCAACGTCTCCGAAAACCCGCCCGGGACGCTCGCCCTCCTCCGTGCTCTCGAGCCGGTGATTGGCATGCCAGCACCAATCGGTGACCTCGAAGACGAAGGCGTACGCTTCATCGAGCGAGTCGAAGAGGCCTCCCGCGGCGACGACCAGATTGGCGGTTACATCCGCACCCTCGAAGACCAGTACGGCGACCCCGCCGCCTTCGATGAACCTGAGCAAGAAGCTACCGCCGACCTCCCGTCGGCCGACGACGTCCTTCGCGATGTCGAAGACCTTCTCCGTGGCGGCAGCGATACCTGATCGAGGGTGCTCCCATGTCTGTTCGCTCGGTCCTCTGGCGCCTCGCCTCCCCCTATGACGCGTACGTCGCCCATGTCAGCACCATCGAAGGCGCGATCGAGCAGATCCGCTACCTCGTGCAGCGCGCGCTTGCCTACGAGGCCGGCATCCAGGGGTCGGTCCGTCTGATCCCCGGCGGGGCCGCCGCGGAGGCGCGCGCCGCGAGTTTCCGCGAGCGCGTTTCCCAGGCTGCGACCGGCATGACGGATGAGCAGTTCGAAGCGTTTCTTACAGACCTCGGCGGTGGCGCTTCCGGCGACGTCGAAGCGAACCGCGCACGCGCCTTCGAACGCATGACTGGCGTCACCGCCGCGCTCGAACGTCACTTCTCCACAGCCGCGCGGGAACTCGCCACCCTCGAAGAGCGCGACTACAAACCCGCTAGCCCCGCTCTCGCCCGCATGCTCCGCGACAATCGCCTCCAGGCGCGTACCATCGCCGAATACCGTCATCTCCTGCGTGATCTCGGCGCCCAGGTTGGCCAGCGCCCTACATGACCGATGCCCCGGCAGCCCCGTCGATCACCGTCGTCATCCCCGTGAAGGACGATCATCGGATCGACGCGTGTATCGATACCGTCGTCGCCAGCCTGGTCCACGCCGCAGCGGGTGACGCGCAGGTAATTCTCGTCAACAACAACTCTCAACCGGCCTTCCGGGACCACCTTGAAACGCTTCGTGGCCGCGTCACCCTCCTTGATGAGACCCGCCCCGGCGCCTACGCGGCTCGCAACGCCGCCCTCGATGTTTCCACCGGCGATCTCGTCTTCCTCACCGATGCCGATTGCGTCATCGATCCCGGCTGGGTATCCGAGGGCATCCGCGGGATGGCCGCCACCGGCGCCGATATCCTCCTCGGCAGCAGTGGTCAGGTCAGCGGCACCGATCCGACCCAGCGGCTCATCCACGCCCGCGGCGAGGCGCGCCTCCACGGTCTGAAGCCCGGCCAGCCGACCGAGATCGACACCAAGAACCTCGTCGTGCGCCGCCAGGTCTTCGATCGCCTCCGATTCAACGGGAACTATCGCCGCGCGGGCGATACCGAGTTCGGACTCGTCGCTGAGTCGCTGGGCTTCCGCGTCGCCTACTGGCCCCGGATGCACGTCGACCACGACCACGACACCGCCCTCGTCACCTTTCTGGCGAAGCAGATCAGCCACGGCTGGGGCGCCCAGCGAATCATGACCGAGCACCCCGAGATCGAGTGGCACGGGGGCCATCTGCGGCTTGTCTCCAGGCTGAGTCGCGGCCTCGCCCGGGTCCCCTTCGTCGGATTGCTCTCCGCCGCCCTCGGGCGTGGCGTTGTCCTCGCTGCACGGGCAACCGACGCCCTCGGTACCCACCGCATCCCGTTCTGGCTCGCCTATCGCTGGACATACTGTCTCGACAAGGGCGCTGCCGCCGCTGGCCATCTCATGCACGCCGCCGGCACGCCTGAGCCATCCGTCACCGGCCTCCTCGGGCGGCCCTTCGCGCGGGACTAACCCCGGCCGGGTGCTGGCGGGATCGCAACGCTCGATCCGCCCGCCGCGAGCGATTCCCGGTACCCCTCGATCGCAGCAACGCTCGCCCACGCATCGCTGAAGGCCGGCAGCCCCGCCGACGGCTCGTCGCGAAGCCGCCGCTCCCACCGCCGCAGCATCTCCCCGAACGCCGCGACATCATCGTCCGGCGCCCGTCGAAGCCGCCGGAGTGCGCTCTCAACTCTGCTCGGCGGCCCGATCTGCCGGCGCTCGCCCTCGATGCCCACGCTCTCCTCGTACTCCTCGCCATGCGCCGCGATGCAAATGGCCCGCCGCCCGTCCGCAACCTCGAGCTCGAGGATCACCTGTCCCGGGCGCATCGCCTCACCCGCCGCAACGGAGATCGCCCGTTCACCCGTCACCCAGCGCGTCAGGTCGATCAGGTGTGGCATCAGGTCTCGCAGCGGGTCCGCCTCCCGGTGCTCAACGGCGCCCCAGCCCTCCGGGCTCGTCTGCAACAGGAATTGGAACGAACCGGCGTTCCGCTCTCGCGATTTCAACGACCGGTACTTCTTCCAGAATCGCCGGCTGAACGACGTCGTCACCCGGTCCTCCGCGCCCGCCGCTGCCCACTCGCGCAGCTGCGCCGTCGACTCCGCCGCTGGCTTTTCGACCAGCACCGGAAGTCCCGCCCGAAGCGCGGCCAGCGCGTGTCCGTGGTGCACCCCTGGCGGCGAAAGGACCGCGATCGCATCCAGTCCGCCAGCCGCGATCATCGCGTCCACGCCATCGAATCCCGCGACCCCAGTCCCTGCGATCGCCCGCCGCTCGGACGACGGGTCCGCCACCGCAACGACCTCCAGCCCGGCCGCCCCGTGCAACGCTGGGAGGTAGAGCCGCTCGAACACCCGTCCCGCCCCGCAAACCCCGATCCGTAGTCGTGACCCTGCCATCAGTCCCGCTCCGTGCTTTCGTCCGAGTCTAGGTGACGAACGGTGCGCCGTCGAAATCCCGATCCGGTTCAACCCCCAACCGTCCGAGCACTGTCGGCGCAAAGTCCCGCACATCAACCGTCTCCCGCGCGAGCTGTCCGCCCCCGGCCGGGCGGAAGTAGAGGTACCCCTCGCCCGTGTGGATCCCGTTGTGCACCCTCGAACGCGGCTCGTCCAGGCGCGTGCCATCCGGGGCGATGAGCACGCCCGGCGAGTGGTGGCCAGCCCGCGTCACGGCCACCATGTCCGGGAGCCAGTCCGAATGCCCACCCGGCGCATCGCGCTCCGCCATCCAGATCTGCTGGAACGCCCCCTCACCGGATTCCCCCGTCACGCCCTCCAGGTACTCGCCGAACTCTAAGAGCATCGCCGCGGCGTCTCCCGGGTCAACGAATCCGTCTCGCTCCCGGCCCAGCAGGTTCGCCCGGTACGACGCATTGAGGTCATGCAGGACATCGAACATGGCCGTTGTCGGCGGTTCCCCCCGACCCAGCCGCCGGTGCCTGACCGATACCGGGAGCGCATTCCAGAGCGCAAGCCGGAGACGATGCGGGAGCAGATCGCGGATCATCGAAATCGCGTCGCGCTGCTGCGCGAGCGCCGCGCCCGTCCGCCCTTCGAACGCGCGGAGCAACGCGCCCGCAAACATTCCCGTCCCCGTACCCGGGATCATCCCGTGCGGCGAGAACAGGTAGATGTCGCAGTCCTCGCCAGCCGCGTCCACAAGCCTCGGCCAGCGCCGGTCGAAGTGCTCAAGCGCGAACGCGATCGCGTCCTCATTCGTCGACTTCGCCGAAAGCCGCTCAGGCGCCGACAGGTAGTGTCCGGCGGTGTGGAGCTCCGGCAGCGCCGCGATCATCAGGTCCCAGTCGCGCGTTCCGGCAGTCCGGATCAGCAGCTCCATCCGCCGCGCGATCCCCGAAGCCGCCATTCGTGCGACCGCCAGCTTCCCGCGACCATCGAGTGCTACCACCGGGTCAGGCCCGAGCGGGTGGTTCCCCGCTGTCCGCCGCACGACCGCCAGGAAGTTCCTCGGCCACGAGGTGTCCGGCACGTCGTGCGCGACACCCCACCCGTAGAACGAGCGGAAACCCGGCGCCTCGACCGATGGTGTATCCGGGACGTCGAGCACCACGCTCCGCTTTCCCGTCCCCCGGAGTGCGCCCCAGAACGGCTCGAAGCCGAACTCCGGGTATCCCTCGGGCGCATACCTCGCCTCGGCTGCGACCCAGTGACGGGAATAGAACAGCCCGTGCTCGCCAGGTCCCGCCCCCGCCGCGAACGACGCCCACACCGAGCCCGAGAGGATGTGCCCGTCCGATCGGACAGTCGCGCGTCGCCACTCCTCCGCCGTCCGCGCCAGGTTGGGCAGTCGTCCCGCGGCGATCAGTCGCGCCAGCAGCGCAAGGTCGAGTGCCTCGAGCCCGACCAGCATCACCCTGCGTTCCGCCGTGCTCATTTCCGCCTCCCCAGGCCGCGAGTCTAGGAGACGACGCTGTTGCCGTCGAAGCTGCGCTGGGTCTTCGCATCCATCAGGTCGAGGATCGTCGGCGCGAAGTCGACACCATCCGCCGTTGCTCGTGTCACCTTTCGCCCGCCACCGATGCGCATGAGGGCGAATCCCTTGCCTGTGTGCACGCCGTTCCGCGCCTCCGGCTGCACCGACTTCAGGTGGACGCCGTCCGGCCCGAACAGCTCGCTCGTCCGCGCGATCTCAAGATTCGCCAGCAGCAGCGCGTCCGGCAGCCGATGCGCGAGCGGCCCCGGCTCGCTCGTCGACCGCCACGTCCCGGGGAACGCCACCTTCCCATCCGCCGTGGTGAACTGCCGCGCGAGCGCTTCCAGCGCGTCGAGCAGCGCGCGGTCTTCTCCCGGCGGCACGATCCCGTCGCGCTCACGACCGGCCATGTTCACCCGCACGGCTGGGTGCCCATCGTGCGGGACGCGGAACACCTTCTGCGCGGCGAGGTCGGGTGTCCCCGTCTCCAGCGCCCCATGCCGGCTTGCCCGCATCTTCGCCGGGATTCGCCGCCAGACCGCATGGCGGAGCGTCGTTGGCATCAGGTTTCGAATCTTCCGGATCAGGTCCTCGTTCTCGAACCGGTCGTACGGCGTCCGTCCCGAGAAGATGTCCAGGATCTGCGACCCGAACCCATCAAACTTCACCTGCTCGGTGATCCCGTGGAGGCTCATCAGGATCACGTCGCAGTCCTCGCCGGCGGCCTCGAGGATCGACGGCCACGCCCGGTCGAGTGGATTGAGGATCGCGGCGATCGCGTCCTGGTTCGTCGTTCCCGGGCGCAACTCCTCGTCCGACGCCAGATAGTGCATAGCCTTGTGCGTCTCGCCAAACGAAACCGCGAGGAAATCCCAGTCGCGCCGCGCAGCCAGGTCGCGCAGCACCTTTGCCCGCTTGTGAACGCCCCGACGCAGATCGCGCACCATCTCCAGCTTTTGGCGCTTCGTCACAGGCTCCACCACATCGAAGCTCAGCGGGTGCTTGCCGTACGTCTTGTCGAGCGAGTGGAGGAAGTCGTCCGGATAGGAGACGGGCTCCATCTCGTCGTGCGTCCCCCAGCTCGACGCCGTCCGAAACCCCGGCGCACGCACCGCGCGGACGTACGACACGTCCAGGATCGTTGCTGTCCGGCCGTCGTTCTGTAGCTCCGACCAGAACGGGTCGAAGTCCAGGAGCGGATCGGTGTTCCGGAAGTAGCCCATCTTCTCGGCCTGCCACTGCGACCAGAAGTAGATCCCGTGCTTCCCCGGCTGAAGCCCGGTTGCCCAGCTTGGCCAGATGCTTCCGTGGAGCACCTCACCCTGCGATGTCGTCCCGATTCGCTGAGACGACTCCGCAAAAGCGGCAAGGTTCGGCCATGCGCCCGAGGCGAGGTGCGCGTCCAGCCACGAGATCTCCATCGAATCCAGCACCACCACCATCACCCGCCGGCCCGCTCCGTCTGCACCTGCCATTCGCCATCGCTCCGTCACGTGTTTCGAGATCCCAGCATATCCGCCGCCCGCCTTCCGACACCCCTGCTATACGATCCCTCGCTATGCGGCCTTCGATTTTACTGGTTGTTTACACCTCCGCCCCGCCCCATGTGGTACAACTGTCGTGCCGAATCCAGCCGGGCGACCGGTTGGAACGGGGGAACCAACTTTCAGGGGTGTATTCCCGGCCTCAGCCGGGATAGGTGACTCCCTCACCGAACCCGTCAGCTAACCCCGTAGGCGTAAAGGGAGAGGCGCGGCAGCCGCTCAGCCTGCCAGCATCGCCTCTCATGGCCCGGATTCGCTCTCGCCCGCCACCTCGGCGTCGAAGGCGCGTCCCCGTCTCCGGAGGTTCCAGAATGCTTCGACCTACTCATCAGCCGACATGGTGGCGCCGCCTGCTCGTAGAGGCTCGCGTCCCCGATTACATCCCCATCCGGCCGCCCGAGGCCCTGCGCTGCCCCGACTGTACGGCGGCCTACGACATCGCCGACCGTTACTGCCCCGGCTGCCATAGCGCAGTCCCCGAGTGGCGGTACGGCTAAGCCCACCTGATCCAGCGGTTCCTTCTCTCCTGTGGCGTCGGCCTCCCCGGCGGGCGTCACCCTCCCCAACCGGGGCCGGTCCTGCAGCCGGCCCCGGTTCTTATTTTCTTCGGCCCACCTCGCGGATTTGTCCCGGTGAACACACTTCCCCCGGGTGCTGCTACGCCTTCCTGTGACCTGTGACCTGTGACCTGTGACCTGTGACCTGTGACCTGTGACCTACTGAAAGAGCGCGCCCACACTCTGCCCTGAGTGAATCCGCCCGATCGCATCGCCAAACAACGGCGCGATCGAAATCACCGTCATGTTCGGCAGGCGCTTCTCCTCCGGGATCGGCACGCTGTCCGTCACAACAATCTCGCGCACATCCGCGCCCTTCAGCCGCTCGATCGCCGGCCCACTGAAGATCCCGTGGTACCCCGAGACGATGATCTCCTTCGCGTTCTTGTCGCGAAGCGCCCGCACCGCCTCCGTGATCGTCCCCGCCGTGTCGATCTCGTCGTCGAGGATCAGCACGTTCTTCCCGTCGACATCACCGATGACGTTCATGGCCTCGGTCCGGCCCGTATTCCCGATACGCCGCTTGTCGATGATCGCGAGCGACATATCCAGCCGCACCGCCATGTCGCGCGCCCGCTTCTCGTCGCCCACGTCCGTCGCGACCACCACGTAGTTCTCCAGCCGCTGCGAACGGAAGTAGGCGCTCACCGGGTAGAGCGCGTTCAGCTCGTCGAGCGGGATGTTGAAGAAGCCCTGGATCTGTCCCGCGTGCAGGTTCATCCCGAGCACCCGGTCCGCACCCGCCGTCTCCAGCATGTTCGCCACCAGCCTCGCCGAGATCGGCACGCGCGGCTGGTCCTTCTTGTCGCTGCGCCCATACGCGTAGTACGGGATGACCGCTGTGATCCGCCCCGCCGAAGCCCGCTTCGCCGCGTCGATCATGATCAGGAGCTCCATGATCGACGTGTTCACCGGGCTCGAAAACGGCTGGATCAGGTAGACGTCCCGCTGCCGGACGTTCTCGCAGTACTGGACGAAGATGTTCTCGTTCGAGAACTCGAAGACGTCGATGTTCCCCAGCGGGCGCCCAATGCGCGCCGCCACGGCCCCGGCAAGCCCCGCATGGGCCCGCCCCGAGAAGATCGCCAGGTCCTGGTACACGCGCATCCCTCACAGCTCGGGCCCCGGGCCGCGCAAAAGCGCATTCTGTATCGTGCCGGGGCCCTGCGAGG
>JBPPMX010000024.1:0-5195 GCA_051306275.1 Tepidiformaceae bacterium
GCAAGGGCGAGGCGGCGGTGCCAACGACGCATGTGAACGTGGGGCAGCTACAGAACCAGTTCAGCCCGACGGATATCCAAATCGAGATTGGGGAGTCGGTGACGTTCGAGCACAAGGGTGGGACGCACCAGATCGTGATCGAGGACGCGGGGTTCACGGCGCCGATCTCAAACGGGGAGGCGGTGGCGGGGCCGTTCCTGCACAACGGGACGTACTGGTACTACTGCAGCATCCACGCGACGCGGAGCCAGGCGCACGAGGGAAACCTGGACAACTTTGTGGTGATGATCGGGCGGATCACGGTTGGAGAGGGCGGGACACCGCCGACGCTCACGCCGGTGCCGACTGCCACGCCGACGGCGACTGCCACGCCGACGAATACGGTAGTGCCGAGCGCGACCGCAGCGCCAACGGCGGATGGATTCCGGAACTACGCGCCGGGGGTCACGAGGGATGAGTGAACAGGGGAGGATGAGCGTTCGTAGGAGGTAGTGGCGGGGCGTGCGCCCACCCTGCCGGATCGTCGCGTTGCGTGCGGCGAATCACTCCGGAGGGAACGCTATGGGCGCTCGAACGCGTGCTGGCTGGCTGGCGACCGCGCTGACGGCGGTGGGCCTGGGGTTGTTGGTCGCGGGGATGTGGCGGGCCGACGGGGCGGTGGCGGCGAACGTGAATGTGAATGTTGGTAGCGGGGGCAACAACTTCGCCCCCAAGGACATCGACATCGCGACCGGCGACACGATCACATTCAGTCGTGTGGGCGGGACGCACAACGTCACGTTCGTTGGCGGGTTCACATTCAGCGCACAATTCAACATGAGCGCAACCCAGGCCGTTGCCGGGCCGTTCAACAGCGACGCCACGTATTACTGGTACTGCAATATCCATGCCGGTCCGGGCGACGCGGATGCAGCGGGCTTACTTGCTGGGGAGATGGTAGGGCGAGTGATCGTGGGTGCTGGGGGCGACCCCCCAACGAACACGCCGACGCGGACGCCAACGAATACGACGGTCCCGATGTCGCCGACCGCCACGAATACGCAGGGCGCGCCAACAGCGACGAGCACGCAGGGCGTTCCGACGACGACGGGGACGGTTCCGTCGGCGCCGGGTGAGTACCGGAGCTTCGCGCCGAACGCATCGAGGCAGTAGGCGGGCTATCCGAGAGATCACGACGTTCGACGCGATCCACGACCAGGCACACCCGGACGCGGTCCTGCGCGCGATCTATGGCGCGCTCCGGCCGGGCGGGACGTACCTGTGCGTCGACATCGCGGCATCGAGTGAGCTCGAGGCAACGTGGCGCATCCAATGGCGCCGTGGCTGTACACGGTCTCGACGCTGCACTGCATGACGGTGCCGCTTTCGGACGGCGGCGCCGGGCTCGGTACGGTCTGGGGACGCCAGACGGCGTTGCGGATGCTGGCGGACGCGGGGTTCACGAACGTCGAGGTGAAGGCGATCGCCGAAGACCCGCTGAACCTGTACTACGTCGCGACGAAGTAGCCGGTGCACGGGGCGCTGGGTAGGAACCGGGAGCCGGGCGTCCTTTCCGACGCCCGGCTCTTCGCGTCAGGTCTTAGCGGCGGCTTCGAGTTCTCGGAGGCGGCGGCGCGTCTCGCGGTCGGCTTCGAAGCGCTCGGTGATATCGCGAGCGTGGGCGAGGGCGCCGAGGACCGTGCCGGACTCATCCTGGATCACGGCGAAGCTGAGTTCGACGTAGATGGTTGCGCCATCGGCGCGCACGGCACGGGTCGCGAGCGCCTTGCCGGCGTACTTCGTGGCCTTCGCTTCGAGGGCGGTGTCGTAGCCCTTCCAGTGCGCGTCGCGGAACTGTTCGGGGATGATGATGTCGAGCGACTGGCCGATGGCGGCGGTAGCGGCATGGCCGAAGATGCGCTCGGCGGCGGGGTTCCAGGTGGAGATGAGCCCGTCGGTGCCCGCGAAAATGATGGCATCGGGCGACTGGTCGATGAGGAGGTCGGGAGAGGCAGACATGAGGCGCTCCTTTCGGTCTCCGGACGAGCGTACTCCGGGCCGGGGGAGATTTGTGGTGATTGGGGCGGATTGCAAGGTTCTTGAGAGCAGGTAAAGAGCAGCGTAGCATCGCAGGGAGAATCTGGGAGGGTTCGAGCATGCAGGAATCGGAACGACCGGTACTCTGGACTGAGATTCGCGCGCTCCTGCTGTCGGCGATGGCGGTATTTGTGTACACGATCGTGATCGGCATCCTCAACGGGATCGACGCGGTGGAGTTTGACCAGCGGCGAATCCTCGGCCATGTCCATGGCGGGACACTCGGATGGCTGACGCTGAGCGTCTTCGCGGCGTCGTTGTGGCTGTTTGGCGAGCAACGGCCGGTCGGGCCGCAGGAACGGAAGCTGCTGCGATACGCGACGGCCGGGGCGATCGTGGCGTTCGTGCTGTACGTGGCGGCATTTTCGCTGACGTACGGCTGGTGGCGACCAATCCTTGGAACGGTCTCGCTCGTGATGATAGCGGCATTCTTCGGGTGGGTGGGTTACCGGGTGCGGTCGATGGAACTCGGCGTTCCGCACTGGGGGTTCCTCGCGGCGCTGGGGACATCGGTGGTTGGCGGTGTGCTGGGAGTGCTGCTCGGCCTTGAAATCGCAACGGGAGACGACTGGCTGCCGGAGGGCGGCGAGGATGCGCACCCCGCGACGATGGTGGTCGGGTTCCTGATCCCGGTGGCGATGGCGATGGTGGAGTGGGCGTTCTTCTTTCCGAGGCCGCCGAAGGCGTCGCGGCTCGGCGTGATCCAGGCCGTGTTCCCGTTCGCGGGCGGCGTACTGCTGATGCTGTCGCTGTTGCTGGACATCGTCCCGCTGGCGCCGCTGGCGGTGCTGCTTGAGATCGTGGGCGTCGTGATCTTCCTGAAGCGCATGTGGCCGTCGTTCCGGACGGTGAAGCTGCTGGATGCCTCGCCGGGGCGGCACGCGATCATGGGGGCGGTTTCGATCGTGTTCGTGATCGGGCTGACGCAGTACTGGATCATTAAGTACGAAGGCGACCTCGACCTTGTGCCCGTGAACCAGCTGCTTGGGATGGACCATTCGCAGTTCATCGGAGGGATGACGAACGCGATCTTCGCGATGCTGATGGCCGCAACGATGGTGCGGGGGGGCGATCAGCGACTCGACCAGGCGATCTTCGCGATGGTGAACGTGGGCATCATCGGGTTCGCGGCAGGCCTGCTGTTCGACGTGACACCGTTGAAGCACATGTTCGCGCCGATCATGGGGATCGGGTTGCTGATCGGACTGGCGGTGTACGCGTCGCGAATTACGGGCTGGAAGCCGCGAACGGGCTGACGGCAGGGCTCAGTGGGTCGCGGGCGCTGCTTTTAGCTTTTCGAGGAAGTGTTTGCGGAACTTATTGACCTTCGGCGCCACGACGAATGCGCAGTAGCCCTGGGTGGGGTTCCGCGCGAAGTACTCCTGGTGGTAGGGCTCGGCGATGTAGAACGCCTCGGCTGGCGTGACTTCTGTGACGATGGGATCGCCGAAGAGCTTCTCGGCGGTTAGTTCGGCGATGACATCGCGGGCCGTCTGCTCCTGCTCCGGTGTGACGAAGAAGATGGCGGAGCGGTACTGGGAGCCGACATCGGCTCCCTGGCGGTTAAGCGTTGTCGGGTCGTGGATGACGAAGAAGACTTCGAGGAGTTCGCGGAAGGTGGAAACGGCAGGATCGAAGGTCAGGCGGACGATCTCGGCGTGACCAGTGCGGCCGGAGCAGACCTGCTCGTAGGTGGGGTCGGGGGAGGGGCCGCCCATGTAGCCCGACTCGACTGAGATGACGCCGCGGAGTTCGTCGTAGACGGCTTCGAGGCACCAGAAGCAGCCGCCGGCGAGGTAGGCGGTTTCGGTGTTTTTGGATTCGGGCATGGTGGTACTCCGGTCGGGTTGCCGGGAGATCGTAGCGCAGGTGGGAAGGAGCCGTGCTTACCGGGTGGTTACGGGAGTGGCAGCAGGATAATCTGGTCATATTGAACAGAGTCGAGGAAAGCAATGACACAACGAATCAGCATTGCCAACGCGAAGGCCCAGTTCTCCGCGGTCGTGGATGCGGTCCTCCACGATGACGAGCACTACATCATCGAACGACACGGGCGGCCGGTGGCGGCACTGGTGAGCATCGAGGATCTTGAGCGACTGGAAGCATCCCGGCTAACGGCGGAGACGCCCGGGGGACTGCTGGCGTTCGTTGGCGGGTGGGGTCTTGAGGATGCTGAGATCGACGCTTTCTTGAGACAACTGCAGGACGATCGCTCGTCACCGCCGCGGCCGGACGTGGCGTTCGAGGGATGATCTATATCCTCATACGGATGCGATCAGCGAGCTCATGCGGCCTTCGCCCTCTCTGAAGATGCTTCCAGCGAGTAGGGGTGACGCCGATAGCTGAACAGGCGACGACGAGCATCACGGTCGGCGAACTGCTACACGGCGCAATGATGTCGAACCGCCAGGAGTTTCTCGAGCGTCGAATCCTGGAGCTTCTCACCGGAGCGCCGTTACGGGTGCTGCCGTTTGACATGGATGCGGCCCGCGAGTATGCGGCGATCCGTGCGCGCCTTCAACGCGCCGGGACGCCGATCGGAGACGCCGACCTCAGGATTGCGGCGATTGTGAAGAGCGCAGACGGCACGCTCGTCACCGGGAACGAACGGCACTTTGAGCGGGTCGATGGGTTGCTCCTGGAGAACTGGATCCGGTAGCTACAGGGTGCGTGATACGCTCGCGTGGTGGGACAGGTGTATGCGACCGACCGGAATATCCGGCTGCTGTACGCGTTCTGGTTTCTGCGTGACTTTCAGCTCTGGATACCGGTATGGATCGTCTACCTGACGATCAACCAGGGGTTCAGCCTGACGCAGGTGACGGGCGCGGAAGGGCTGTTCCTGGTCGCCGTGGTGCTGCTCGAGGTGCCCACGGGAGCGGTAGCTGACCGGTGGGGACGGACGATTTCACTTGGGCTCGGGGCGATGGTGCTCGCGGCGTGCGTGCTGATCTTCGCGTTCACCACATCGTTCGCAGTACTCGTCGGATCGTTCTTGCTGTGGTCGGTGGCGCAGACGCTGATGTCGGGGGCGGACATGGCGCTGCTGTTCGACTCACTCAAGGCGAGCGGGCGGGAGGCGCAGTTCGAACGGTTCGCGGGGAGGGGGAGTGCCATGA
>JBPPMX010000025.1:0-6585 GCA_051306275.1 Tepidiformaceae bacterium
CGCCCAAGCACCCACGAGCCCCAGCAGCGCGATGACGAGCAGCGCTCCGCCGGCCCCGGCATCCACAGCGCCCACAGTCCGCAGGATGAACCAGGCGTACCCGGCGAGCGTGACCCCGAGGACGAACGATAGCCCCGCGCCGCCGTCAGGGAGCCGCCAGAAGAATCGAAGGCCGACCGGGAAGGCCGCGACGGCGACCGCAATCGCAAGGAGCCAGTAGGCAACCGGCGCGGTCACCTCGCCCTCAGCCCATCAGGCTGTCGACGAAGTCACGCGGGACGAAGGGAGCAAGGTCCTCCATTCGCTCACCCGTGCCGATGAACCGAACCGGGATGCCAAGCTCATGCGCGATCGCGAACACGATGCCGCCCTTGGCCGTCCCATCCAGCTTCGCAAGCACGATGCCGGTCACGCCAACCGCATCTGTGAACGTCCGCGCCTGGCTCATCCCGTTCTGGCCCGTTGTCGCATCCAGGACGAGTAGCGTCTCGTGCGGCCCATCCGGGATCGTGCGTTGGACGATCCGGTTGATCTTCTTCAGCTCCTCCATCAGGTTCACCTTGGTATGGAGCCGCCCGGCGGTGTCGATGATTACGACCTGCGCGCCCGCCGTCTGCGCGGCCGTCAGCGTATCGAACACGACCGCGCCCGGGTCCGCCCCGGGTTGGTGCGCGACCACCCGCACTCCCGTCCGTTCGCCCCAGACCTTCAACTGTTCGCTCGCAGCCGCGCGGAAGGTGTCTGCTGCGCCCAGGATCACCGTTGCACCGTCCCGCTTGAACGCGTGCGCCATCTTCGCGATAGACGTCGTCTTCCCCGCTCCATTGACCCCGACGACAAGCACCACCAGGGTCGGCGGCGGCTCCGGCGACTCCCACGCAGGTGCTGCACCCCGTGTCTCCTCGAGGACCCCAACCATCTCGTCCCGCAGTGCCTCCCGGACGCCGATAGCCTGCTTGATGCCGTCGTCGCGCACCCGCTTCCGGACCCGCGCGATGATTGCTTCCGTGGTCTCCAGCCCCGTATCCGCCGCCACCAGCAACTCTTCGAGCTCGCCCCACAGGTCTTCTTCGAAGTCCGCCCGTTCGAACAGGCGCTTGATGTTCCCGAACAGCCCCCGCCGCGTCCGCTCGACCGCCCGCTCGGTCTGCTCGTGGATCTCCGCGAGTTCCTCCGGCGCGTACTCGGTCTCCGCCTCGGCAACAACGACAGCGCCGCCTTCTTCCTCCTCGGGAGCAGCCTCGTCAGTCGACTCTTCCTGCTTGTTACGCCGCCAGAACCGCACGTATCACTCCTCGCTCGAACCAGGACAGTAACCTCATCGTAGCCGCGGCAGGTGAACCGGTCAGTTCTGGGGGATGTCTGAAAGGCGCAGCGACAGCACCTTTGAGACGCCGTCCCGCGCCATCGATACCCCGTAGATCGAATTCGCGACTTCGACCGTCCGCCGGTTGTGCGTCACGACGAGGAACTGCGTCCGCTCCGAGAGCTTCGCCAGTGCCTCAGTGAACCGCCCGACGTTCGCTTCATCAAGCGCGGCATCGACTTCGTCCAGCACACAGAAGGGCGCCGGGTTCGCCGAAAGCAGCGCGAACAGCAGCGCTACCGCCGTCAGCGACCGCTCGCCGCCCGAAAGCAGCGTCAGGCTGTTGACGCGCTTTCCCGGGGGCTGCGCCTCGATCTCGATCCCCGTACTCGCCACTTCCTTCGGGTCGGTCATGATCAGCCGCGCCGATCCGCCTCCGAAGAATGCCGCGAAGTACTCGCCGAAAGCCGCATTCACCTTGTCGAACGCCCCCGCGAACCGATCCCGGATCTCCTCGTTCAGTTCCGATATCGCCTCACGCAGGTGAAGTTCCGCCTCTTCGAGGTCTCGCGTCTGGGTCGTGAGGAACTCGTAGCGCTGCCGGCTCTCTTCGTAGTCCACCGGAGCCTCCTCGTTGATCGGCCCGAGCCGCCGGATCTGACGCCGGAGTTCCTCCACGCGCAGCCGCGTTGCTTCGGGGTCGAGCAGCGCCGCACCCTGGTACGGGGGCATCGCGGGTTCGTCGTCGAACATCACCTCCGCGGCCATCGCAGCATCGAGCGGGACCACGTTCCCACGCCGATCGGGCGCCAGTCCCTCGCGGTCCATCTCCACCTTCAACGTCTCTATCAGCTCAAGCGCTCGCGCGACCTCGGCTTCCGCGTCGATCCGCCGCCGGTCGATCGCGAGCAGCGCTTCCTGCGCTCCCGCGAGTTCTTCTTGCACCTGGCGTTCGTGTGCTTCGAAGCGGTCCAGCTCATCGCGATCCGGCGCGACATCGTCGCCCTGCCGCGCCCGGTCGGCCAGTGCCGCCTCGTGGTCACGCGCCAGTTTCTGCAGCCGATCCGCGATCACAGTCGCCTCGAGCTCAATGTTCCGCGCCTGGAGCCGCTTCGCCGCCACCTGGTTGGCGAGCCGCTCGATCGTCTTCTCGTGCTGTTCCCGCAACGCATCCAGCGTCCGCCGCTCGCCCTCCACGCTCGCAAGGGCCGCGCTCGCCTCGCCAACGCCCTGGAGTGCCGCCTCGCGGCGCCCCGTCAGGTGCGCAAGCTCCTCTTCCAGCGCCGCGAGGCCGGCGGTCCGCTCCGTCGCCCGAGCTCGCGCCTGGTCCGCTGCCAGCCGCGCCTGGTCGATGAGCCGCTGACGCCCCTCGATCTCGCGTCCGATGTCCGCGCGCTTCCCGCGGTACCCGCCGAGCTCACGCCGCAGCCGGTGCAGCCGGTCTCGCTCCTTCTCAAGCTCGAACCGGCTGGCGTCGAACTGCTTCCGCAGCCGGTCGTACGCCTGCTCAGCTTCGCGGGAGCGCGCTGCCGCCTGCTCGATCGCCGCTCGCGCGGTTTCGAGCTGGTGGGCACTCGTCTGTGTTCGCTCCCGCAGGGCCGCTATCTTCGCGGGTAGTTCCTGGTACTCGCGCTGACGGCTGAACACGGTCTCCTCCACGCTCGTCGCCCCACCCGAGATGATCCCGTTCTGCTCGATAGCGACCCCGTCCACCGTTACCACCGACCCCAGCCCGCGCCGGATCATCTGGAGGCCGGTCGCCACGTCCTCGCACACGATCACGCGCCCGAGAAGTGTGTCGACCAGCGGCCGGTACCGCGTGTCGCACTTCACCAGCTTCGCCGCGACGCCAACGACCCCGCGCTCCTTCTGGAGGTTCAGCGGGAAAACGTGACGGAGTGTGTCGAGCGGTAGGAACTGTGCCCGCCCGGCCTGCTTCCCGATCAGCAGACGAATCGCTTCGAACGCCTGGTCTTCCTTCTCGACGATCACCGCATGGAGCCGAAGCTCGAGGGCCGCGTTGATCGCCGCCTCGAGGCCCGCCGGTACCGTGATCTGACGAGCGATCAGCCCCACGACTCCGGAGAGCTCCGGCGCCTCGCCGAGCGACCCCGGTGCAACTCCCTCGATCAGCGCCTGGCCCATCACGAGCACATTCCGTGTCCCGGCGGTAACGCTCTCGTGTTCAAGCTGCACACGCCGCAATGCTTCCAGCCGGCCTTCCAGCCGGTCCAGCTCACGCAGGTCGGTGTTACCCGCATTCTCGTACTGCTGGACCTCGTCCTGCAGCTTCAGCAGGTGCTCGCGCGCATGCCGTGTCTCCAGCCGCGCGTCTTCGAGCCGGTCCTCCGCGGCGATGAGCGTCTCACGTAACTCCGCGAACCTCCGCCCGTACCCGATGAGCTCGACCAGTAGCTGCTTCCGGGTGATCCCCGCCTGTGCCAGTTCCCGTTCAAGCTGCTCGATCCGCTTCCCGGCGGCTGCGGCGTCTTCTTCGGACGTCACGGCGCGGCGCTTGTCCGCCTCAGCGCCGTCCCGGAGTTCCTGCACCTTGCTTCGGGCCGAAGCGTAGTCGCGCTCGACCGTCTCCAGTGCCGCCCTGCGCTCCGTGAGCGCCGCCCGCGCGCCATCGAGCTCCTCCACGACCGCGATCCCCCGTCGGCCGTCATCGATATCCGTTGATGCGAGCGCCACCCGTTCGGACTCGATCGCCTCAAGTTCCGTCACAAGTTCGTCGTGCCGGGCCGATACCATCGCGTGCCGCTCCCGGTCGAGCGCGATCTCCTGCTCGAGCTGTCGAGTCCGCTGCTCTAGCTCCGCGTCGCGTGACTCCCGCCTGGCGATCGTCTCCCGGCGCTTCCGAATCTCTTCGCTCAGCGCCCGCAGCTGCGTCCGCAACTCCTCAACGCGCTCCACCGCCGTCGCATCCTCCGCCGTCCGCTGGTCGAGCGCGGCGCGCGCCCGGACGAGGCTGTTCTGCGCCTCACTCCACCGATGCCCGTACCACGCGCGCAGGAGTTCGCTCAGCTCCGCGGCCAGCTTCTGGTGTTCGGACGCCCGTTCAGCCTGCCTGCTCAACTGCGCCAGCCGCGGTTCGATCTCGGCCACCAGCATCCCCACCCGTTCCATGTTGTCGCGCGTCGCCGAGAGCCGATCCTGCGCCTCGCGGATCTTCACGCGGAACCGCTTCACATCCGCCGCTTCGTCGAGGAACGACCGGCGATCGTCGGGCGTCATGCTCAGGACCTCGTCGACCAGCCCCTGTCCCATGATCGCGTAGCTGTTCTGCCCTACATCGCCCTTCATCAGCAGGTCGAGCACATCGCGCAGTCGCACCCGCGCACCGTTCAGCAGGTACTCCGAGTCGCCGTTCCGGTAGACGCGCCGGCCGACCTCAATCTCCGCGAAATCCAGCGGCAGCCACCGCTCGGAGTTGTCGAGCGTGAGCATCACCTCCGCCATGCCAACCGCCGGCCGCCCCGGCGACCCCGAGAAGATCACGTCCTCGGTCTTCTTCGCACGAAGGAGCTTCGAACTCTGCTCGCCCAGCACCCACCGGATCGCGTCCGAGACGTTGCTCTTCCCGGAGCCGTTCGGGCCCACCACCGCCGTCACGCCACCGCCGAAGTCGAACGACGTCCGGTTCGCAAAGCTCTTAAAGCCCTGGATCGAAAGCTTCTTCAGGTACATCCCGTCACGCCCCCTCTGCGCTCTCGGCCAGGGTGAGCAGTGCCTGTTCGGCAGCTGCCTGCTGAGCCTCGCGCTTGCTCCCGCCCGAACCGCGGCCAAGGGGGGCGCCCGCCGCCTTCACCTCGACCGTGAAGCGACGTCCCGGGCCACCGGTTTCTTCGACAACGGTCACATACTCAGGCGGTTGATGCCACCGCGCCTGCACCAGGTGCTGAAGCCGCGATTTAGGATCGACTTGCGGCCCGACGCGCCGGATCTGGGCGAGTTCTTCAGCGAACAGGGACAGCACCAGCCGTTGCGTCACTCTCATCCCCCGGCTCCTGTAGATCGCCCCAATCACGGCTTCGAAGGCGCCGGCAAGGTTCCGCTCGCGTGTCCGTCCGCCTGCCGCCTCCTCGCCCTTGCCGAGCACGAGATACCCGCCCAGGTCCATCCGCGCCGCCGCCCGCGCCAGCGTCGATCCGCGCACAATCTCGGCCCGCATCCGCGTCAGTTCGCCTTCCCCCGCCTTCGGGTACCAGCGGAACAGCTCCGCCCCCACGATCAGCCCGAGGACCGCATCCCCAAGGAATTCCAGGCGTTCGTTTGACTGCGCCCCGGGGTCCGCTTCATTCAGGTACGACGCATGGGTGAGCGCCTGCGAAAGGAGTGCCGCATCCACCCGCTCAACTCCAAGGCGGTCTACCAGTTCGGCATAGGCTGTCGGCTGGATGGCCAGCGGCACGCGACCTCCCACCCGATCCGGCCAACCGGGCGAAGAAATGCTAACTTTCCCTAATCATATAGTTCATTGGTCGGCTGTCAAGGATGCGCTATCATCGCTGACGGCCCAAATGACGATGACGAGCGCTGAATCCCCCTGTTCCATCTGCTCCGAAGCGCTCGAACCGCACACGCGGACCGAGTGCAATACCTGCGGATTGCTCTTCCACCTCAACCAGCGGACGGACCTCGCCGGCAAAGACTGCGGGATTGTCACGCTCTCCGATATCTACTTCGGGATCATCTACACCTGTGACCGCTGTCTCAGCCCCGTTCCCGAAGACACCGGGACAGCGCTGGACGACATCATGACCCTTGAAGAAGCAGCGACCTTCCTCGCGACCGAGGAACGCATCCTCTCGGCCGCTGCGCAGCAGGGCCGCATCCGCCATCGCAAAGCAGGCCCCGTGCTGCTCTTCGAGCGCGCGGACCTTATCGGCTTCCGCGCCGCCGACGAGCCCTCATGAGCCCTGCCCGCCGTCGCAACCGCAACCGGCGCGAGTCAGGAGCAGCCGCGGCCCCCGCAGCACAGGCTGCCCAGGCAGCATTGCCCACATGGCGCTGGCGGACGTTCCCCGTGTTCTTCGCCGCATCCGTCGCCCTCTTCATCGGCGTCTGGGTCGGCGTGATCGTCGGCGCGTCCGATAACGAGACGGCCTACAGCGTCATCTTCCTCATCATCGCTCTGCCGCTCTCTCTTGGGATGGCGCGCATCTGGAGCCGTTTCATGATCCGGCGTGGCTGGATCAAGCCGAAGTCGCGCTAACCCGGTCCAGCGTCAGGTCTCGCTCCAGCCAGAGTCCGCCCCCCGGCTCGCCTCCCGGCAG
>JBPPMX010000026.1:0-9632 GCA_051306275.1 Tepidiformaceae bacterium
GAGATATCCGGTCGGCGACCACGGCCCCCATTCCCCCGCCCGGACCGCACGCTCGCCTGCAACCACATTCCGCGCCGCCGCGAGCATCAACCCGAAGGCGAGGTCCGCAGTCGTTTCCGCGAGCACACCCGGCGTGTTCGTCACCCACACCCGCGCCGCCGTCGCTGCCGCGACATCGATGTTGTCGTACCCAACCGCCATGTTCGCCACCACCCTGAGCCCCGGCAGGCTCCCGAACACCGTTGAATCAAACCGGTCAGTCAGCATGGCCAGCACCCCGTCGCAGCCGCGGGCGCCTACGAGAAGCTCCTCTGGTGGAATCGGGCCATCAGCCGCCCATGTCTCCACACCGTGTCCGGCGCCCTCCAGCATCGGAATCGCATCTCCCGGGACCTGCCGTGTGACGAAAACGCGAGCCATTCGGCCAGTCTGCCACGGCCATCCAAATGGTCGACCACTGCCCTGACATGCCCTCGCGGCCGAACCTTGGCATCATCGTGAGTGCACATTGCGCACGGAGGGACAGCATGCCTGCCGGCACACACACACTCGAAACGCGCCCGGCGTCGCCGTCGCAGTCGGTCCTGATGTCCGTGAACGAGGCCGCCGCGCGGATCAAGCTCGACCAGGAAGCTCTCGCCCTCCTTCAGACCTCCTGGCGCGAGATGCACGTCCAGGTCCCGGTCCGCATGGACGACCGCACACTCCGGATCTTTGAGGGCTACCGCGTCCAGCACAACGGCGCCCGCGGTCCCTACAAGGGTGGCATCCGTTTCCACCCCCTCGCCGACCTCGACGAAGTCCGCGCGCTCGCCATGCTCATGACCTACAAATGCGCCCTCATGGACCTCCCATTCGGGGGTGCGAAGGGAGGGGTCATGTGCGACCCCACCCGCATGAGCGGCACCGAGCTAAACCAGCTCTCCCGCCAGTATATGAACCACATCGCCATGATCCTCGGCGTCTACCGCGACATCCCCGCGCCTGACGTCGGCACGAACGCCCAGACAATGGCGTGGATGATGGACGCCTACGGCCAGCGCTTCGGTCACACCCTTGCAATCGTCACCGGCAAACCGCCCGAACTCGGCGGCAGCCTCGGCCGTGACCAGGCCACCGGGCGCGGCGTCGCCGTCTGCATGGCCGAATACGCGAAACTCCAGGGCGAGGACCCGCACGATTTGAGCGTCGTCATCCAGGGCTATGGCAACGTCGGTTCCTGGACCGCGCGCATCGCCAGCAAGGAGTACGGCTTTCGCATCATCGGCGTCAGCGATGTGAAGGGCGGCATTTACAACCCGGAAGGTCTCGATATTGACGCGCTCGACCGCTGGTACGCCATCGCCGGCTCGGTCGCCGGGTTCGATGCCGGCGACCCCATCACCAACGCCGATCTCCTGGAACTCGAATGCGCCTACCTTGTCCCCGCCGCCCTCGGCGAAGTGATCACCGGAGAGAACGCCCCGCAGCTCCGCGCCCGTGCCGTTATCGAAGCTGCCAACCATCCGGTCACCCCCGATGGCGACGCAGTCCTCGCCGAACGGGGCATCACCCTCATCCCCGATGTACTCGTCAACGCCGGCGGCGTTACGGTCTCCTACTTCGAGTGGACCCAGAACATCCAGCAGTTCCGCTGGTCACTCGAGCGAGTCAACGAAGAGCTGACCGCCCGCATGGTCGCCGCGTTTCATTCCGTGATGGGCCGCAGCGCCCGCGATGGCACCCGCCCACGCCAGGCGACCTTCGACATCGCCGTCGACCGTGTTGCCCGGGCCATTAAACTCCGCGGTTTCGTTTAGTTTTCCGATTCGTGGTGTTCATGCCGATGAAACATTGCGTTAACCGGTGGCTGTAATGCTGACGCCATGGCTGAACACCCCGCTTCCTGCGACCACCGATGGCGCTACTTCGTGAACCTTCAGAGCCAGGCCGTACGCATGCGCCGCTGCGAGCGCTGTGGTACCCGCGCCGGTTTCGAGACGGCGCTCAGCGTCGCCGTCCCCGAGTCGATAGCTCCGGAAAAGCAGCTCGCCTGACCTACAGGCCAGCCCCTCCGCGCGCCTGAACCGCCTCGATCCGCATCAATCGCTGGTTTGGCTCGCCGTTCTTGAAGGTCGGCGTATAATCGCTCTGGCGGCCCAGGATCTGCGCGCCGTGCTGACGGTCATGCCGGTAGAACGACCGCAGCCACTGCAAGACGGTCAGCGTCCCGAACATCGGGCTCGTTGCCGTCCGATCGAACGCATCCAGTGCCATCCCGTCGATGAGGCCGTGCGTGTACGCCCGTTCGATCTCCAGGGCCCGCAGCAGGTCCGCGACCGTGTGCTCGTTCGCGAGCTCTATCGGGATCGCGACCGGCTCGCCGCGTACGTTCGTGAGGTCCGGGTTATCCGAATCAAGTGCCGCCCGCACCCACGAGTCGTAGCTCCGTTCCATCTCCCAGAGGTGCGCAAGCTGCTCGAGCGCCGTCCACTGCTCCTCGCCCGTCGCATCTTTCGGGACCCGGAGCGCATCGTCCGGCGTCAGCCCACGCGCGGCCGCCATCAGCTCTGTGCGCTGTTCGCGCATCTTCTGCCGCAGCTCGTCTACCTGTTCTCGCGTCGCCATCGTGCGCTCCTCGATTTGGCCGACCATACCCAGGTCAGCCCGCGCCAGACACTGTAGGGGATCGCGATCAGCATCGCGATGCCGAAGATCAGCACGCCATACGCTGTCCCAAAGATTAGGGAGAAGGCGAGGTCAGCCATGTCCGCCTTCAGGTTGCGCGAGTCTCCAGGCCGCCGCAACGTGAAGGCGGAGGCTCTCAGATGGCTCTGCGACGCATCTTCGGCGGCGGTGGCGCCCCCCGGTTCCCGGCCGACTGGCTCGTCGTCGGCCTCGGCAACCCCGGCGAGAAGTACGCCGGGACGCGCCACAACGTCGGCGCCTGGGCCGCAAACGCCGTCGCGAAACGTCTTCGCATCCAACCGAAGCAGACCGGCAGCCTGATGGCGATTGCCGCCGGCGAACTCGACGGCACCAGGATCGCCGTAGTGAAGCCGAAGACCTTCATGAACGACAGCGGAAAGGCCGTCGCCCAGGCGCTCCAGTGGACCGGGGTCGACATCTCTCACACCATCGTTATGTACGACGAGCTCGACCTCACCTCGGGTGCAATCCGAATCAGGGCAGGCGGCGGTCACGGCGGCCACAACGGCCTCCGCGACATCGGTGCCCACGCAGGCCTCGACTTCGTCCGCGTCCGCATCGGCATAGGGCGCCCCTTCTCCGGCGGTGAGCCGTCCTGGGATTCGGACGTCGTGATCCCATGGGTACTCGGTGAGCCCCGCGGCGAAGAGCGTCAGCGCTTGGACGAGACCGTCGCGGCGGTCGCTGAGGCAGTCGAAGTCATCATCAAAGAAGGGCCCGATATTGCCGGCAGCCGGTTTAACCGGCGCTGACCGTACAGGAGCTACTGGCCGTGGGACGAAGCGCGCCTTCCAGATGATCCACGAGTTCGTCGGCATCGACTGCCATCGGGAGGTAGGCGTATACACCTGCCTGCATGAACTCCTCCCGGTCAGACTCCCGTGCAACGGGAGCAAGCACCACGACCCGGATGCCCTGCCTCACCAGTTCGTTACAGGCCGGCGGCGGGTAATCGAGCGCCGAAACCACCGCAATATCGCCACGCTCCATCGCTCCATCCAACGTCACAGAGGGCGCGATCGTCCGCGCTTCCGCCAGCCGCATCGCGAGCGCACCACGTAGCGCGTCTGACGCGGCCAGTATCCGGATCCGCGCGCCGCTGTTCCCGGCAGAATCAGGCTCTGGCTCACCCATGAATGCAGTGTCGGCGCAGTACCCCGCCCATGTGATGGACGAGGGGGGCAACCTTTGGGGCCGGACGGTCACTATCCACCCGGCGGACGGGTGACCTTCACGTCCGGTACCATGCCCGCATGACCGCCAACGAGGCTCCGAGCGATCCGCTTCCCTTTCTGATCGCCGAGAAGCTCGCCGATGAAATGGCCAGCACCGCCGAGATTCTTATCGGCGTCAGCAGCCTCCCCGAAGTCCTCCGGCGCCTCGCCTCGCGCGCCCGCGAGATCACAGACGCCGAATTCGCCGCAATCTCCACCTTCGATGAGGCAGGCATCCTGGACCGCTTCGTGTTCACGGGCATCAGCGAAGCGGAAGCCCACCGGCTCGGGGCGCCACCACGCGGACGCGGCCTGCTCGGTGACCTTGTCCGGCACGACCGTCCCCTCCGCCTCGAGGACCTCACAACCCACCCATCCTTTACCGGCTGGCCCACGGGTCATCCCGACATGACGTCTTTCCTCGGCGTACCGATTCGTGCGGGTGGACACACGATCGGGTCGCTCTACATGACACGCACCCGCGGCGCCCCCTCCTTCACCGCAGCCGACGAAGTCGCCGCCGGGATGATGGCGCTGCAGGCCGCAGTCAGCGTTTCAAGCGCCCTCGCCCGCGAACGTATCGGCAGACTCGCCTTGCTGGAGGAGCGGGTCCGCATCGCCCACGACCTGCACGACGGGACCATCCAGGCGCTCTACGCGATCGGACTCGAGGTCGACTCCCTCGGACGCTCCGAAGGGATGAGCGATGCAGCACGCACAGGACTCGAAGGCTGTGTCGAGCACATCAACCACCTGATCGGCGACATTCGCGCCTACATCAACATGCTGGAGGCCGAAACCCCCGCCGGGCCGCCCGACTTCAGCCGTGACATCGCCTTCATTCTCCGTCAGCTGGTCCCAGAAGGTGTCAACACGCTCACCAACATCAGTGCCTCCGCCGTCCAGCAAATGGAGCCGCGCGATGTCGAAGACCTCGTCTACATCACACGCGAAGCCGTCAGCAACGCCACTCGTCATGGCGCTCCAACAAAGATCGCCGTCGACCTGCGTGAGTCGTCCTCCCAGACCACCCTCACAATCCAGGACAATGGCCTCGGGTTTGATACCGCCAGCGTGCGCCAGGGCCTCGGTTCGGTGACGATGCGCACTCGCGCAGCCCGCCTCGGAGGCGAACTCACGCTGCTTAGCATTCCCGGTATGGGCACCACCGTCCGGGTCCAGATACCACGGGGAGAAATCGACGATGAGTGACCAGATCCGCGTCCTCCTGGCGGACGACCACGATATCGTCCGCGCAGGCCTCAAAGCGGCAATACGAAACGAGGCCGACTTCACCGTCGTGGGCGAAGCACGCGACGGGAACGAAGCAGTCCGCGAAGCCCGCCGTGTGCAACCCGACCTGATCGTCATGGATGTCCGGATGCCGAAACTGACGGGAATTGAAGCCTGCCGCGAGATCCGCTCCGCCCAGCCTGAAGTCAACGTCCTCATGCTCACGTCGTACGCTGATGACCGCGCGGTAATGGCCGCGCTCGTCGCAGGGGCGAGCGGGTTCCTCCTTAAGGAGGTACAGACCGCTGAGCTCCTCGCCGCAATGCGGACCGTCGGACGCGGCGGGAAAACGCTCGACTCTGCCAGCTCTGCCGCGGTAATCGACCAGATCCGGCGGGGCATGGTCGTCAGCGAAGAGGACCAGGTCGCCCAACACCTGAGTGAGCGAGAACTCGCCATCCTCGACATGATCGCCGAAGGCCTGACCAACCGGGAGATCGCGGAAAAGCTCTACCTCTCCGAGAAGACCGTGAAGCATCACGTCAGCGACATCCTCGCCAAACTTGGCGTCACCCGCCGGGTCGAGGCCGCCGCGTTCGCCGTCCGCCGCGCCGCCAAGAAGCCGCCCGGCGATTGAGCAGCCCGTCGTAAGTCCCCCGGGGTCGCTGATAACTTTGACCGCTTTCTAATCGCCGGTGACGGGCCAGTTACGTATAGTGGCTGGGATGGTCGAGTCGATTCGCCTGGCCGGGACAGCGATCGAAGGCGCGTCCGCGGAAACGGGCCACCTTGAGATTCTCGCCGCGCGTGCTGGGGCGGGCGACCAGGCAGCGTTCGGGGACATCTATACACTCCTCGCCGACGACCTCTACCGGTACATCCGCGGCCAGTGCCACAACGACACCGTTGCCGAAGATGTTCTCTCGAATGTCTTCCTCAAGGCCTGGCGCTCAGCGAGGAGCTACCGGAGCGGCTCAGGCCAGTTCCGCCGATGGATCTTCACAATCGCAAGGAACGAACTGCGTAACCACTGGCGGGAATCGCAGCGCACACTCGAGATCCTCGAACACGACCTGATCCAGGAAGACGCCACGCACATCGCGGCCGAGGAAGAAGACGCCCGCCGCCTCGTTGCGCGCGCCCTCGCGGTCCTCACGGCCGAACAGCGGGAGGTCGTCGTCCTCCGTTACTTCGACAACAAAACCCACGAGCAGATCGCAGCGATCATGGGCAAGCGAGAAGGCGCCGTCCGCGCCCTCCTGCTTCGAGCGCTCCGAAAGATGCGGAAGGTGATGACTGATGCTTCGCCTTAGGCAAGACGCCATGCTCGAGTTTCGCGCCCTCGAACTCACCGTTCGGAACGCGGCCCCCGCGCCGCTCACCGTCGAACGGCGCGAGGCCCTGCGCGCGCGGATCTTTGCGCAGCTCGGCGCGCAGGAAGAACCCCAATCCGCCTTCGGCCGCCTGACGCAGGAGCGGTGGATAACCATCCCAGTCGGCGCCGGGGTCGCCGCTGCCATAATCGCCGCCGCCCGCCCCCTCCTGGACGCCGCGAACCCCTCCTCGAACCAGGACGCGGTACACGCGCTCGCGTTCGGCGACATCACGGTCAACGGCCAGGCGCAGGACCGCCTCGGAATCGGTGAAACTGGCACCGCCGCGACCAACTCCGACCTCGTTCTCGATCGCACGCGCGCAAGTTTCGCGGCAGGCAGCTCCTTTACCCTTCTCGAAGACGACGCCGACGGCGTAACGCTGGCGATGTCGACCGGCTCAATGACCGCGGCGAGCGATGGCCGCCGCCTTGAAATCCGGGCTGCCTCATGGCATGCACTCCTTAGCGAAGGCGGCGTGGTAAGCGTCGCGAGCCTCGCGAATGGCGATTGGACAGTCGACGTCATCGAAGGCGATGCCCTCATCATCGTGAACGGTGTGGAATGCCGCGCACAGGCCGGCACGCACGTCATCATCACTCGCAGCGGCCAGTGCATCGCCGTACCCGGCGCAGCGACCGTGCCCGAAGGACAGCCTCCGGTCGATGGCTACCACGACGCCACACCGGACCAGTCAGCAGTCACCGGCCCAGAAGGCGCCCCCGGCCAGACCGGCGATGCCGGCAACAGCGGTTCCGCCCCCGGCCACACGGGCACCAGCGGAAACGGCAACGGCAATGGACCGGGCGACGCCGACGAGCCGGATGCCGATTCGACCCCCACCGGGGAAGACGGCGACGATGCAACGCCTACCCCGGGCGCGGGAGGTAACGGCAACTCGAGTGCCGGGGGGAGTGGCAATGGCAATGCCAACCGGCCCACGAACACCCCTTCCGCCGGAGGAGGCAGCAGCTCCAATTCCAACGCTGGCGGTGGTGGGAGTGGGAATGGCACTGCCAACGGGCATACAAATACCCCTTCCGCCGGGGAAAACACGAACACCAGTAGCAATAGCAACGCCGGCGAAAATGGGAACGGCAATGGGGCAGCCACGCCGTCCGCCGGGGCAAACGGCAACTCCAACAGCAACGCTGGGGGAAACGTCAACGGAAATGCCACCGGCGCCAGCAACACGAATGCGAATAGCGGCGCTGGTGGAAACGGGAATGGGAACGGGACCGGCAATGGCCCTCCTGCGAATGGAAACGCGACCAGCGCTCCGCCCGCCAACAGCAACGCGGGGGGGAACTCCGCCCCTGGCTCCAGCGCGGGAACCCAGAACAGCAACCCCGGCGGCAACGCTGACCCCGGAACCGGCAACCAGAACCCCGGCAGCGGACACAGCAACGTCGACGTAAGCAACGGGAACGCAAATGCGGGCGGAAACAGCGACCCCGGGACCGGTAACACAGGCGGAAACGGCAACGCCGGCGGAAACCACGACCCCGGAAACGGCAACGCGGGCGGGAATGAGACTGCCGCCGACGGCGCCGCCCCCGGCAATGGCAACGCGAACCCCGGTAATGGCAATAGCAATGGCAACGTTGGAGGCGGCGGGGAGTCCGAGTCAGGTCCCGCGAAGGGGAAAGGTCCCACGCAGGGCGGTGGCCCACCGAACCGCTAAGCTTTCCGTGTGAGCCCACGAACCCAGACACGCTTCGCCCAAACCACCCGATGAGCGACCCGAAGAGCCGTTCGGCGCGCTACGCCGAAGTCGCCGTGAACGCCGGGCAGCCCGCGCGCCGCCCGTTCACGTACACCGTCCCCGATTCGATCGACCTCGTCCCCGGACAGGCCGTCTTCGTGCCGTTCGGCCCGCGCGTTCTCCAGGGCATCGTCCTCCGGCTCACAGACCACTCGGATGTGGAAGGCGTCCGCCCCATCACCTCGATCGCCGACCCCTCCCCCGTGCTCGACGCCCCTCGCATCGCGCTTCCCGAATGGCTTGCGGCCACCTATCTCTCACCACTCTGGGAATGCGTCGCACTCCTGCTCCCCGAGGGCTACGGCCAGAAGCCCGTCACAATGGTCTCCGCCGTCGATATCCCGCCTCTCCTCCCGATCACACGGCGCGAACAGCGGGTCCTCCAGTTTCTCGGCGAGCACGGACAGGTCACCCTCGAAGCACTCCGCGAAGCGGTCCCCGGCGTCACCCTTCCCTCGCTCCAGCGGCTCCAGGAAGCCGGGCACCTCACCGTTGCCCAGGGGCTCGCGCGCCCAACCGTCCGTGCTCGGACCGAACGGCGCTTGGCGCTCGTCGCCACCGCGGAGGCAGCTGCGGCCCATGCCGCCGGACTCCTCGATCGTGCCCCCCGCTCGGTCGAAGCGCGCCTCCTCACTGCGCTTGCGGACGAGCACGACATCTCCCTCTCGACCGCCCGCGATCTCGGCGCGACCCCGCGCCATATTCACAACCTCGAATCCGGCGGTTGGCTCCGCGCCTACGAATCACAGGTCGTGCGCGACCCGCTCGCCGCCCACGCCTTTGACGAGCGCCCACCGCTCGTCCTCACATCTCAGCAACAGGCCGCCGCCGACCGCATCTGGGACGCCGGTGGCACCCACCTCCTCCACGGCGTCACCGGCTCTGGCAAGACCGAGGTCTACCTCGACCTCGTCCGCCGCACCCTTGAGGCTGGCCAGTCAGCCATCGTCCTCGTCCCCGAGATCGCCCTCACCCCGCAGGCGATTCAGCGCTACGGCGAACGCTTCGGCGGCACGCTCGCCGTATTCCACTCCGCGCTCGGCGCCGGCGAACGCTACGACCAGTGGTACATGGTCGCCCGCGGCGAGGCACGCCTTGTCATCGGCTCCCGCAGCGCCATCTTCGCCCCCGCTCGAAACCTCGGCCTCGTTGTGATCGACGAGGAACACGAGTGGACCTACAAACAGACGGACCACATCCCCCGCTACCACGCCCGCGAAACCGCCGCCGAACTCTGCCGGCTCACCGGCGCCACGCTTGTCCTCGGTAGCGCCACACCCGACATCGTTACCCACCACCGATCGGTCACCGGCGAGATCACCCGGACCGCACTCCCCCGCCGCGTCGTTCCCGATGGGC
>JBPPMX010000027.1:0-7438 GCA_051306275.1 Tepidiformaceae bacterium
CATGATCACCCGCCCCTCGACATGCCGGGCCGCCCGCCCCACCGTCTGGATGAGCGACCGGTGCGACCGGAGGTACCCCTCTTTGTCGGCGTCGAGGATGCACACCAGCGACACCTCGGGCAGGTCCAACCCCTCTCGAAGCAGGTTGATCCCGACGACCACGTCGTACACACCCAGCCGGAGGTCCCGCAGGATCTCGACCCGGTCGAGCGTCTCCACCTCTGAATGGAGGTAGTGCGTCTTCACGCCCATCTCGTTCAGATAGTCCGCGAGGTCCTCCGCCATCTTTTTCGTCAGGGTCGTCACGAGTGACCGCTGGCCCCGGTCCACCACCAGCTTGATCTCGTCCATCAGGTCGTCGACCTGGTTTCGGGTCGGCCGGATTTCGATCTCCGGGTCGAGCAGCCCCGTGGGCCGGATGATCTGCTGCACCACCTGCGACGACCGCTGGATTTCGTAGTCGGCCGGCGTCGCGCTGACGAAGATTGCCTGGCCGATGTGCTGGTCGAACTCCTCGAATGTCAGCGGCCGGTTGTCCAGCGCGCTCGGCAACCGGAACCCGAACTCGACCAGCGTCTCCTTCCGCGATCGGTCACCGAAATACTGTCCCTGCACCTGCGGCAGCGTCATATGCGACTCGTCGACCACTAGCAGCCAGTCGTCCGGAAAGTAGTCGAGCAGACACCACGGCGTCGACCCGGGTTCTCGCGCCTGCAAATGCCGCGAGTAGTTCTCAACGCCTGAGCAGTATCCGGTCTCGCGCAGGCTCTCGATGTCGTAGTGCGTTCGCTCTTCGAGCCGCGCCGCCTCAAGGATTCGCCCTTGCGCTTTCAGGTACTCCAGCTGTTCCTGGAGCTCGGCCTCGATCCCTGCGATTCCCTCCTCCAGGCGATCTTTCGTAGTCACGAAGTGCTTCGCCGGGAAGATGTCGATCTCGTCCTTCTCGGAAACGATCTCACCGGTCAGCGGGTCGAGCTCCATGATCCGCTCCACTTCATCCCCAAAGAAATCGATTCGCACGGCCAGCTCGTCATAACTTGGCAGGATCGTGAGCGAATCCCCCCGCAGCCGGAACTTCCCGCGGACGACGTTCATGTCGTTCCGCTCGTACTGCATGCTCACCATCCGCCGGATCGCATCGCCACGCTCGAAGCGCTGCCCCTTCTTGAACCGCAGGACGAATTGTTCGTACTGCGCCGGCTCGCCGAGGCCGTAGATGCAGCTCACGCTTGCGACGATCACCACGTCGCGCCGTTGAAACAGCGACCGCGTCGCCGCATGCCGCAGCTTGTCGATCTCCTCGTTGATGTCGGCGTCCTTCGCGATGTACGTGTCCGTTCGCGGGATGTACGCCTCTGGCTGGTAGTAGTCGTAGTAGCTGACGAAGTACTCGACCGCGTTCTCGGGGAAGAAGTCCTTCAGCTCTGAACAGAGCTGCGCCGCGAGCGTCTTGTTGTGCGCCAGCACCAGCGTCGGACGCCCCGATTGCTGGATGACGTTCGCAACCGTGAACGTCTTCCCGGAACCGGTCGCGCCCAGCAGCGTCTGATACCGATCCCCGCGCTCCAGTCCGGTAACCAGCGCCGCGATCGCGTCCGGCTGGTCCCCCGTCGGCTGGAAATCCGAGGTGATCTTGAACGGTGCTGGGCCCTGCGGCGGTGCAAGCGATGCCATCCACCAAGTCTAGCAGCCCACCAGCCGCCTCCGGTGCCACCGTTCAGTTCCCCATCACTTTACCTTCAGGGATTGTGCGACGTGGTAAGATTCCTTCTGCCGAGTCCCGGCGGCACAGCCGGGAACGGGGGAACCACCACTTGGGGTGTATTGCGCACACCAGCGCATAGGCGACTTCCGACGCCGAACCCGTCAGCTAACCCCGTAGGCGTTCGGAGGCGAGCGAAACCCAACCCAGCTCAGCCTCCTGGTCTTTTCGCGTGGCGCATCCAGCGCCGGGCGGAGCCATACCTCAAGGAGGAATGCTATGGGATCCCCAGTCACCACCACGGTTCGCGAGCCAGGCTTCACGATTTCCCGCGAAGCCGACTACAACCTCGCAAGCATCGAGTCCGCCGCGACTCGCCTGAAGAGCTGGGCGGTCATCATGGGCGTTGGCCTCGGCGGCGCGCCCTTCGTCCGACTCACGAGTGACCTCACAGCGTTCGTCCATCTCCCCATTGCGCGGGAGGTCGACGCCTCGGAAGAGGACGGCATCAGCAGTGGCGTGATCGACACCGGCGACGTCATCGAAGTCGTGAGTGTCCCCTTCGACGAGATGCGGAACACCGCCGCCCTCCTCAAGGGCGACCTCGACTCAGACTGGGACTTCGCAGGTCCGATCGAGTTCCATGCCGACCCCGAAGGGTTCCGCTCGGGGTCAATGCGGGCGCCAGTGATCGCGAAACGCGTTCGCGTCGCCGCGTAGCAGGCTAGCCGGTCGGAATCGGCCGGGGCGATTCTCTGTCCGCCCCGGCCGGTTCACTACGCCGGCAGCCAGTACATCAGGTCACCCCGGAGTGCCCGCTTAACTCGTCCGAGTTCGAGAAGATACTCCAGGTGGGCAAGCGTCTCACCCACCGCCGCACGCTGTATGAACGGCTCGAAATCCACCAGCATCCCGGTCGTCCATTTCACCCGGCCAGCGACATCCCACGCAGTCGAGCCGCCTGCGTCGATGCACCCGATCATCTCCTCCAGCCGGTGGTGGTGGTGATCTTCGATCTCCCGGATCCGCTTCTTGAGGTCCTTGATGTCGTACTCGTGCGCCGGGAGCACGTATTCGACGTCCAGGTCGATGAGCTTCTCCATCGACCGCATATAGTCGCCGAGAGGGTTCCCCATCGACTGCGGGTGGTACGACACGTTCGGCGTGATCGTGGGCAGGATGTGGTCCCCGGTGAACAGCGCCTTCCGGTTCGGCTCGTACAGACAGATGTGCCCCGGCGTGTGCCCGGGCGTATGGATGATCTCGAAATCGAAGTCGCCCACCTTAATCGTCTCGCCGCCATGGACCTCCGTGTCGGCAGGCACCGCCCAGACGTTCCCACGCATCCCCATCGAGCCCTGGGACAGCGACTCCGCGTTCAGCGGCGGCACGCCGTGAATCTCCATCATGTCGGCGACTTCGTGCGCGAGGCCCTCCGCCTTCAGGTACCGCGTCGCGATGACGTCTGTTTCGAGCTGGTGGATTATCAGCTCCGCCGTCGGCGCCACATCCTTGATCTTCCCCGCCATCCCGTAGTGGTCCGGGTGCACGTGTGTGATCGCCAGCTTCGAAACCTCGGACGGGTGCGCCCCGTGCTCGCCCATCGACTCCACCAGTGCCTCGTAGGCGGCATCCGTGTTCCAGCCGCAGTCAACCAGGAGCGTCTCGCCGCCGCTCTTCACCATGTAGGGCAGGACGTACGGCAACCCCTTCATTACGCGTGGAGCCTTCTCATGCTCGACCCGTATCCGCCGCGCGTCCTCCGTGGAGAACGCCGGGAACGGCGTCAGGAGCTGGTACACACCCTCAATGATCTTCAAGTCACACGACTCCTCGGGAAGCTCGCCCTACCCTCGGTTTGGCGGCAGCACGGACGCGATCCGGCATCACGCATCCTATCGGCCGCCCGTTACCCACGCCACGCGCTCACCGCAGGCGAAGGAAGTCGTCTACCGAGAAGCCCGCATCGTGGAGGATACGCACAGCCAGTCCGCGCCCGACATCCGTGCTCGTTTGCACAGGTACCGTGACGGAGAGTCCGTTCTCTGAATGGCGTAGCGTCAGATGGCTGCCAGTTTGCCGATCGTCCGAACATCCGTGCCGTCGCAGGAACGCGACCAGTTCGCGGGCGGTGACCTGCGGCATCCGTGCCATGCGGCTAGCCGGGCACCCCTACGGTAAGTTCCTCGACATGCACGATGGCGTCGTTCTGCGGGATATCGTCGCCGCGGGCCATCAATGCTTCGAGATGCCCCTGTACCGCCTCGCGCATGTTTCGGCGCGCTTCTTCGATCGTCGCGCCGTTGCTGAAGCAGCCCGGGAGGGTTGGGCTGTATGCGAAGTACCCCGGATCCTCGGGTTCCTTCTCAATCACGATCTCGAACGTGTAGTACCGCATCGTTACCTATCTTACCTTCGAGACGAGCCCACCTGTGCACCCGCTAACTCAGCGCGAAACGCGCCGCGCCATCTTCTCCGGCTTCAGGAACCCGCCGAGCACCCAGCTCACGATCGTGATGATGAGCGCCCCCCAGAACGCGTCCCAGAACCCGTCGATCGCGAAGTTGATCCGGTCGAACTTCCCCGCAACCCACGCCGTCAACGCCAGCAGCACCGTGTTCACGATCAAGAGGAAGAACCCCAGTGTTAGCACGATCGCCGGCAGCGACAGGAAGAACAGCACCGGCTTCACGAACATGTTCAACAGCCCGAGGATCAGCGCCACGATCACCGTGCTCTCCCACCCGTCCAGGTGGATCCCATCCACCACCTTCGCCGCCAGCCATACCGCAATCGCCAGGATCGCCCACCGCACGAGGAAGCTGATCACCCGCTCCTGCCGCGTTGGCTTCCGGCCCAGCCCCATCGTCACAAACATCATTCTCATGCAGTCATTAGACCACACGCCTCCGCCAATCCGCTGGCCCGTTGTCTTGCCGCGGCCCCCTGACCATACCCACAAAACAGCTATACTGGGTTAGCGATATCCGCCCCCGTCACACCCGGAGAACAGCCGCCGCATGACCATGCAGCCCACCTCCAACGTTCGCCCCATCTTCATCGAAGAAGAGATGCGCACCTCCTACCTCGATTACGCCATGAGCGTCATCGTCTCCCGCGCGCTCCCCGATGTCCGTGACGGCCTCAAGCCCGTCCAGCGCAAGATCCTCTGGGGCATGTACGACGGTGGCGCCCGTGCCGGCACCGGCTATCGCAAGTCCGCCGGCATCGTCGGCGATGTCATGGGTCGCTACCACCCGCACGGCGACTCCCCCGTCTACGAAGCCATGGTCCGCATGGCCCAGGACTTCTCCCTCCGCTATCCGCTCGTCGATGGCCAGGGAAACTTCGGCTCCGTCGATGGCGACCCGCCCGCAGCCATGCGCTACACCGAAGCCCGCATGGCCGCCATCGCCGAGGAAATGCTCGCCGACATCGACCAGAACACGGTCGACTTCCAGGACAACTACGACGGCCGCCACCGCGAGCCGACGATCATGCCCTCGCGCATCCCCAACCTGCTCCTCAACGGCTCCTCCGGCATCGCCGTCGGCATGGCGACGAACATCCCTCCCCACAACTTCCGCGAGCTTGCCGACGCCATCACCCTCCTGATCGAATCACCCGAGACGACGCTCGATGAACTCCTGACCATCGTCAAAGGCCCCGACTTCCCGACAGCCGGCATCGCCCTCACAGGCAAGGACGGCGAGCAGGTCCGCCTCGCCTATGGCGAAGGCCACGGTCGCATCATCATGCAGGCCCGTACCGTCCTCGAAGAGAGCGTCCGCGGCCGCATGCAGCTCATCGTCACCGAGCTCCCCTATCAGGTGAACAAGGCCACCCTCATCGAGAAGATCGCCGACCTCGTCCGCGACCGGAAGATCGAAGGCATCGCCGACCTCCGCGACGAATCCGACCGCCACGGCATGCGCATCGTCATCGAGCTCAAGCGTGAGGGCCAGGCCGCCCAGATCAAGAACCTCCTCTATAAGCACACGGCCATGCGCTCCACCTTCGCTGTCAACATGATGGCGATTGTCGATGGCGCGCCCCGCCGCATCGGCCTGAAGCGCGGCCTCGAGCTCTACATCGCCCACCGCCGCGAAGTCGTCCGTCGCCGCAGCGAGTACCAGCTCGAAAAAGCCCGCGAGCGCGAGCACATCCTCCAGGGCCTCCTCAAGGCCATCGACATCCTCGACCAGGTCATCGCGGCCATCCGCGGCGCCGACTCGGCGAACCACGCCCTCGAACTCCTCCAGGGCGGAACCCCGCTCCCCGAGGCTGTCCTCGAACGCTTCCGCCAGTCGCGCCTACGTGTCCCCGCGGCCGGCGCCAACCCCTTCGACTTCAGCGAAGTCCAGGGTCGCGCCATCCTCGATATGCAGCTCCGCCGCCTCGCTGCCCTCGAGCGCAAGGCACTCCAGGACGAATACCAGGAGATCATCGAGAAGATCGCCTACCTCGAAGACCTCCTCGCGAACCCCCGCAAGATCGACTTCCTCATCCGCGACGACATCCAGGACCTCAAGAAGAAGTACGGCGACGACCGCCGCACCGAGATCGTCGAAGCCGACGCCGAAGACTTCCGCGAAGAAGACCTCGTCCCCCACCAGGAAAGCGTTATCACGCTCAGTATCCGCAACTACATCAAGCGCATGCCGCTCGACGACTTCCGCATCCAGCGCCGCGGCGGCACGGGTGCACGCGGCGCTGCCGTCCGTGACGAAGACGCCGTGATGAAGCTCGTCGTCTGCGATTCGCACGACAACCTGCTCTTCTTCACCGACCAGGGCAAGGTCTACCACCTCCGCGGCTTCGACATCGCCGACACGAAGAAGCAGTCCAAGGGTTCCTTCATCACCAATCTCATCGAAATGCAGGCCGGCGAACGCGTCACCACCATCGTCCCGATTAAGGACTACGAGCGCGACTTCATGCTCCTCGCCACCCGCAATGGCATCATCAAGAAGACGCCGCTCAAGGAGTTCGAAGAAGTCCGCCGCAACGGCAAGATCGCCATGCGCCTCGACGACGGTGACGAACTCATCGCCGCCCGCCTCGCGACCAACGAGAGCCACGTCCTCCTCGTCTCCAGCGAAGGCCAGGCCATCCGCTTCAAGATCGACGACCTCCGAGGCGCTTCCCGCATCAGCGGCGGCGTCCGCGGCATGCGCCTCTCGAAGGGCGGCTACGTGGTCGGCGTCGAGACCATCGACGACGGCGACGAACTCCTCGCCATCACCGAGCGCGGTTTCGGCAAGCGCACCCGCATCGCCGAGTACCCCCTCCAGGGCCGCGGCGGTCAGGGCGTCAAGACCCTCAACATCACCGACCGCACCGGAAACGTCGCCGCCTGCCGCATCGTCGCGCCCGACCAGGAGCTCATGCTCGTCTCACGCGACGGGATCGTGATCCGCACCACCGTCGAGTCGATCTCCCTTCTCGGCCGGAACACCCAGGGCGTCACCGTCATGCGCATCGGCGAAGGCGACCAGGTAGCAAGCATCGCCGCCATCACCATGGGCAACGCCGCCGGCTCCACCCCCCGCCGCCGTGCCACCAACGGTAACGGCAGCGCCCCCACCAACGGCCAACTCCCCCTCGACGACGAATCCCTCGACGCCATCGAAGACGACGAAGAGGGCGCGTAGTCCGGAGCCCCGCTCGTACCTGTAGCCGCGGCCCACTGAGGCCGCTGACTTCCGAACCCCGCTCGGGCTTCCACCTACCGCT
>JBPPMX010000028.1:0-5779 GCA_051306275.1 Tepidiformaceae bacterium
ACCTCGCGGATCACCTGAACGCCGATGCAAGTGAGATCTCAATGCGGTCGTTTCGCGAGGTAACGTGGGCGGACGGGTGCATGGGCGTCCGCAGGCCGGACGTGCTCTGTAGCCAGGCGCTGGTCGATGGCCTCCGCGCGGAGCTGGTGGGCAGCGATGGCAAGGTCTACCTCTACCACGGCGCCGGCACCGGTTTCATCGCCACCGACTTCGAGCCGAATGCCACGATCGACCCCCCACTCCAGCGCGAAGGCTGACGGTCAACACTCCGTAATGTCAGCCATCGGGTAAGGCTGATGCCGCCCGCGCCTCCTACTTTCGTCCATATCGGACGAGCGTTTGTGAGGGCAGAATGGCGGCGAGCATGGCGACTTCCGCACCATCGATGTTCCAGGAAGCGGCCCTCTATGAGGCCGAGCTAACGTCGCGCCAGCGCGAGGTGCTGAACCTGCTCGCCCGGGGCATGACGAACGCGCAGATCGGCGAACGGCTCGGTATCTCCGCCGATGGGGCGAAGTGGCACGTCAGCGAGATCCTGACGAAGCTCGCGCTCTCATCGCGCGAAGAAGCCGCCGCGTACTGGATCTACCGCAACTCCTTCCAGGTCCGCTTCCGCCGCATCGCCGGTGGGTTCTTCGGCCTGCAGACGCTCAAGTGGGCCGGCATCGGCGCTGGCGCGGCAGCCATTGGCGCGATCGCGATCATCGCCGTCGTGGCCGCGATGGGTGGGAGCGAAGACGAGCCGACACCCGGCGACCCCGACGACCCTACCCCTTCGCCAACCGTCGAGACGCTCCCCTGCCCCGTCGACCAGGCGGCCTGCGACTTCGCGCGCGAGATTGATCGCTGGCTGGAAACCGGGGACAGCGCAGCGCTTGCCGCGGCGAGTGTGCCCATCGCCTACACCTGCCCGGACCCGGACGCTCAGGGCGCTGGGAGGAACCTGCCGCTCTGCGAGGGCGGGGCCCAGGGCGAGCTGCGTGACGGGTTCCGCGTCTCGGTTGCGGCCTCGGACCAGATGGAGGTCTTCACGGCAGCGGACTGGGAAGATGCGCTCAACGACTTCCTCGCCGGGGTGCTCCCGGCGAACGTGACGCTGGCCGATGCGCCGCGCGTCTCAGGGATCATCTGCCCGGACTTCGCACCGGACTGCTCGGGCGACTTCGTCATCGTCACGAACCTCACGGCGGCGGGCACGGGCCAGGGCGGGCAGCCGTTCCACCAGGGCGTCGCGCTTTACGTCGAAACGCCGGGCGGGACGCGCGGGCTGACGGGCCTCACCTACAACGCCGTCGGCTTCGAAGCCGCCGAGCCGATCGCCGACGGCGCTGCCGTGCCGTCGCTGCTCTTCCCGGGTGGCACCGCACCGGTGAACGGCGCGTTCTTCTCCCTGCCGACGCAGTAGACTCGCGCGATGCTCCCTGCCGTCGATGTCTACCTCGCCCAGACGATCTGGCTTCTCGCGGAGTTCGAGAAGAACCTCCGTGCCCTGCCCGAATCCGCCCTGCACGAGCACCCTCCAGCGAGTGACGCTTCGAACGCACCGCTGGCGATCGGGCACCACGCCGCACAGGTCACCCGCGCCTACGCGTTGGGCATGGGCTGCGGGTTCGATGTGGAGCGGGACCGCTCGACCGAGTTCGACGATGGGCCACTCACCCGGGAGGGCGTGGTCGAGCAGCTGCAGTCTGTCTCGCGGCAGGTCGCAATGCACTTCCCGCGCCTCGACGACGCCCATCTCGATTCCCCGTTCACTCCAGCGCAGTCGCTCTACGGGACCGGGACACCGCGCGTCATGACACCACGCGAAGCGATCGTGGAGAACATCCGGCACCTCGGGATCCACCTCGGCGAGCTGCGCCTCACGGTGAGCCTGCTCAACGGGTGAATGGTCGCCGCAGGAAAGCGCACAATGGCGGCAACCGACCGAGGAGCACCCGATATGCACGCGATTCAGACTGCCGGACTGCGCGACATCGCCGAAGGGATCCGCGAGCGCGAGCAACACGACCCCGAGTCCTACCCCGCAGAGTCGATCCGCCAGCTGTTCGATACGAAGGTCATCGCGGGGGCGCTCCCAGCGACGCACGGCGGATTCGGCTGGGACGCGATGGCGACAACCAGGGCCACCTTCGAACTGGCGCAGTACTCACCCTCGGCGGCGCTAATCGCGGCAATGCCGGCGGGGCTCGCGGGAGCGTTCGCCGCGTGCAGCGAGGCGGCGCCCGCCGCGCATCGGGCACGGACCTCCGAACAGCTCGATTGGGCAGCGGCCGAGTACAGGGCATATCACCTGATGGCGGCCTGCAACTCCGAGAAGGGAGCGGGCGGGTCACTCGCTGCGACGAAAACGGTCGCGATGCGCGGCGCGGACGGACGATTCGCCCTGACTGGCGAGAAGATCCTGGCGACCGGTGGTACGAACGCGGCGTGGTTCTTCTCGACCGCGAAGGTCGCGCCGGAAGAGATGCCCGGCTGCGGCGTCGTCGAGTTCTTCTTCGTGCCGGTGCGGGGCGCGGGCGTCGAGGTCGCGGACGACTGGGATGGCTTCGGGATGCGTTCCACCGAAAGCCAGACCGTGCGCTACAGCGGAGCGGTCGCCGAGTCGATCCTCGGATTCCCGGACGTCATCACCGCCGTCGAGCCCACCAGCTACTGGTACCTGCTCTTCGCCGCCATCCCGCTCGGCTGCGCCCGGGCGATCGTCGATGCAATGTCAGACCCGGCTCCGGCAGGCCCCGCAATGCGCCTCCGCCTGGCCGATGCGCTGATGCGGGTCGAAGCGCTCGAAGCCTACCTGTTCGAGACGGCGAGCGAGTGGCGCCCGAAGGCCGGCCCGGCCTATGCCCAGCGTATCCTGCGGACGAAAAGCTACGTGGCGCAGGAGTCGACGAAGCTTGCCGCGGAACTGTTCGCGCTCAGCGGAGGCCGGCACTACCGCCGCGGTGACCGCATCGCCGGGCTGCTCGCCGATTCGTTCGCGGGGTCCGCGCTCCGTCCGCCACTTCCGCTCGCGATCGAGACCCTGGTCGAGCAGTTCGGGAGTCAGGGCTAGACGAAGCGGACCTGTCCAATCACCCAGTTCGATTCGATGGACGAAGACTCGACGATGGCCAGGAGTCGTGTGACGGCCGTTCCGATGGGCATCGCAGGAGAGACGAGGATCATCCCCCCGAATGGAGTGCCAGCGACAGCCCGACCCTCTGCGAGCGGGCGCATGGTAGCCATGTCGTGAGTGAGCACCACCCTCTGGTGCGCCGCGGCCCAATCGAGGATCTCGGTGTCCGGCGTCGCGAGGAGGCCGGCCTCGCTCGCAGTCACGATGTCGATCTGGGGTTCGTGACGGAGGAGCGCTCGGACGATCGCCTGGTGGAAGTTCTCGTCAGCGAGGAACTTCAGCGTCACGTTGCTCGATCCGCCCGTCGATCGCGCGGTGGAGCGCACGTTGCCCAGAACTCCGACCTATCTCCGCAAGGACCATATCTTCCGCCCACGAGACCCGCCCCAGGTAGGCATCGACTTCGTCGCGATTGTGGAGGTAGTACGCCAGGACGGCGTGCACGTTTGCGAGGCCGACCGTCGGGAACCCGTCGGCCAGTTCCTCGGCGGATTGCCCCTGCAAGTAGAAGCCAAGGATCGTCTCAAGCGGGACGCGCGAACCGGCGACACGGATGATTCCGTGCTCATCAACCGCGAGGGGGACTGGATCGGCGTGGATCGTGACCATAGGACAATGGTAGCAGGGCGGCGGGGCAGTACGGGAGGAAGATGACGCGGTCCCGGTACTCCTCCGGACCAAGCGCAGTGATCGCAGCCGCGACATGCGCTACAGCCCGGCCGATCGATACAGACTCGCCGAGCATGAGTACGCCGCGAATCGTCTCACCAGACCGGATCATCTGGTATGCGTCCCGCGGTAGGGTCCTCACATCGTCGGTGAGCAGAACCCGGTCATCCTCAGCGCACCAGCGCAGCAAAACATCGTCAGGGGCGCGCTCAACACCGGCCTCACGGGCGAACAAGAGATCGATTTCTGGGAATCGCCGCCGGAGGCCGTGCGCGATCTGATCCTCCACGTTCTGGTCGAGGAGGAGGCTGATCATTCCCCTTCGGTGTGTGCTCGTTTGATGCGCTCGATCAGTTCCGCGTAACCCGGCTCCGACTCCACGCGCTTGCGTAGCTCGTCGGCTTCGGCGGCGCGGCGGGCGAAGTACTCGTTCAGCTCCTCGCGGTGGCGGGCGTAGTACGCGAGCGCGCCGAGGATGTCCTGCTCCGGCATCGCGAACGCCGCGGCGATCTGCTGAGGCGTTTCGCCACGCTCGTAGTAGTCGACCACCAGGGCGAGCAACAGGCGGGTGCCACCGACCCGGATCGAGCCGTCAGGCCATGCTTCGACAGGCGCCGGGTCGGCGTGGATCGTGACCATGCGCTTATGTTACCAGCCGCGCGTGGCGAGCAGCTCCTTGTCGGGGAGGGAGCTGACGGCGATGCCGGACATCGCCTTGCCGAGGCCACGGCTCACGCGGGCGATCACGTCCGCATCCATGTAGTGCGTGGTCGCCTCAACGATCGCCTTCGCGACGAGGGGTGGGTTTTCGGACTTGAAGATGCCGGAGCCGACGAATACGCCGTCCGCGCCGAGGCGCATCATCAGGGCGGCGTCGGCGGGTGTGGCGATACCACCGGCGGCGAAGTTCACGACCGGGAGGCGGCCCTCCTGCTTGACCTGCTTCACTAGGTCGAGCGGCGCGCCGAGTTCCTTCGCGGCGGTCGGCAGCTCTTCGTCGAGCATGTTGCGGAGGCGGCGGATCTCGTCCTGGACGGTGCGCATGTGGCGGACGGCTTCGACGATATCGCCGGTACCGGCTTCGCCCTTGGTGCGGATCATGGCGGCGCCTTCGGCGATACGTCGGAGCGCTTCGCCCAGGTTCCGGCAGCCGCAGACGAATGGGACGGTGAACTCACCCTTATTGATGTGGTGCGCCTCGTCGGCCGGGGTCAGCACCTCGGACTCGTCGATGTAGTCGATGCCGAGCGCCTGGAGGACGTCCGCTTCGACGAAGTGGCCGATGCGTGCCTTGGCCATCACGGGGATGGTCACGGCATCGATGATGCCCAGGATCATCTCGGGGTCGCTCATGCGGGCGACGCCACCATCGCGGCGGATATCGGCGGGGACGCGTTCGAGCGCCATGACGGCGCAGGCGCCAGCCTCTTCCGCGATCTTCGCCTGTTCGGGCGTGACGACGTCCATGATGACGCCGCCCTTGAGCATCTGTGCGAGGCCGGCTTTGACAGCCCAGGTTCCGGTCTGTGCCACGATGGGGACTCCGAGGAAAGTGTGTGCAAAGAGTGTACGGGCGTATCGCTCCGGGGGGATAGGAGGACGCTGGCATGGCCGCGTTCCTTCCCCGTCCGAAAGGCGCTGATACACTAGATGTTCGTCGCGCCACCTTAGCTCAGCCGGTAGAGCAGTGCTTTCGTAAAGCAAAGGTCCGGGGTTCGAGTCCCCGAGGTGGCTCCAGCGATCCTCCCCCACCATTACCCCGTTACCCGTGCAGCCCCGATACTCACAAGCCGTGGACGCGTGGCGGATTGTGCATGTTCTGGCGTTGATCTGGCTGGGAGCCGGGTTGGGCGCTACCTATCCCCTCATCCTGAAGGCCTGGGCGACGAAAGACGTGAAGTACCAGATGTACTGTCTCGTCGAAGCCGCGAACAACGAGACGCGCATCCTCCTGCCGGGGGCAATGGCGAGCGGGATCACGGGGTTCTTCTG
>JBPPMX010000029.1:0-4425 GCA_051306275.1 Tepidiformaceae bacterium
AACGGGTAGGCGGAGGAGGCACAGGTCACAGGTCACAGGTCACAGGTCACAGGTCACAGGTCACAGGTCACAGGTCACAGGAGCGAGGGTGCGTGCAAGGGAGCCGCCCCGACACCAACAGCCAACGACCAACGGCCAACGACCCTCAGGCGGTAACGGGAGTCGGGGGATCCGGCTGCGGGGTCGCGGCTGTGCCCTTCGGGGGCTCCATGCTTTCGAGGCCGTCCATGCTGAAACCGAGGTCGCCGAGTTCGCAGAGGAAGCTGCAGTAGGTGAGCCGGAGGGAGCTGGTCGAGCGTCCGGGGGTGTAGTTCAGGCTGCAACGCTTGCAGCGCAGCATGCCGCTCAACTCGGCGTTGCGCGTCGGATTGTTCGAGCCAGAGATGTCGTCAGTCACTGTGTCCAATGCGCTACCCCTCCACGTCAGTATGACGCCTCGGCGGGCAGGGGAAAGCCCCCACCCTGCACAGTGATATACGGCAGGGTGGGGGTGGCGGTTCAATCCGTGCGGCTCAGGGACGGCGGTTGTCGAGGACGGCGAGCGCGGTCCAGGTGGCGAAGAGGGCCGTCATGATCAGTGCCGACGCGATGCAGTAGATGCACCAGGCGTCGAGGACGAATGCTTCGACCCAGGTGAGGTAGCCCGAGAAGATGAGGCCACCGAGGCTCCCGAGAAACGCGAGATAGGTGGCGTTCTGCCCGTGCCCGCGGAACCCGGTGAGACGGACCCCGGCCGCAACGGCGAGGGCGACGTACAGGCCCAGCCCGGGGACGGAGACCGGGATGCCGAAGAGCTTCCCGTACACGCTCTTCTGGACGACCGAGCAGCCGTGCGTAATCGTGCAGACGCCGGTTTCGCCCTGGAGATTCTGTGATGCGAGATATGCGGCGATACCGGTGCCCGCGATAGCGAGGACGAGCGCGAAGGCCGCGAGCACGGAGTTGAGGGACGGGCGCGTGCCCGATGGGACGAACGTCGTGGGGTGGATAGCCATGTGTTGCCGGCCGCGGGGGCCGTTCTCCTTTCGTGTTCGACGGGGGCGACCCCCGCGGAAAACACGCCGGAGAACGCCAGGTCAGAAGGCGAAGGAGGAGACGCGAGGAGGAGGGGCGGCGGGGAGGAGCGCGAGCGATGCCGGCATTCGCTGGGCAGCGATGCGCGAGCTACGCCGACCCGTGCGGGGCCCAGGGAACGCCACGAAGAGCGCGAGGAGCGCGACGGCGCCCGCAGCAGTCGTTGCAGCCGCGGCGCAGGAGACCGCGGAAGCCTGGCATTCGCCCGTGATGGGGGCTGCCGGGGTTTCGGAGGCGATCGCCGCGGGTGCGCGCGCACTCAGGGGGACGACACCATCAATGGCGTCGAGATCCCAGCGGCCGAGCGCCAGTACCTGGGGGAGGAGCGCAGACAGGAGCAGCGCCGCGAGCAGGGTTCGGGCGCGAGCGGGATTTCCGAAGAAGGTCAGCCGTTGCGAAGGCATCTGGACTCCATCACCAGCGTATCGCGGCGGGACGGAAAGACTACGGCCAGATGGGGCGGTTCCCGTGTCCCGATCGGGCGCGGATCGGGCGCGGGCAGCTAGCGGGCGAACCGGCGGTCCGAGCGCAGCCAGACCGCGACGCCCGATGGCTGCATCGTCTCGTCGACGACGGTGAGGAGTTCGGCGCGTAGGGCGTCCAGCTCAATGGACTCACGCAGCCGGGCGTTGAACGCTTCGATCGTGCGTTCGGCGTCGTAGGCCCGGCGATTGAAGCGGCGATCAACGACCCGCTGGACGCGACGGCGGGCGGGCAGGAAGAGCGCCGCGACGGCAAGCGTGGTGGCGATGATGGCGAGGTCCGACCCGCCGCTGAATTGCTCGAGGAGGCGCTGGAGTCCGATAACCAGCCCGAAATAGAGCGCGCCAAGGCCCAGCGTGAGGACGGCGTAGACGAGGGCACGGTTGATGACGCGGTCGATGCCGTAGAGATCGTAGCGGAGGATCGCGACGCCGACCGCAATCGGGATGAGCGCAAAGCTGAGCAGTTGGAGGCCGTACGCAGTGACAGAGAGCGGCGTCGCGGAGAGGAGGGTGGTGATCACCGTGGCGATGCCGGCGATGCCGAGGAGCCGGAACTGCTGGCGTTCGACCCCGCGTGATCGCCAGAATCGGAGGAGGAGGTTGAGGCTGGCGGCGGCCGTCAACAGTTCGGTTGGAGTGGGGAGCACCCACGGCAGCCATGCGAACGGGCGGAGCGCATCGATCGCGAACGGGCTCTGGAGATGGGCGAACGGCGGATTGAGGTCGACGGGGAGGAACGGATACACGGCGAAGTAGAGGAGGGCGAAGAGCCATGTTGCGGTCGCGATGTGACTCCACCTGGTGCTCGGAAACAGGCCCCCGGGGAAGAGCAGCAGCAGGAGCGTCATCCCTCCGAGCATGACCACCCAGAGCATCGAGTAGAGCGTCGCCGCGAGGGTTGCCCCGGGGAGGTCCGGGCCGCCGGGGGAGAGTGCGTATTCGGCATAGGCCCCCAGGAAGGTGAAGCCGCTGTAGCCGAGGGACGCGATGATTAGCGCGGCCCCTACCGGGTGCCCCTTCAGCCGGATGGCGATGAAGAGTCCGACAGCCGCGAAGAGCTGCGGGATCGGGAGCTCGACAAGCTTCTCCACGAGGTCAAAGTGGAACGGCGCAGTATCGAGCGAGGCGGCGACCCAGATCATGAGAGCGCCCGCAGCGAATGCGAAGCTCAAGACGCCCAGGCTCAGGGCGAAGCGGGTCGAGGCGAGCGGACTCAGTGGTCCCGCGAACACCGCCGGTGCCCCGTCGCCAGCATTCGACATCTGATCGAGCCGCGGTGACATTGCTCCATCGTCCGGTTCTTGCGTTCCGGGAACGTTACGGTTTGCGGACGAGGGCTGCTACAGGCTGCGGTATCAGACGACCTCGCGAGCTCTCCGATTCGACAAGCAGAGGGGCCGCGGCAGAGGCTCAGCGGTGAGCCCCTGCCGCACAAGGTGCTAGTTCCCGTGCGCCCCTCCGGCGGCAGCCGCGTACGAGATCACCGGGACGGGGAGGGTCACCGTCCCGGCCTGTTCAAACGTCAGTTCGACGGTGATCGAGAGCCCTTCTGAGAGGGGGGCGAAGAGGTCGAGGAGCATGACGTGGTAGCCGCCGGGCTCCAGGACCGCCTCGCCGCCGGCCGGGATGTCGACTCCTTCGACGCGCTGCATCTGCATCGCGCCACCCGTCATGACGTTCTCGTGGATCTGGACATCCCCCGCCGACGGGCTGGCGGCACTGATTAACCGGTCCGCTGTCGATCCGGTGTTGCGGAGCACGAAGTAGACGGCGGATTTGTCGTCCGTCGTTGCCCGGGCGGATGGACCAACGATCTCGATGTCGCCGATTGTAGTGAGCGATTCCGCCGAATCGCCGCCCTCTGCCGCCTCTTCAGGCTCGCCGCCAGCAAGAATCGGGAGGTCGTTCATGAGCATTTCGAGCGTTGTCCCGCCCGGGTAGACGACACGGGCAATGTCGTCCTTCTCAAACGCGATGACGTAGGCGGCGTGGTTGACGGCGTAGTTGCCCCCACCGAGGTCAGCCTTCTCGGCCGGCTGGACGCCATAGAGTCGCTGGACGGCGTCGACTTCGTCCTGGGTCCCGGTCAGTCCGACGAACGAGTCTCCGCCGAGGGCGTCGAGCCAGGTACGAAGGCGCTCCGGCGTGTCACGTTCGGGATCGGTCGTTACGAAGACGACCGTGATGTCGTCGGTGACCGCCTCCGGGAGCTGCTTGAACGCGAGTCCCAGCAGGGCGATGTGCGTTGGGCAGATGTCGGGGCAGTTCGTATACCCGAAGAAGAGGAGGGTGACCTGCCCATCCGTTTCGGGCATGAAGGCATGCGGCTCGCCAGAGGTGTCCATGAGGGTGAAGTCTGCCTTCGGGATCTGGGGCGAGACGCGGGCACCCATGAGGTCGGTCTCCTGGACCGCACCGAGTTCGATGTGCGGGACCTCGTCGCTGTCAGAATCGCTTCCGCAGGCAACGGCGAGCGCGAGGAGGGTTGCGGCTAGGGCCGCCAGTAGGACTGGACGCCATGAGAGATAAACACGCACGAAAACGTGGCTCCTTATATGATCGAGGCGGAGGCGAATGAGACGCCGATTCAGAGGCCGGAATGAACAGCTGCAGCGCGGGGCGGGGGGTGTCCCGGAAGTTGGGCCCAGGCCGCCGGGCGGGTGATAACCAAGCCGGGGATGACCCGAAAAGCAGCGCCCGCGCCGAGGAGCGAGACTGCGGCAGCCAACAGGGCGACGGAGAGCCCGGCAAAGGCCGGGGACGATGAGGCGCACCCGGCGGAGTCCTCGTGGCAATGCGAGGCGTGGTCATGACTCGCTGAGTCTGTGTGCCCGCCGATCGGGAAGCCGATGGCGACCTCGGTCCC
>JBPPMX010000030.1:0-5020 GCA_051306275.1 Tepidiformaceae bacterium
CAACTTCCACGTCGCTCCCAACCCAGTGGAGGACGATCGGTTTGCGGGCCATCGAAATGAGGTGGAGCGGAGAGAAGCGGGACACGCCGCTGCCGATCGCGTAGACGAGGTCCGCCCGCATGATCTCGGCAACGACGCGAGGCCAGGCGTCGATCGAGCGCCCCGGCTGGGGGATGAAACGGGCGTCGAAGCCCACGGATCGGAGCGACTGCGCTGTACGGCGGGCGAAGAAGGGGAGCCCGATGACGGCGACTCTTCTGTGGTCAGGCATCGCCAGCCCCCTTAAAGCGGCGATCGGGGGAGCTATCACCGTCCCGGCTGAGCAAATGGCGCGCCGGGACGTCTTTGGACACGAATGCCCCCGCGGCCACTATCGCCTCTTCCCCGATGGTCACCCCGTGCAGGATGGTGACGCCGACACCGACGAACGCCCCCGCGCCGAGCGTGACGGGGCCCTCGACTCGTGGCCAGCGTGCGCCAAGTGAACCGCGCCCCATATCCCGGTGAGTAACAATCATGGTGTTGGTGCCGATTGAGACTCCTGCTTCGATGCGCACCGGATTTGCGAGGTCGATCGAGATGCCAGGGCCAAAGAACGTGCCGGGGCCGATGGAAAGACCTGAGAAGTCGCCAGTCGCGTTGTAAACGATGAACGGGCCGATGATGTGGCAATCCGAGGAGACATCGGCTCCGAAGAGACGGAGCGCAGCGGCGTGGTCAGTCCGCATGGTTGCGATTGCGACGGCAACGCCGTCGATGTCGTCCTTCAGGTAGACCCAGCGGAGATAGACGCGGTAGAGCGACGCGAGTACGCCCTTGAGGTTGCGCCCGGGTGACCCAAGGGCCCGGGTCATCAGGGTCGACCGCAGGGTGGGTCGGTGCGGGCTACTCACTGGAGGAGACCCCGTTGAGTTCGGCCCAGCGGATGAGGTTTACCCAGCGCCAGACATGGGAGTCGAAGTGCTTGCGGCCGGCGAGGATGTCGGCCCATTCGCGGCGCATCGCGACATGGTCGAGGGGGCCGAGGGCGATGGCTGTGGGGGAGCCGATGATCTGTGTGACCCACGCCTCCAGTGTGCGCATCCAGCCGAGTTCAGGTGTTTCGAAACCGATCTTGTCGCGCCGGTTGAGGACGGCATCGGGGACGATGCCGCGCATGGCCTTTCGGAAGACGGCTTTCGAGGTGCCGTCCTTCGAGATGAGATAGTCCTCGGGGAGGCTGAGGCAGAAGGTGACGAACTCTGGCGTGAGGAAGGGCACGCGGCTTTCGACCGAGTGGGCCATGGAGTTGCGGTCTTCGTAGCGGAGGAGGGCTGGGAGGCTGGTGGTGTCGACGCTGGATTCGAGGGCGGCGCGGAGGATGTGCGGGCCGGGGCCGATGCGGGCGGCCGCGGTGTCGACTCCGCGGGAGGCGAACCACTGGGCGTCCAGCCAGGATGGGACGAGGCCGGCGCCGACGAGCTTTCGAGCGGTCGCCTGAAGGTTGGAGGGGAGGAGGTAGCCGCCGGCCTGGTAGAGGAGCCTGCTGGCGTTGGTTTGCGGGAGGCCCCATGTGTTGCGGGCGAGGGTGAGACCTTCGGCGATCTGGCCCTGGCGGAAGCAGGAGGCGATTCGGGCGGCGAGGTAGGGGCGGTAGCCCGCGAGGATCTCGTCGGCGCCCTGGCCGTCGAGCGTGACCTTGATGCCCTCTTCCTGGGCGAGGCGGAAGACGCGGTACTGCGCGTAGACGCTCGTGCTGCGGAAGGGCTCGTCCTGGGCGGCGATGAGCGCATCGAGGTCGGCCTGGAGTTCGTGCGGGGTCGGGCGGACCTTGTGGACGTGGGCGTTGACGGCGGCGCCACCGAGGTCGATCCAGGATTCTTCGCTGATCGTCCGGCCATCGGCGACGTAGCTGAAAGCGTGCAGGTCGAGGCTGGGGCCTTCGAGGTAGCGCATGCTCGAGAGGAGGGCGGCGGAGTCGATACCGCCGGAGAAGGCGACGCCCACCGGGACATCGCTGCGTAGGTGGAGGCGGACGCTTTCGAGGAAGAGTTCGCGCATGCGCTTGGCAGCCTGGTCGAACGAGAGGTCGTCGAGATAGCGCGGGTCAGGGGACCAGTAGCGGACGGGGACGGCCGGGTCGCCGGGGCGGTCGAGGCTAACTTCGAGGCAGTGAGCTGCCGGGATTTGCTGGAGCGAGGCGATCATGGTCTGGCCGTCGTGGTCGGTGAGGCCGAAGCGGAGGTACTGGTAGGTGCGCTGGGGATTGAGCTTGCGTTCGAGCCCGGCGAGACGGAGGAGGACCTTGGTTTCGGAGGCAAAAGCGAGGCCGCCAGCCCAGTGGGTGTAGTAGAGGGGCTTGATGCCGAAGGCGTCGCGGCCGAGGGTGAGCTTGCGTTCCTTCGTATCGAGGAAAGCGAAGGCGAACATGCCAACGAGAGCCGGGAGGCAGCCTGTGCCCCACTCGGCGATCGCGTGCAGGAGGACTTCGGTATCGGACTGGGAGTGGAAGGTGCGGCCGGTGGCTTCGAGCTTTTCGCGCAGTTCGGGGTAGTTGTAGATCTCGCCGTTGAAGACGATGTGGTAGCGCCCGTCCGGCGTCGACATCGGCTGCCAGCCGTCCTCGGTGAGGTCGATGATAGCGAGGCGAGCGTTGACGAGGGCGATCTCCCCGGCAGGCACGGCGGACGGTTCGCGGCCGGTCGAAATCACGCCGCCGCGTGAGGAGAGCCAGCCGTGGTCGTCGGGGCCGCGATGGTGGAGATCGGCGATCATCCGCGCGGGAATGGCGGGGTCGACCGGCGTGCCCGGGGGGAGGACAACGCCTCCGATGCCGCACATCAGCGGGCGCCGATCAGGTGCGCGGAGGGCACGGGGATTCGCTGACGGAGTGAAGGCACGGGAGTATATGACGGCGAGGAGGTCGATCCGTGCAAGCGGCGGAAGTAGGGGGGCGCGCGGAACGGACTGTAAACTGTCCGAAAAATCGGACGATGAGGGTGTCCGAGGGCTGAAGAGTTCCTTGCCCCAACGTCTCGGGTGAACCTATTCTGCAATTAGCGCAGCCGAGCGGGGCTGGCGAAAGGGCATGCATGATTCGCAGTAAAGCAGTTGTTCTCGGCCTGACGGGCGCGCTTCTCGCTGGTGGGACGATCGCGGCCGGGTTCGCAACAGCGGGTGCGCAGATTGCGCCGCCGCCGCTGCCATCGACGTTCTATGGCGAGGCGAACCTGGCTGGCGTACAGGCGGGCGACGATGTCGTCGCGATCGTGATGAACGGAAACGCGAGTGCTGCCTGCGGTATTGGGGAAGTCCTGAACGACCCGACTGAGGGCATCGTGTACGCGATCAGCGTGAACGCGGACAACGGCGACGCGCCGGGTTGTGGGACGAACGGCCGGACGGTCCGGTTCTACTTTCCGCGGCTGCACCAGTTCGCGAACGAGACCAGCACCTGGGCAATCGGCGGCGTGACCCCGCGGAACCTTTCGGGTGGGAAGCTCCTGACCGAACAGAACTACGCGCCAAACTCGGCATTCAGCGGCATCCAGTAGGGTTGGCCGAAGCAGAATCGAACGGGACGCCAATGGCGTCCCGTTTCTGCGTCCGGCGAGAATGAAAGGGGCGATCGATGGCGTATCACATCCTGTTCTACGACTACGTGGAGGATGCCGCAGAGCGACGGACGCCGTTCCGTCCCGAGCACCTCGAGCTGTTGCGCGAGTACGAGGCCCGCGGCGAGGTGGTGATGGCCGGTGCGTTCGCGAATCCGCTAGACGGGGCGGCGATCGTGTTCAACGTCGAAGACGCGGCGCAGGTGGAAGCGTTCGTCGCGGTGGACCCGTTTGCGATCAACGGGGTGGTGCGGAGCTGGAAAGTGCGGGAGTGGACGGTGGTGCTCGGCGGATAGGGATCCGCGAAACCGAAATGGAACAGCGCCGCCGGTATGATTGCGGGATTCGAGAGAGTGGGGTGCCGCTGTGATCAACCGCGCCCGGATGGTGCAGAGCATGCTGGACCTGATTGCGATCGACTCGCCTTCGGGGGATGAGGATGAGATCGCGGCGGAGTTGCTGAAGCGGCTCCAGGAGTTGGGCGTGGATGCGGCGCCTGACGCGCATGGGAACGTCATCGGGGTGCTCCCGGGCGAGGGGGAGGCGGTGATCCTCTCGGCGCACATGGACACGGTTGAACCGGGGCGGGGGATCAAGGTGGTGTGGGACGGACCGGACGTCCTGCTGAGCGACGGGACGACGATCCTCGGGGCGGACAACAAGGGCGGGTGCGCGGTGATCCTCGAGGTGATCGCGTCGCTGCTGGAGGATGGCGGTGGGTTCCGGACGATCGAGGTGGCGATCACGCGGGGCGAGGAGATCGGGCTGATCGGCGCGCAGAACCTCGACTACGGGCGGTTGAGCGGGAAGGTGGCACTGGTGATCGATTCGGGCGGGCCGCCGACGTCGATCCAGGGACAGGCGCCGTACCACTACACGTACGACATCGAAGTGCACGGGCGGGCCGCACATGCCGGCCTCGAGCCGGAGAAGGGGATCCCGGCGATCAGCATCGCGTCGGAGGTGGTGGCCGGGTTGCCCCAGGGGCGGTTCGACAGCGAGACCACGGGAAACGTCGGGGTGATTCGCGGTGGGCTCGTGCGGAACGCGGTCCCGGACTTCTGCGAGATCCACGGTGAGATGCGGAGCATGGTGGAGGAGAAGGCGGAGGTACTCATATCGAAGGTGAAGTCACACGTGGCGGAGGTCCGGAAGGCGCACCCGGAGGCGGAGATCAAACTCGATTTCGGGGCGCCCTATCCGGGGTACAGCCTCACGGACGATGACCCGGCCGTGCAGCTGCTGTATCCGGTGTTGCGGTCGATGGGGATGGAGCCGAACCCGCATCCGGTTGGCGGCGGGACGGACGGGAACATCTTCCGGGGGCACGGGATCGCGGGGGTGGTCCTGGGCCGGGGGAGCTACGACCAGCACACGAAGACGGAATACGTGGTGGTGCCGGAGATGGTGGAGTGCGCGAAGGTGGT
>JBPPMX010000031.1:0-6100 GCA_051306275.1 Tepidiformaceae bacterium
GCCCGTCATCAATCCACGCCTGCTGGCGAACCGGCGTTTCTTCGCGCTCGGGACGGTTGCACTGTGTGCGCAGGGCGGGCATTTCGGCACGATCTACCTGCTCCCGCTCCTCCTTGCGAGCGAACACGACGTCGGCGTGATGGCAATCGGTGTCCATCTCCTGCCCGGAGCGCTCTGCCTGGCATTCTTCGGGATGGCCGGCGGCATCCTCGCGCGCCGGTTGGGGAACCGCCCGCTCGTGCTCACGGGGGCGATCGTCATGTTCCTCGCTGCGACGCTGATGCAGACCGTCGGGCTCGGCGGCGGGCCGATCGCACTCGCAGCGCAGTATGCCTTCCTGGCAGCAGGCTACGGGATGGTGACCGCAGGCATATCGAACGCGACGACGGCCGAGCTCGACCCGGAGGTCGCGGGAGTCGGGCTCGGGGTCTACAACCTGCTCTTCTTTCTCGGGGGAGCGATCGCGGTGGCGCTGGCAGGTTCGATTCTGCGGAACCGGGCGGGTTCCGATGGCGCGTGGAGCCCATGGGTCGATGGCGCGGCGGGCGCGTATAGCGACGCGGCAACGGTGATCCTCGCCCTGGCAGCCGCCGGGATGGTCCTCTCCTACCTCGCGCTCCGCCGCGAAGAACGCTCGGTGATCCAGGCTTCGAGCGCCCCTGTGGCTGCACGCAGCGCTGGTGACTGATCACCTCGTCGGAGTGCTATACTTCCGGCGCTCGTCCTGTATCTCGCCGTACCCGGGCCCAACGGTCTCCCGAACCAGGAGAAGTCGCGGGTAACGGCAGGGACAAGCGCTCCGCCCACGGCGGAAAGGGCCCAGGCTCCGTCCATGAAGGAGGCTTGGGACATGGATAGTCCGTCTACTCACTGGTTCGCCTTGCCCACAGGAGACGCGCACGCGCCGCCCGCGCTTCCTCGCGCTCAAGCCCAACCAGGCATCTCGACTTTGAAGGGGATCTCATGACGACTAACAGCTTCGGCACGCGAGCCGAGCTCACGCACAACGGCCGCAGATACACCTACTTCCGCCTCGGGACGCTTGAAGACTCCGGCATCGCATCGATGTCGCGGCTGCCGTTTTCGATTCGGATCCTGCTTGAGAACCTCCTGCGAACTGAAGATGGTCGCGGGGTAACCACAGACGACATCCGCGCGCTGGCGAACTGGCAGCCACTCCCCGAGGAGCAGGAGATCGCATTCACGCCCGCGCGTGTGCTCCTCCAGGACTTCACGGGCGTGCCGGTCGTGGTCGACCTCGCTTCCATGCGCGACGCGGTCGCCCGGATGGGCGGCGATCCTTCCCGGATCAACCCGCTCCAGCCGGTGGACCTCGTCATCGACCACTCCGTCCAGGTCGACGAGTTCGGGACGTCCGGCGCCTTCCTACAGAACGTCGCTATCGAGTTCGAGCGGAACGCAGAGCGCTACCAGTTCCTCCGCTGGGGGCAGCAGGCATTCGACAACTTCCGGGTCGTCCCGCCGGGCACGGGCATAGTCCACCAGGTCAACCTTGAGTACCTCGCGAGCGTCGTGTTTGTGAAGAATGGGGATTCGCCGCTGGCGTATCCGGACACGCTCGTGGGGACCGATTCCCACACGACGATGATCAACGGGCTCGGCGTGCTCGGGTGGGGCGTGGGCGGGATCGAAGCCGAAGCGGCGATGCTGGGCCAGCCGATCTCGATGCTCATCCCGGAGGTCGTCGGCTTCAAGCTCACCGGCAAGCTGCCGGAAGGCGCGACGGGCACGGACCTCGTCCTCCGGGTCACACAGATGCTCCGCGCAAAGGGTGTGGTCGGGAAGTTCGTGGAGTTCTTCGGGAGCGGCCTTTCGACGCTCCCGCTGGCTGCGCGGGCGACCATTGCGAATATGGCACCGGAGTACGGCGCGACGATGGGATTCTTCCCGGTCGACGCCGAAACACTGAATTACATGCGCTTCACGGGGCGGGATGAGGACCTCGTGTCGCTTGTGGAGGCGTACTGCACGGCCCAGGGGCTGTTCCGCACGGACGCGACGCCGGACCCGGTGTTCTCTGACACGCTCGAACTCGACCTCTCGGAGGTTGAACCTTCGATTGCAGGGCCGCGGCGCCCCCAGGACCGCGTGAGCCTGAAGGACTCGAAGCGCAGCTGGCGCCAGAGCCTCCTCGCGCTGCTGGGCGAGGGCGAGCACCTGGACAAGCACCGCGTGGACGAGTGGCTGGCCGAGGGTGGTAACGTCGAATCGCCGAAGCCCACGCTCGTTGATCCGCAGCCGCTCGGCCACATCTTCGACGAGGCGCATATCGAGCACGACGCGGTGTCCTTCGAACTTCACCACGGCTCGGTGGTCATCGCCGCGATCACGAGCTGCACGAATACGTCGAACCCGGAGGTCATGCTCGGCGCCGGGCTGCTCGCGAAGCGGGCCGTCGAGAAGGGGCTCCACACGAAGCCGTGGGTGAAGACGAGTCTCGCGCCCGGCTCGCAGGTGGTCACGGAGTATCTCGATGCCGCAGGCGTGTCGCCCTATCTCGATCAGCTCGGCTTCCAGCTGGTGGGCTACGGATGCACGACCTGCATCGGGAACTCCGGCCCGGTTGAGCCGCACATCTCTGCCGCCATCCATGATGCGGACCTCGTCGCCGCTGCGGTGCTTTCCGGCAACCGGAACTTCGAGGGCCGCATCAACCCCGATGTGCGCGCGAACTACCTTGCCTCGCCGCCGCTGGTCGTTGCCTATGCCCTCGCGGGGACGATGGACATCGACCTCCAGCGCGAACCACTCGGGACGAACCCGCAGGGCGAAGCCGTCTTCCTCCGGGACATCTGGCCATCGCAGGCCGAGGTCGAGGAGGCGATGCGCACCTCGGTGCGCTCGGAGATGTTCCGCTCGCGGTACGCAGAGGTTTTCCGCGGCGATGAGGCGTGGCAGACCCTGCCCATCCCGACCGGAAATCGCTATTCATGGGACCCGTTCTCGACTTACGTGAAGAACCCGCCCTACTTCGACGACATGCCTGCAACACCGGCGCCGGTAACGGACATCGGCGGTGCGCGTGTCCTTGTCATGGTGGGCGACTCGGTGACCACCGATCACATTTCGCCTGCCGGGAACATCAAGGCGGACGGCCCGGCTGGCCATTACCTCCTTGAGCACGACGTCCCACGCGCGGACTTCAACTCGTACGGGTCGCGCCGCGGGAACGACGAGGTGATGGTCCGAGGCACGTTCGCCAACATCCGGCTGCATAACCTGCTCGCCCCCGGGACCGAGGGGGGCGTGACCCTCCACCTGCCCGAGGGCGAGATCATGTCGATCTACGACGCGGCGATGCGCTACGCGGCCGAGCAGATCCCGCTAATCGTCCTCGCGGGCAAGGAGTACGGGTCGGGGTCATCGCGAGACTGGGCGGCGAAGGGCGTGAACCTGCTCGGCGTGAAAGCCGTTATCGCGGAGAGCTACGAGCGGATCCACCGGAGCAACCTCGTCGGGATGGGTGTGCTGCCGCTCCAGTACCTGACCGGCCAGACGCGGGAGAGCCTCGGGCTGACGGGGGACGAGATCGTCGAAATCGGGGGAATCACCGAGGGGCTCACGACGAAGAAGGTCATCCCCGTCGTCGCGACCCGTGCCGATGGCACGACGGTCTCATTCGAGGCGGTTGCCCGAATCGACACACCTGTAGAACTCGACTACTACCGCCACGGCGGGATTCTTCAGTACGTCCTCCGTCAGATCCTCGCGGGGAACGCATGAGCCTGTAGCCGAACGCCACCCAGCACGCCAGAATCCCACCACGGAGAGAAGGAGTCACAGCCATGGCCAAAATCAAAGTCGTGAACCCAGTCGTCGAACTCGATGGCGACGAGATGACGCGCATCATCTGGCAGTTCATCAAGGACCGCCTGATCCTCCCGTACCTCGACATCGAGCTTGAGTACTACGACCTCGGCATCGAGTACCGCGACGCGACCAACGACCAGGTCACCATCGACGCGGCGGAAGCGATCAAGAAGCACGGCGTCGGCGTGAAGTGCGCCACGATCACGCCGGACGAGGAGCGCGTCACAGAGTTCAACCTGAAGCAGATGTGGAAGTCGCCGAACGGCACTATCCGCAACATCCTCGGCGGCGTCGTCTTCCGCGAGCCGATCATCTGCTCGAACATCCCGCGCCTCGTCCCGGGCTGGACAAAGCCGATAGTCATCGGCCGCCACGCGCACGGTGACCAGTACAAGGCCACCGACTTCCGGGTTCCCGGCGCTGGCACGGTCAGCATCACCTACACGCCCGAAGACGGCGGAGCGCCGACCACCTACGAGGTGGCGAAGTTCACGGGCGGCGGCGTCGCGATGGGCATGTATAACTTCGATGACTCCATCCGCGACTTCGCCCGAGCCTCGCTCACGTACGGTCTTCAGCGCGGCTGGCCCGTCTACCTCAGCACGAAGAACACGATCCTCAAGGCATACGACGGGCGCTTCAAGGACCTCTTCGAAGAGGTCTTCAACGCCGAGTTCGCCTCGAAGTTCGCGGAAGCCGGCATCACGTACGAGCATCGGCTCATCGACGACATGGTCGCCCAGGTCCTGAAGTGGGAAGGCGGCATCGTCTGGGCCTGCAAGAACTACGACGGGGATGTCCAGTCCGACATCGTCGCCCAGGGCTTCGGGTCCCTCGGGCTGATGACATCCGTGCTGCTCACGCCCGACGGCAAGACGGTCGAGGCGGAGGCCGCCCATGGCACCGTCACCCGCCACTACCGGCAGCACCAGCGAGGCGAGGCGACCTCGACGAACCCGATCGCCTCGATATTCGCGTGGACTCGTGGCCTCGCCCATCGCGGCAAGCTCGACAATACCCCGGAGGTCACCCGCTTCGCCGAGACGCTCGAGCAGGTCTGCGTCGAGGCTGTAGAAGGCGGAGAGATGACGAAGGACCTCGCGCTCCTGATTTCGAAGGACGCGCCGTGGCTCACCACGCAGGACTTTCTCGCGGCTCTTGACCGGCGCCTCCAGGAAAAGATGGCGTAGCCGCCCCGACACAGCGGTTCGAATCGAAGGGGGGCCGAAGGCCCCCCCTTCTTCGCATGTCGGGCGCGGGTCTCGATGATGACGTGCTATGATGACGCCATGCGAACCATCATCGATCTCCCGGAGGACCAGCTCAGCGCGCTGGCCGAGGTTTGCCGCATCGGGGGCATCTCACGCGCGGAGGCCATCCGCCGGGCGGTGGACCTGTACCTGAAGGACGCCGAGCGCCTGGCCGAGGAACAAGCGGAGAAAGCGCGAGCCTTCAAGGCCGCGTTTGGGAGTTGGAAGCATCGTGGTGTCGACACCGACACCTACCTGGCTGAGATTCGAGCCGAATGGGACACCGAAGACCGGGAATAGGATGCGCCCTTGCTCTTCGATAGCACGATCGTCATCGATTACCTGAACGGCGTGGAGGCGGCCGAGTACGCCCTGGCAATACCCGGTCAGCCAGCGATCAGCGTTATGACGTGGATCGATGTGATGGCCGGAACGACGACACCGGAAGAGGATGCACAGGCGCGCGGTCTCCTGGCGGGATACACGGTCCTCCCGCTCGACGAGAACGTCGCAGAGGAGACCGTCCGCATTCGCCGGGAGCGCCGGATCAAGGTCCCCGACGCGGTGATTCTCGCGACAGCGCGGGTCGCGGGCCTAACACTCTGCACGCGGAATACGAAGGACTTTCCCGCGACTGATCCCGGCGTCCACGTTCCCTACCGGGTCTAGCGCCCCTGGAAGTGGGGTTCGCGGCGCTCGCGGAATGAGCGGGCGCCTTCGGCCCTGTCCTCGGAGGTGAGGGTGATCGACTCCGCCGTCGCGAAGTAGTCGAGCGCCGCCGGGAACTCCATGTGCTCGGCGCGGTAGATGCTCGCCTTCGCCAGGGCCATCGCGATCGGCGCCATCCGCGCGAACTGGGATGCGTAGCGCCGCACCTCCGCTTCGAACACCTCGTCCTCCCAGACGTAGCTGACGAGCCCGATGCGATACGCCTCGGCGGCATCAAGTTCCTGGCCGAGGAAGATCATCTCGGCGGCCTTCGCCGTTCCGACGATCCGTGGGAGCAGGTAACACCCGCC
>JBPPMX010000032.1:0-4856 GCA_051306275.1 Tepidiformaceae bacterium
TGCAACGATCCGGACATCCTCCGCTGCCGCTCCGTTCTCATATCGCTGCACCGCGAAATCCCCTCGTCCCGCCGGATGCACTGCCAGCACATCGCCCCCGATCGCAGCTCCCACCGACGCGAGCGTCCCGATGCCAACCACCGGCACCCCCCATGCCATACCAAGGCCCTCCGCCGTCGCGATCCCCGCTCGCAGCCCGGCGTACGCCCCCGGCCCAACTGCCACCACGATCCCATCCACGCGCACCTCGTCCGGCAAGAGATCGTCGATGAGGCTCAGCAGTGCTCGCGAATGCTCGAATCCCGCCTGCCTCGTCCCAACCACAGTCTCGCGACCAATGCGCAGCCCGACGGCGATGATGTCCGACGAGACGGTGTCGATCCCGAGCACTGTGTTCACGCCCCGGGTTGAAGCCCGTCGACGATCGCCTGGCCGCGCGGCCCACGCGGAAGAAATCGCAGCCGTCGCTGCCGCTCGAGGTCCCCGTAGCGGAGTTCCACGATCAGTCCGTCGTCGCCGGGAACGAGGTCGGCCCCGCGCTCAGGCCATTCCACCACCAGCACCCCGCGCTCCGCGTAGTCCCATAGGCCCAGCTCGTCCAGGTCTTCCACGTCCTCGATCCGGTAGAGGTCGACGTGGAACAGCGTTTCACGGCCCGGGTACTCGTTCATCAGCACGTATGAAGGGCTGTTCACCTGCGCCGTGCAGTCGAGCCCACGCCCGATTCCCTGCGTCAGGCATGTCTTTCCAGTCCCGAGCTCCCCGCTCAGCAGGACGATATCGCCCGATTTCAACGCCCGTCCGAGTCGTTCGCCAAGCCGCCGAGTCTCTTCTTCGTCGCTCGTTGCCAGTTCGAGGTCGTGCTCAGTACTCACACCGGCAGTATAGGCCCGCCGCTCTTTACGCCCGAACTCGCTACCCTTCCGGGGTGCGCGTCCTTCTCGTCTCCGACATCCACTCGAACCTGGCAGCCCTCGAAGCTGTTCTCGCGTCGCCTGCTGCCGTCTCCGCCGACGCCGTCTGGCACATGGGCGATGTCGTCGGCTACGGCCCTCAGCCGAACGAGGTCGTCGCGCGTCTCGCCACCCTCGATGCGGAAGGCGTCCTCGGAAACCATGATTCCGCCGCAATCGGTGCCCTCCCGCTCGACAACTTCAACCCCCGCGCCGCGGAAGCCGCCCGCTGGACCGCGCGCACGCTCACCGATGTCACCCGCGATGCCCTCGCCGCTTTGCCCGAGGTCCGCACATCCGAGGGCGTCGTTCGCGTCCACGGGACGCTTGCCAACCCGCTATGGGAGTACCTCACCACCTCCGACCAGGCCCGTGCGCATTTCGCGCTCCAGCAGACTCTGACATCCGTCGTGGGGCACACCCACCTTCCCGTTGCCATCGAGCTCACGGCGGATGCCCGGGTTGTCGCAACCGCCCCGAATGACGGCGACCGGATCGAACTCGGCGAAGGCCGCTGGTGCCTCAACCCCGGCAGTGTCGGCCAGCCCCGCGACCACGACCCTCGCGCCTCCTTCGCAGTGCTCGATCTCGGATCTCGATCCGTCACGTTCCATCGTGCCGCCTACGACATCGCCGAAACTCAGCGCCGTATCATCGCCGCAGGCCTCCCGGATGACCTTGCGACCCGCCTCAGCTTCGGTCGCTGAGCCCCCCGGCCGCTCAGGTTGACCCCCACACATTCCTTTCGTACTGTATTGCGGATTCGTATACCACCCCGGCCCAAACCGCCGGGGTGTTGCTCTGGGGGTTTCCAACGCATGTCGAAGAACGGGACTGAGAACGGGAAGATGCCGGTATCCGCCGTCCTTGGCGGTCGCATCCGCACCGCCCGCCGCGATGCCTCGATGAGCCAGGGGCAGCTCGCGCAAGCGCTCAACACAACACAGAGCGCGATCAGCCTCTACGAAGCCGGCCAGCGCTCCGTCGGGATCGACATGCTTCTCAGCGTTGCGCGCATCCTCAACCGCCCACTTCACTACTTCCTCGGTGAAGACGGCGAGATGCTCTACGTGAAGGACAGCGATATCGCCACCCTCATCGATGAGCTTGAGCGCCACCCGGAGGACCTCCCGGACCTCCTCTCCTACTGGCAGTACCTCCGCCATCGCCGCACACTCACAAACGGGCATACGCACGCCTGACTGACGGCGTTGTCATACGAGTTCGTTATCAGCCGCCACCCCCGCGTTCGGCGCTGAGGTCCGGAGGGACCCTGTGACTCGCCGCCTCTACGACATCACCGATGCCCGCCGGATCCTGAACCCAGGCCCGGTCGCCATCGTCACAACCGCCTGGCGCGGTATGACAAACGCCGCCCCGATCGCCTGGACAGCGCCGCTCTCCATGGAGCCGCCGCTGGTCGGCTGCGTCGTTCACCCGCACCGCCACACCGCCGACATGATCCGCTTCAGCGAAGAGTTCGTCCTGAATATTCCCGGCCCGGCGCTGCTCAAGCAGACCGCCTTCCTGGGCACGATGACGGGCCTCAACAACGCCAAGCTCGAATCCGCCGGCCTCGAACTCTTTAACGGCATCCGCGTCACACCGCCCCTCCTCGAAGGCTGCCTCGCCTGGATTGAGTGTGGCCTCGAAGATGTCCAGCGCTTCGGCGACCACTCTCTGTTCGTTGGCCGGGTCGTCGCTGTCCATGCGCTCGACGAGGCCTACGAGCAGGCCTGGAAGCTCGAAGAGCCCCGCTACAGCCCCCTCGTCTACCTCGGTGGCACCCGCTACGCACCCCTCGGCCAGCCGGTCGAGGCAATCGTTGAGACGGACCCCAGCGGCGCCCTCATCCTCGAGACAGCCGAACAGCGCGAACAGCGCGAAGAACTCGAAGCGCTCGAAACTGAGCGCCGCCGCCTTGAAGGCGAAGAGGGCATATCCCAGATGCAGCGAGAGGGCCACCTCTAAAGGCAGCCCTCCCGGCAATCGTTCCGCTGGACTTCCCGTTCTAGCGCGCTTCCACCGGTGCGTAGCGCAGACCCTCAGCGCCCGCGTAAGCGGCATTCGGCCGCACAAGGCGGTTGTCTGCGTACTGCTCCAGCAGGTGCGCGGTCCAGCCCGCGATCCTGGCCAGTGCAAAGATCGGCGTGTACAGGTCCGCCGGGATCCCCAGCATTTTGTAGACCGAAGCGCTGTAGAAGTCGACGTTCGGGTAGAGCTTCCGCCCCGCAAGTCGCTTCTCGAGGAACTGCTCCACTTTGTTCGAAAGGTGGAAGTAGTGCGCATCTGGTGAGGTCAACGCCAGCTCTTCGCCCAGCTTGTGCAGGATGATCGCCCGGGGGTCCGTCGTCTTGTAGACGCGGTGCCCGAAGCCCATCATCCGCTCTCCGCGCGCCAGCAGTGCCTCGATGTACGGCTCCACGTTCTCCTCGGTGCCGATAGCCTCAAGGATTTTGTACACCGCCTCGTTCGCGCCACCGTGCAGCGGGCCCTTCAGGGTCCCAATCGCCGACGCGATCGCCGAGTACATGTCGCTCAACGTTGACGCAGTCACAATCGCGGAAAACGTCGAAGCGTTCATCTCGTGCTCGGCGTGCAGCACCATCGCCACATCGAACGTCCGCTTCTCAAGCTCGTTAGGCTCTTCGCCCTTCAGCATCCAGAGGAAGTTCGCGGCATGGCCCAGGTCGTCCCGCGGCGCAACCGGCGCGAGCCCACGCCGCAGCCGATCGTACGTCGCCACCACGGTTGCCATCTGGGCCGTCAGCTTCGCGGCCGTGACTCGCAGCTGCGCGTTCGAAAGGTCGCTCGACTTCGGGTCCAGCGCGCCAAGCGCCTCGACGCAGATCTCAAGGCCGCGCATCGGCTTCACAACGCCAACGAGCTCCTTGAGCAGCCGGGCATTCATGTCCGTTAGCGGGCGATCCTCCCGGAGTTGCGCGTGTAGCGCATCGAGCTCCGCCTGGTTGGGCAGACGCTGGTTCCACAGCAGGAAGCAGACTTCTTCGAATGTCGAGTTGTCCGCCAGGTCGAAGATGTCGTACCCGGCGTATACCAGCTCGCCCTTCTGTCCATCGATCCGGCAGAGCTTCGTTTCGGCAACGAAGATACCTTCGAGGCCTCGGGAGATTTCTGTCACGTGCGCATGTCTCCTGTCGTTGGTCCGGCCCGGCCCTTTTCGGTCCGCGGCATTGTATACACCCTCCATCGAGGGCGCGGCGCGCGGATTCTATCACCTTTCGCCGCCTCCGCGTGGTGACCTCCGCAACCGGCGCAAGTGGGCTAGCTCCCGAGACGCTCCGCGACTTCGCTGCCCATCTTGGCCGTGTTTACGACGTCACTCGCACCGCCGCCGATGTCCGGTGTCCGGTAGCCAGCGCTCAGCGTGCCGGCAACGGCCGTCTCGATAGCGGCCGCCTCCGCCGCCAGCCCGAGCGACAGTCGCAACATCATCGCGGTGCTCAGGATCATTGCCAGTGGGTTCGCCTTGCCCTGCCCGGCAATGTCCGGCGCGCTCCCGTGGATAGGCTCATACAGCCCGATCCCCAGCCCGTCCGCGTCCCGTTCCCCAAGGCTCGCCGAAGGCATCAGCCCCATCGAGCCCGAGAGCATCGCCGCCTCGTCCGTCAGGATGTCGCCGAACATGTTCTCCGTGACGATCACGTCGAAGCTCGCCGGGCGCCGGATCAGGTACATCGCGCACGCGTCCACGAGGATGTGCTCCGTCTCCACGTCCGGGTACTGCGCCGCCACTTCCTTCGCGACCTCCCGCCAGAGCTGACCGCTCCGAAGCACATTCGCCTTGTCGACGCTCGTGACCTTTTTCCGCCGCTGCCGGGCCAATTGGAACGCGACGTGGCAAACGCGCTCGATCTCTTTTTCGTTGTAGACGAGCGCATC
>JBPPMX010000033.1:0-2480 GCA_051306275.1 Tepidiformaceae bacterium
TGCGGGTAGTGCGAGGGCATGCCGTGGTAGGCCATGTAGCCGAGCATCTGCTCCTCGTCGCAGATTTCGAACACCTGCGGGAAGCAGTCCAGGCCGAATTCGGCCACCTTTTCGCGGATGCGCTCGTCCCAGCCGATCAGGTCATCGACGTCCCAGCTACGCATGTTCACCTCCGGTGGCCTGTGCGGCTCGGTCCTTCTGCAGAAAGGCTTTCAGGCCGGGCCAGATGTCTTCCTTGCCGTGGATGGTCAGGGCGTGGAAGCAGTCGGACTTGATGCGCGAGAAGGTCTCCAGCATCGAGCTCTCGAAGATGCCGCGGCCGGGCGGCTTGATCTCGCCGTAACCGAACAGGTTGGCCATCTCGCAGATCGCCTCGGCTGCCTGCACGGTCTTGTCGTTGTCGCCGGGGAAGTTGTCGCCGTCCGAGCAGTGGAAGGCGTAGATGTTCCACAGGCTCGGGTGGTAGCGCTCGTTCAGGATTTCGAGCCCCTTCTGGTAGGCGGACGAAATCACCGTGCCGCCGGACTCGCCCTTGTGGAAGAACTCTTCCTCGGTCACCTCGGCGGCGGTGGCGTGGTGGGCCACGAAGACCAGTTCGACTTCCGCGTAGCGGCTGCGCACGAACTGATACAGCAGGAAAAAGAACGACCGCGCCAGGTATTTCTTGGTGCTGTCCATGGACCCTGAGGTGTCCATCATGCACAGCACCACGGCGTTCGACTGCGGCCGGGTGTCCGGCAGCAGTCGGCGGTAGATCATGTCCTCCTTGTGGAAGGGGAAGCGCTTCTGGGTGTCGCCGGCCACGCCTTCGCCGGTTGGGGCCTCCGGTGCGCCCTCGCGCTGGGCAATCTGGCGCCGGATACGCGCCATGGCGGTCCGTTTCTTGTCCAAGTGCACGCGGATGCCGGAATGCCGGAAGCCCTTGCGCTGGAACGCATGCTCGGACGGCAACTGGCGCAGCTTCTTGCGCTCCAGGTCGGGCAGGGCCAGGTCCTCGAACATGATGTCGATCAGCTCCTCCAGGCTGATCTCGGTCTCGTAGTAATCCTGGCCGGCCTCGTTGCCGCCCTGGCCCTTGCCGGCGCCGGACTGGTCGCCCTGGCCGACGCTCTGGCCGACCTCGGTGCCACCCTCGCCGGTGCCGACACCGGACTGGTTCTGGCCGTACACGAAGCGGTACTCGCGGATGCCGCGGATCGGAACCTTGACCATGCGGTCGCCGCTGCGGCCGATGATGGCTTCCTCGGCCACGATGTCGCCGATGTTGTCGCGGATCGCCTGGCGCACCTTCTGGCGGTGCCGGGCACGGTCGCCGGCGCTGCGGTCCGAGCGCAGCGCGTCGGCCGGGAATGATCGGAACTGGGAGCGCGTCATAGCCCCTCCTGCTTTGCAACGCCGTCTGGCACGGTGCGTCGGCGCTTGCGGTGGGCTGGAGGCGGCCGTGCCGCCAGCCCGGTTTCAATGAACTGTCGCGGTCAGTCCTTCCACAGGTTGTTGGCGGCGTACTTGAGCACCACCTCGGCCGAGTGCTCGTTGTAGCCCAACTCCATCATGCGCTGGATCAGGGTGTCGTACTTGTCCTTCTGCTCTTCGTCGCGGGTGCGCGATTTGGTGACGATGCGACTCATGTCGCGCACCGAATGCAGCAGCTTCTTCTCCAGCGCATCGCGCAGCGGCTCGTAGGCGCGGTAGCTGACCTTCTCGCCGCGCCGGGTAGCGGCCCACAGATAAGACATCACCTCCTGCCGGAAGCCCTCGGCCGCCGAGCCGACGATGCCGATCTGCTCCTCGACCGACTTCAGGAAGCTCTCGTCCGGGCGCAGCTCCTCGCCGGTGTTGCGATCCTTGACCTTGGATTTGTTCACGTAGGCCTCGGCGTGGTCCAGGTAGTTCTGGAACAGGTCCTCGGCCTGCTGCTCGAACGAGAACACGAAGGCGCGCGTGACCTCCTTTTCGAGGATGTCCAGATACGCCTTGTGTAGCGTGTCCTGGAGGAATTCCAGGTACAGCTTCTTGGTGTCCTCGGCCAGGTCTGCGCGCTTGACCATATCCACCAACGCCTCGCGCACGCTGATCGGATTGATCCCGACTTCGGGGTTGTCGGCGAGAGCGTTGTCGAGCGCCTTCATGATGAAGCGGGTCGATATGCCGAAAAGGCCCTCGCGGTGGGTGTCTTCCTGCAGGGACTTGGCCGACAGCTTCAGCGTGGTGCCTTTCTTGACCACTTCCTCGCCGTCGTACAGGCGCAGCTTGGTCATCAGGTCGCACTTTGAGGTGGGCTCCAGCCGCGACAGGATGGCGAACATGCTGACCGTTTCGAGCGTGTGCGGCGCGATGTGGGCCCGGAACTGCGACTCGCGCAGCATCTTCTCGTAGATCTTGATCTCTTCCGACAGGCGCAGGTTGTAGGGCACCTTGACCACCACGATGCGATCCATGATCGCCTCGTTGGTGTGGTCGGCCTTGAACTTCTGCCACTC
>JBPPMX010000034.1:0-15796 GCA_051306275.1 Tepidiformaceae bacterium
TCTCGCGATGCGAGGGCCCTGTCCCATCCACCGCCGCAGCTACGCTCCCGTGGCCCAGCTCTCCCTCCCATGGTGAACGAGCGCCAGGAACTCGGGGCATTCGGCGAGCGCGTCGCGCTGCATCGTCTCGAAGCCAGCGGGATGACCGTCCTCGCCCGGAATCTGCGCACCCCCAGCGGCGAGATCGACATCGTCGCCCGTGACGGCGAGGACCTCGTGTTCGTCGAGGTGCGCACCCGCCGAGCCATCCCCGGCCTCGCCGCCGAGTCGCTCGGGCCGGACAAGCTCCGCCGCATGTGGCGTTGCGCGATGGAGTACTGCGAATCCGCGCCCGCCTCCCCCGAAACCGCCCGCATCGACGTCGTCAGCATCGACCTCGGCCCCGGGGGCCAGGCCGCCCACGTCGAACACTTCCGCGGCGTCGAAATCCCCGACTGATGGTCCAGCCGGTGCGTCCCGGCCTTCCCGTGCGCTAAACTGAATCCGTGCCGATCTACGAATTCCGCTGCGCCGATTGCAACAAGGTAACCAATTACTTCACGCGCAAAGTGGACACCGAAGTCCAGCCTCCCTGCGAGCACTGCGGTAGCGCGAAGACCTCTCGCATGATGTCGAAGTTCGGCCGCTCCTATAGCCGCCAGGACATCGTCGACATGTACGGGGATTCCACACAGGGTGGGCCCGATGCCTACCGCGACCCACGCCAGATCGGTTCCTGGGTGGAAAAGCGCTTCGAGGACTACGGCATGGACCTTCCGGATGGCGCCCGCGAGATGATCGACGCTGCTCGCGATGGTGAGTTCCCCGACCCGGTGAAGGACCTCTGACGCCCAACGACCTCTCTCCTCCCGACACCTCACCGCTCGAGGTGGTCATTCCCGCAATCCTCGAACGCTTCGCCGCGAAGAACGTCGCCCGCGAAAAGGCTCTCTCCGGCTGCCGCGCAATCATCCGCCTCAGCGCCAACAGCATCCGCGCCGTCCACCGCGCCGAATTTCCCCGCGCTGCGGAACTCTTGGAAGAAGCGCGTCTCGTCCACGTTGATATCCGCGCCGCTCTCGATGGGCACCCGGACCTCTACACCGCTGGCTTCGTCCACGATGCCCAGAAGGAGTACGCGGAGGCGTGGACGACGTTTCAGCTCCTGTCCGGCCACCCCATCCCGACCCCCGAATCCCTCGGCGTCGAAGACCCGGCCTATCTCAACGGCATCGCCGAGGCCGTCGGCGAGCTTCGCCGGATGGTCATGGACCGCCTCCGCCAGGGCGCTCCCACCGGCTGCGAAGACATTCTCACCGCCATGGACGACATCTACGCCGTTCTCGTGACGATCGACTTCCCCGACGCGATGACCGGTGGCCTCCGCCGCACCACTGACCTCGCCCGCGGCATCCTCGAAAAAACCCGCGGCGACCTCACCATGGCCATGGTCCAGTACCGCGCCCTCGGCGCTGTCCCCGCACCGGCGGACGATCTCTCTTAGCCTTCCACCATCAGCGCGATCCCCACGACCAGCGCCACAACTGCCCCGGCCGCCACGAAGAACGCCAGGACCCCGCCATCGAGCGCGCGCCCGGCCCGCGAATCTCCGCTCGCCGCCGCACACACCCCCACCACTCCACTGAGCAGCGCGGCAACGCCCAATCCCATGCCCGAAAGCGACGCCCCCGCGAAAAACAGCGTCCCCGCGCCAAACCAATCGCCCGGTAGGCCGCGCATCAACAGCGTCGCAAGGACGACGGCCGTGACAACAATCGCGAATACCTGCGTCCGGTCGTACGACTGGTCGAATGCGATCGCCAGGAGGATAGCGGCCCCCGCACCCCGCGCGCCCACCGAGATCGCTCGCAAAGCCTCCCCCGACAGCACTTCCGTGAGTCGTGCCAGTGGGTTCCGCCCGGTCATCGCGCCCCCATTCATACCCCGTCCTCCAGCGTCGCGACCGCGAAGACCACATTGAACTGCCTGCACCAGATGATGACGCTCTGATATCCAGAAACATCGATACCGGCCGGGATGTCGTAGTTAATGTTTCCGTCCGTCGCCTTCAAGTCGCCCAGGTTCAACCCCTCAGAAGCCGATCCTCGGCTCCCTTCCGGGTCCGTGCTCAGTACCACGAACAGGTCCGGCCCGTTCGTCACAGAGAACTCCTCGAAGCGGAGGACAAGCGCCCCATCGGCGGTCCGGATCAGCCTCGCCGTCCCGGCGCCGTTGTGCCCCGGCTCTCCATCCCGGAATGCCCCCTCCGCCAGGACCGCCGCCTGACTGGGCACCGCTGTAGGTGGCGCCGCTGCCGCGGTTGGGGTCGCGCTTGCGCGTGGCTCCGCTGTTCCCCGGGGCGTCGTCGATGGCTCAACCGTGTCCACCACTCCAGCAAGGGGGTCCGCTTCATCGAGGAACGTACGCTCGAAATACGGGCCTACGTACTGCGCTTGCAGGACAGCCACAACGACCGCTACCAGCCCAAACAGCGGTGCAGAGACGTACCACGGCACCCGCTCGATCATTCGCGGCATTCGGCACTCCTTCGCTCGGAATGAACTCTACCTGCCGCGACACCCGCCGATCCTGAACGGATTCTTAAGCCGGTGCTGCCCGCCGGATGATCGCTTCCGTGAACCCCATCGTCGTCAGACTTCCGCCGAGGTCAGGCGTGGTCTCGCCATCCCCGATAGCGTCGTGGATCGCCTGCACGATGCGCGGGCCAGTGTCGTGGTGCCCGCAATACCCCAGGAGGTAGGCGTACGCCTCCAGCGCGCCCGAGGGGTTCGCGATTCCCTTCCCTGCGATATCCGGCGCCGTACCGCCCGCAGGGTCGAACACCCCGATTGATGGCTGGTGGCTCGCGGTGAACGCATAAGAGGCACTGGCTCCCATCCCGATCGATCCGATCAGGCCGTACGCGGCGTCGCTCAGAAAGTCGCCGTACTCGTTCGGCGTCACGATCACGTCGTAGCGGTCCGGGTGGATGATCATGCTCGCCAGCAGCGAGTCGAACAGCTCCCGCCGGTGGCTTGTGTTCCGGTACTCCTCCGCTACCTCCGCGACCACATCCTCGAAGAGCCCGTCCGCTGCCCGCTGGATCGTGTACTTACTCGTCGAAACCACGCTGTGCCGTCCGCGCTCCGCCAGCCGGAACGCAAAGTGCGCCGCGTGCTCCACCGGCAGCCGCTCCATCAGCCGGATGCTGACCGCCGAATGCAGTCCGATCCGATGTCCCGCGTCTTCGTAGGTCCCCCCCGTCGCGACCCGCACGACGTGCAGATCCAACTTGCCCGTGTAGTTCTTGCTGACCCCGGGGTAGCTCCGGCAGGGCCGGTGGATCACCGCCAGCTGCAGCATGTCCCGCAGCAGCTGATTCGGGCTCACGGTCTGGGTCACCGTCGGGTACTTCATCGCCGCACCGAGTGCCAGCGCTGCCTCCACGCCCTCCCCAACTGCCGCCATGCTCGCTTCCCGCCGCTCCAGCGACCAGTCGATCGCCCGGAAGCTCACGGGGCTTCCCAGAGCCTCGTTCAGCGCGTGCACCGCCTCACGCAATTCCGCTGCAATCCCATCGCCCGTCAGTTCCGCTACTTCTCGCATCGCCAAAGGGTAAGTCCCCCACCGTTATCAGCGAATAGCACCACTCCGATTAGAGAAAGTCCCCGGCTGGTCCCGGTCAACGGCTGTGAAAATGGCCACGCGCGGCCCGGGGAAACATGCCGATTCTCTTTCCGATCTTTTAGTTCCCTGTATTTTCGCGCGTTGATACACTCCGCCCGCTTCGGCGCGATGGGGATGCCGGTCGTCATCCTTCCGCTCCCTTTACCGCGACTGGAGCAACTCACCTGGAGGGGAAGGCCAAACCATGCTTCTGGCCCAGATCATGATCCCCGCCGCGAGCGCAGCCGCTGTGCTCTTTGCCATTTGGCTTGCACTCGACGTGCTCCGCAGGGACAAGGGCACGCCAGCTATGCAGGAAGTGGCCGGCACCATCCTGGAAGGCGCTAACGCCTTCCTCAGTCGTCAGTACCGCACCATCGGCATCCTTGCCGTCGTAACCGCGGTCGTCGTTGGCGCCATCGTCGGCATCTTCAAGGAGTCGACCGAAGTTGGCGTGCTAACCGCTGTCGCCTTCAGCGTCGGCGCACTCGCATCGGGCGTTTCTGGCTACATCGGAATGTCCATCGCGGTTCGCGCGAATGGACGGACAGCTTCCGCTGCCCAGAACAGCCTTGAAGACGCCATCAACACGGCCCTCCGCGGGGGTGCCGTCTCCGGCTTCCTCGTCGTTGCCCTCAGCCTCATCGGCGTCGCCAGCATGTTCGCGATCTACAGCAACATCCTCGGCCACCCCATCGATGAGACGCCCTTCCTCATTGTCGGCTTCGGCTTCGGCGCCAGCTTCGTCGCCCTCTTTGCCCAGCTCGGCGGTGGTATCTACACCAAAGCCGCAGACGTTGGCGCCGACCTCGTTGGCAAGGTCGAAGCCGGCATTCCCGAAGACGACCCCCGCAACGCCGCAGTCGTTGCCGACCTCGTTGGTGACAACGTCGGTGACTGCGCTGGCCGCGGCGCCGACCTCTTCGAATCGATGAGCGCCGAAAACATCGGCGCCATGATCCTCGGCGTCGCCATCTTCACCGCAACCGGCGATGTCGAATGGATCCTCTTCCCGCTCGTCCTCCGCTCCTTCGGCGTTTTCGCCACCATCATCGGCATGCTGACCGTGCCCTTCTGGGCGAAGCGCATTTCCGACCCGATGGGCGCGCTGAACGGCGGGTACTGGACGATTACCGTCCTCAGCATCGGCGGCCTCGCAATCGCGACGAACGCCATGCTGGGCGATGTCTGGCACTGGTTCTTCTATTGCGGACTCGTCGGTATCGCCACCGGTATCGCGTTCGTCTACATCACCCAGTACTACACCGCGGGAGCATGGCGCCCCGTCCAGGAAATCGCACGCGCCAGCCGAACCGGCTCGGCGACCAACATGATCATCGGTACCGCGGTTGGCTTCGAAACCACCGCTGTTACCGCTATCACCGTTGGCATCGCGCTCGTTGCCTCGTTCGTCCTCGGTGAACAGGCCGAGCTCACGAACGTCAGCACGATCTCCACCGGTGTCTTCGGTACAGCCGTTGCGACCATGGGCATGCTCATGTCCGCCGCCTACGTCCTCGCGATGGACACCTTCGGGCCGATCACCGACAACGCTGGCGGCATCACCGAAATGGCCGAAGGCACTAAGCCCGAAGCCCGTGAAATCACCGACAAGCTCGATGCGGTCGGCAACACCACCAAGGCGCTCACCAAGGGCTACGCAGTGGGTTCGGCCGCGCTCGCGGCGTTCCTGCTGTTCACGGCGTACCTGGACGAAGTTCGCTTCGAGTTCGGAAAGATCGCAGCGTCCGACCCTGAACGCTATGCGGACCTCACCCAGGACCTTGACCTGTTCCCCGCCGGTGCGGACAAGAATGCCGAGGTCGCCCAGGCGATGTCGGTCTACAACGAAGAACTCGAAGGGGTTGTCCGGCAGGACGACGATGCCCCCGGCCTCTCGGAACGCGATCACGAAGTCCTCCTGACCGCTGACCCCGAAGAGCACGAGGCCGTCGTCATCAAGCTCGAAAACGACGAGAAGATCACGGCTGAGCAGGCCGCGACGCTCCGCGAACTGGGGAGCTCCCCGCTCCCGCTCCCGCGCGTCATGCCGATCAACCTCGGTAAGGTCGAAGTCTTCGTTGGCGCACTCCTCGGCGTCATGCTCGCCTTCCTCTTTAGCTCCCTCGCCATTCGCGCGGTCGGAAAGGCGGCTGGCGGCATCATCGAAGAGGTTCGACGCCAGTTCCGCGAGAATCCGGGGATCATGACCGGCGAAGTCCGCCCCGACTACACTCGCGCGGTCGACATCACCACCCGCTCCGCCCTCCGCGAAATGGTTGCCCCCGGCATCCTCGCCGTCGGACTTCCCATCGCGACCGGCGTCGTGTTCCGCTATGGGTTTGGTGGCGACGGGAACGAGGGCTGGCTCTCGGTAGCCGGGATGCTCATGGTCGGCACCATCGGTGGTGTCCTCCTCGCCACCTACCTGAACAACGCAGGTGGAGCCTGGGACAACGCCAAGAAGTTCATCGAATCCGGTGGGCTGAAGGACGAGCAGGGCAACGTCATCGGCAAGGGCACTGAAACCCACGCCGCTGCCGTCGTCGGCGATACCGTCGGCGACCCCTTCAAGGACACGGCAGGCCCCGCCCTCCACGTCCTCGTCAAGCTCCTCAGCACCATCACCCTCGTCCTCGCCCCGCTCTTCATCTCCTAGAGCAGGGCAGACACCACACATCAGCGGCCCGGGCAATCGCCCGGGCCGCTCGCTTGCGCTCCCTGACTCACCCAACACCGTCAGCATCATCGGTGCCCGTGATGCCGCGTCTATTCGCTCCTCGGATGGCCCCGTCACCCCATCGGCGCTTCCTGGCCACCCCGCCCGAGAGGCGCCATCCGTCGGGATCGTTGCGACACGTTCGACATCGCTGGGTCCGGGATAACCTCCTCCCCCATATGGCGGTGCACCATTCCAGCTTCACGCCATAACGCTCTGTGAAGTTCTCAGGCGCGTCGATAGGGCGCATAGGGAGTTCCTTGAACTTGTGAAGAATGTCGCAAATATGGGTTGACAGCCTGATCCGCGCTCTGGTAGCGTCCACTCATCGCGGGAGACCGTGACACGCGCTCAACACAAAAGTGAATACTTCTGCCTAGTACGCTTCGGCGTAGCGGGGGACCCAAAACTCCCTCGGGGTGAATTTCCGCGAAAGCGGAATAGGGCGACCTTCCGTCCGAACCCGTCAGCTAACCCCGTAGGCAGCAGGAAGGCCCGGCGAGCGGGTTGCTCGTCCCGAGGCCGTTTTTTCTGTCCTCGATATCACTGTCCTTGCAGGAGGAATCAGTTTATGCCGGCTTTGCAGGAAGCCCCGCCCAAGTCATGCCCCAAGTGCCGCGGCTCGATCATTGTCGAGCGCGACTGGCACGGCACCTATGGCAGCTGCATCATGTGCGGCTACGTCCACGAAGTGCTCACCAGCGCTCCCGTTGACCTCGCCGCCGAAGAGGCAGCACTGCCTCAGCGGCAGCGGCGCCGCCAGCCTTCGCACGGCAAGCTTCGCCTCTAGGAGCCAGCCCTCAACCGAAACTCATCACGGCCCCGGCGAAATCCGGGGCCGTATGCTTTCCCCCTTGCTCCTGCCCGCCCTATGATTCGCCATCGATCGATGAGGAGGCCCCCATGTCCTATATCCGTCTGACCGTCGTTAAGCCCCGCCCGGGCCAGGAAGCCCATGTTGAACAGATCATCCGCCGCCTGGCCGACCTCGCCGGGAAGCAGCCCGGCTGCCTGCAGAGCTTTATCCTCAAGCCGCACGACGAAAGCGGTGAGGTCGCGCGACTCGCGATCTGGACCGATGAGCACGCTGCCGAACACGCCGCCAACGACAACACCATCATGGCCGTCCGCTCAGACCTCAATCAGTGGCTCACGCCCAACGGCCATGTCGAGCGCGCGTTCTTCAGCATGTAGCACCTCCGCACGCTGAGCAGCGCTTTCCTCCCCACCCTGCTATGCGGGCAACACCGAGTCGATATACGCTAAGAGTCCCTTAAGGATTCTCCCTAAGGGACTCTACCTACGATGGCTTCAGTGGGGAGGAGCGCTCGTGGTCTCAGACACCCACAACTCGAACAGCATCCGCCAGGGGCATCGCATCCGCATCCTCCTCGTCGATGACCACGCCGTCATCCGCCAGGCGCTTCGCATGCTCCTCGAGAATCAGGAAGAACTCGAAGTCATCGCCGACGTCGAGAACGGTCGTGAGGCCGTCCAGGTCGCCGAACAGCTCCGTCCTGACGTTGTCCTCATGGATGTCGTCATGCCCGGGCTCAACGGCCTCGAGGCCACTCGCCAGATCCGCCGTCGGGTCCCCACCACCCGAGTCGTCATGCTCAGCGGCTTCGTCGACGAAGACCAGCTCCGCGAATCCCTGCGCGCAGGCGCCTCCGGCTACATCGTCAAACGCTCCGATGTCGCCGAACTCGTCCTCGCCATCCAGACGGTCTTCCGTGGCAACACCTACTTCTCCAGCTCCCTCGGCGACGAGTTCGACCTCGCCGAAGTCCTCTATCAGGCCAAGCGCACCGAGAGCCGCACCAGCGTCGACGCCCTCACCGCTCGCGAGCGCGAAGTCCTCCAGCTCATCGCGGAGGGCCACACGAACCAGGGGATCGCTGACGAACTCTTCATCAGCGTCAAGACCGTCGAAGCGCACAAGTCCCACATCATGTCCAAGCTCCACGCCCGCAACCGCACGGACCTCATCCGCTTCGCCCTCCGGAAGGGCATCGTCCACCTCGAAAGCGTGGAAGAAGCTGAGCGCATGCTCGCCGCCTCGGGCGACCCGATGGAACCCATCCAATAGCTCCGCCCTCCCATAGTCCTTCCAATTCCCTAAAACATAAGGGGAAGCCCTGACCCGTATGAGGGAATTACCCCGGATGTTCACGGGTTCGTGCCTATCCCAACCGCCATGGTGGACAGAGAGAATACGGGCATAGAAGAGGTCCCCCTCACGAGGCCGCAGGCGCCAGGGGACCGGAGGACACCACCAATGGTCGCCACCGCACTCGCAACCCGGACCATCAACACCAGCACCCAGCGCGACGCGATGATCCAGCAGTTCGCCCCCCTCGTGAAGTACGTAGTCGGCCGCATGGCCATCGGCCTCCCCGCCGTCCTCGACCACGAAGACATCATCAGCTACGGCACAATCGGCCTCATCGAAGCCGTCGACCGCTTCGACGACTCCCGCGGCGTGAAGTTCGAAACCTACGCCATCACCCGCATCCGCGGCGCCATCATCGATGCCCTTCGCGGCCTCGACCGCCTGCCCCGTTCGCTCCGCCAGAAGGCCCGCGCGATCGACGCCGCCAGCCAGGAGCTCTCCCGCGACCTCGACCGCATGCCCACCGACTTTGAGGTCGCCGACGCCCTCGGGGTGTCCCTCCCCGAGTACCAAAAGACCCTCGTGAACGTGTCGTGGGTCACCGTTTCCCTCGATGGAATGCTCGACCAGCACGAAGATCATGACGGCGCGGGGATGGAAGTCGCCATCGCAGATCCTGAATCCGATAAGTTCACCGGCGAGATCGAGCACAAGGAACTCCTTGCTGACCTCGCAGGCGCCGTCAGCGCCCTCCCCGAGCGCGAACTCCACATCGTCAGCCTCTACTACCAGGAAGCTCTGACGATGCGCGAGATCGCCCAGGTCCTCTCCATCTCCGAGTCGCGCGTCTGCCAGCTCCATGCCCGCGCCGTCGCCCGCCTCCGCTCATCGCTCACCGCGAAAGTGGCCTGAACCCCACCCCTTCAGCCCTCCTTTGCCTTGCCGATAATCAGGCATGCGGTCAGAGGGGCGCGCGGGGCGCCAGAACTGGCCGCCAGAAGGCTGAACGTGAAGAGTCCGACAGTATCTGCCCTGGGTGGTTGTCGGGGCCTGAGCCCGGCCCCTACGATAGGCACAGGAGCGAATCGATGGCCCAGCGACCTATCAGGCCCCTCCGGAACATTCCAGAACCGCGCCCCCAGCGCGCGGCGGCTGCTCCCCAGCCCGGAAGTGACGCAATGAACGCTCACGTCGACGAGTTCCGGAGGGCACTCCGCATCGTCAAGTCCACGCCTGATGTCCGTGCTGCCCGTGTCGCCGCCCTACGTGCACAGATCGCTGCCGGCACCTACCGTCCTGATCCTCAGGAAATCGCCCGCCGCATCATTCAACAAGGGCTCTGAGTCCGAATCTACCGATCGGCAAGTGGGGTTCACCCCTAATACGCCTGCACGGAAACAGACGTTAGGATGAGGTCGCGCCCCGGATTCTGACCGGATTGGAATTCCTGCCATGCCCACAGCGCTAGCAATCATCCCCGGCACAACCCTCCCGCGGCGGATCAGCATCGGCCGCGTCGCAATCGATGTCCACACCTCCGTGAGCCGCGCCCTTGATGAGCTCGACCGCAGGACCTACGACCTGCTCATCATCGGCCCGATGGACGGCAATGGGCATTCCGATGCCGTTGTCGAACTCCGTGCTCATCGCAGGGCGCGAGTCACACCGGTGTTCTTCCTGGTCGCCCCCGAAGCGCTCGGCATCGTCATCCCTCGCGATTACCGCCCCGGGACGGACACTGTTGTCCGCGGAGACCTCGAATCGCCCGTAGTCCAGCAGAAGGTCGTCCAGCTCATCGGTCTCCGCGACGGCGATGCCGAGCCCGTCCTCGCCGGGAACTTCGAACTCGACCCCGGCCGCCGCCGCCTCCGCTTCGAGGACGGCGAAGTCGCCCTCACGCGTCGCGAAGCCGATCTGCTCGCCATCCTCATGGGCCGCCCGAATGAGACTGTCACATCCAACGAGATCCTGGAGTCAGGCTGGGCCCCGGGGAACGACCCCAACACCCTCCAGACGCTCCGTCGCCACGTCTCCAACCTTCGCCAGAAGCTGGATAACACCCCGGCAGAGCGGGCCCTCCACACCGTCCGTGGCGAAGGCTACCGCTTCGTCTCTCGCACCGGCTGAAACCCTAGCGCGGGAGCTGCGCCCACTCGTTCTGCCGCGCGAACAGCACGTCGTGCATCCCCCAGAAGTCACCCTGCTTCTCCGCGCAGACTGAGGCGACATGCGCGTACGGCGCGTTCGGGTGGATCTGCTGGATTGGGAAGTGCAGGAACGCCAGCGCGACATCGTCTCCGGCCCGCGCCCGGATGTTCTCCATGCTCTGCGCCACCCACCGCTCGCAGAACGGGCACTGGAAGTCGCTGAACTCCGCGATCACAACCTCGGCGTCGCGTTCCCCCTCGATGTCGGCGTCCGAAACATCAACCTCTCCCTCCACGATCGCGAACCTCCCCGCCGCCGCCAGCTGCTGGATCGTCGCAGAATACCCATCGAGCGATGTCGGACTTCCATTCAGCTCGGCCTCAATGACCTCGTCGAACACGGATTGTGGCTGTGCCCCCACGATCTTCTTGTTGTTGATGAAAAACGTCGGCGTCCCCGTCACGCCCGCCGCTCGACCGCGCTGCACATGTGTGTTCAGGATCCCCACATTGCTCTCATCGTTGATGCACTCCGCGAACTCGTCTGTGTCTAACCCCAGGTCACCCGCGTACCGCGTGAGTACCGCTGCGAGGTTCGACCCCTCGGCGCCACCTAGCGTTGGAGCCTCGCTCACCCCGCTATCGCCGCCCGCTGGCGCGGCCGTCTCGGGCTCATCCTCGCGCCCAGTCCACCAGATCGACCCGGCGATGATGACGGCGCCGACCAGGATCGCCGCGGGCGTCAGGAAGTACGACCACAGCGGCTGCCTTCGGTTCAGGAGCACGCGTTGCACCCCGTCACCTGGCATCGGCGTTCGCAGCTCCTCATTCGCGCCGGTCTCGCCAGCCTCCCGCTCGCCCTCGAGGATCTTATTCGTCGCAGGTTCCGTCATTGCGCGCCTCTCCTTCGCAGGACTGCCAGCGTAAGCTCCTCGACCGTCCGTAGCTCCGGCTCAGCCTCCCGCACCTCGTCCACCCAGCGGCGTGCATCGCCCTTCGGATACCCCAGCGCCGCGATCGTTTCCACGGCATCCGCAATTGCCCGGTCATCACCCCCGTGCGCGGCATCCACAGGGACCGCGCGCTCGCCGTCCTGCAGCGCGGCTTCGGCCAGCAGCTTCCCGCGCAGCGTCGCGATCATCTTCTCGGCCGCGCGAGCTCCAACGCCTGGCAACCGTGTCAGCGTCGCTTTGTCGTCCTGCTCGATAGCCCGCGCAATCGTGCTCACCGAAACGTTCATCGCCTTCACGGCCTTCGTCGGCCCGATTCCCTCAACCGTCGTGAACTTCCGGAAGAAGTCACGCTCGGCACGTCGCAGGAACCCGACCAGCACTGGTACCGGCTGGTTCGCGGTCGCGTGATAGAAAATGTGCAGCCCAATCGTCGGCCGCTCCGCCACCTCGCCCAGGTCCGCCTCCCCGGCCAGCGCCTGTAGGTCCGGCCATAGCACCAGTGGCACCAGGACTTCGTACCGCACGCCCGCAACATCAAGCTCCACCGTCGGGCCGGAGATGTCCATCCGTGCGAGCGAACCCTGGAGGTGCGTAATCACGATTGTCAGTATCTCCCAGCGCATCCAACCAGCCACCCGTAAACTGCCCCTGTGCCCGAACTCCCGGAAGTCGAGACCATTCGCCGCGACCTCGAACCGTACGTCGTCGGCCGCACCATCACTGGCGTCACCGTCGATCCGGGCACGGCGCATCTCCTCATTCGCGTCCCCGAGGACATCTTCGCGGCGGAACTCGTCAGCCGGACCGTCACCGCCCTCGGCCGTCGCGGCAAGTACCTGCTCTTCGCGCTCGACGACGGCCGAACCCTCGTCGCCCATCTCCGCATGACCGGCCGGATGCTCTGGCGGCAGTCGTCCGATCCGCCTGAGCAGTACGAGCGCGCGAAGATTACGTTCGACGACCGCCACGACCTGCGCTGGTCGGACCTCCGCAAGTTCGGCACCTGGGATCTCCTCGACGACATCACCACCCTCACCTCCCGGCTCGGCCCTGAGCCGATCGACAGCGACCTCAGCCTCGCCACCTTCCGCGCTGTCCTGAAAGGGCGCACCGCGCCGGTCAAGGCCGTCCTCCTCGACCAGCGCCGGTTCGCGGGCCTCGGCAACATCTACGTCGACGAAGCGCTCTACGAAGCCCGCATCCGCCCCGACACCCCTGCGGGGGCCGTCTCCGCTCCCGCCGTCGCCCGGCTCTACGCTTCCGCCCGGGCAGTTCTGGAACGCGGGATTGCCAACCGCGGGGCAAGCTTCCGCGACTACGTCGATGGCAATGGCAACGAAGGGAGCCAGCACATGCACGTACAGGTCTTCCGCCGCACCGGCAAGCCCTGCTACGCCTGCGGTACCGTTATCGAACGCTCTGTCGTCGGTGGCCGCGCCACCCACTTCTGCCCGCGCTGCCAGCCCCGCGCCCGTACAGGGGGGCCCGCTCGTGCTTGAAGATGAGGCCGGTCTCCGCTCGCTCCTCCGCATCGATCCCACCGCCCGGATCGACATCGAAGATCTCTCCACGCCCTGGGCGGCGATCACCCATCTCACCGCGACCGATCCACCGCTGAACGTCGTCCTCAAGCGCGCCGTCGACCCCGAAGCCGCTTACACCGAACTGGCGGTCCTCGAAGCGTTCGGTCGGATCGGCTTCAGCGCCGCGCCACACCTTCGCGCCATTCACGCCGACACCGCGATCCTCGATTGGGTCGAAGGGGCGACCGCTACCACGCTGATCCCGCCCCGGGGAGGAGTCGACGCCGCGGTCGATGCAATCGCCGCTCTGCACGGCCTCTCTATCGCCGAAGGCGCCCATTGGGGTGATCCCCCCGAGGCCATCGTCGAATGGGCGCCGCTCCCCCTCCACCGCCTCGGTTTCTCCGCGGACGAGCGCGACGAGGCCGATCCGCCCATCGCCGAAGCATTCGAGATCCTCCGCGCCGCCGACTGGGGCATGACCCACGGCGACGCAACGGCCGCCAACGTCCTCCTGCGCCAGGGCGGCGCGACCCTGACCGGCTGGGGACGCGCCGGCTACGGCCCCCGCCTCTTCGACCTCGCCGCCTTCCTCCTCACCGTCGGGATTCCCGGACCAGAACGCGCCACCGCCGTTCGACGATATGCCCGCGCCCGTTCGCTCGACGAGGATTCGCTCGTTGCGGAGGCCGACCTCTTCGGAGTCCTCTGGGGCCTCGATTGGCTCCTCCCGCTCCCTCGCCGCCAAATCGTCGTCATGGGCGATGATGCAGCGACCTCCCTCCTCGTTCTCCTCGCGAACCGCATCGAGCGCGCCATTAAGGAGCCCGCGGGGCACCATCCCTTGGCTGCCCGGATACGCAGGGCGCTCTGGCCGTAGAATCCCCCCGTGCCACCTGTTACCTACCCCGGCGGCCTCTCCGAACTCGCTTTTCTCGAGAGCTACCACCAGTCCGCCCTCCGCAAGCCGCAGGTCGTTGCTGACTCGGCGCTCCGAGCCATCGTCCTCGCCAGCGCTGGCGATCGGATGCACCTCGTCGCGGTCGTCGCCGAGCAGCTTGCGGAAGCGGCTCGGCGCCTCGCGCACGTCGCCGCTGCCCTTGCCGACCGCCGCTATCCCGTCGCCCGGACGCTCGCAGGCCCCCTCCCTGACGCACCAGCATGGCTCGACTTCGCCCACACAGCCGCCACCCTCGCGCCCGAGCAGATGCTTCGTCACCTCTCAATCGGTGAGTACGCCCTCGAAAGCGCCGAACGGCTCCGCTCGCAACTGGCGCTGGAAGACCTCATCCCCCTCGTCCGCGCCGCCGAATCCGGCCCACCGATGCTGCTCGCGCCCCGCCAGCAGGGACGCTCCGCGACCACGTTCCTCCTGCTCGGGCCTGCCAGCGACGATGGAGCTCCGCCGCCGTTCGGGATGACCGAAGACGACGCCGGCGTCCTCGCCGACCTCACCGCCGACCTTTCGTCCATTGCCCGCGGATTTCTCGGCGCCTACCTCGAATCCCGGCACTCCGCCGGCCGGAGGGACTCCTGATGGCCCGCGACGGCTCGAAATGGGTCACCGGCCCTGACAACGCGATCACGGATGTCCCCGGCATCCGCGTCGGCCACCAGACCGATCGCCGCGGAGCCACAGGCTGCACCGTCATCCTCAGCGACTCAACGAAGGTCGCGGCGGCCGATACCCGCGGTGGCGCGCCGGGCACCCGCGAAACCGCCCTCCTCGGCCCGGCGATGCTGGTCCAGTCCTGTCACGCCGTCGTCTTCGCCGGGGGAAGCGCCTTCGGCCTCGCCGCAGCGGACGGTGTAATGACCTACCTTTCGGAGAAGGGGATCGGCTTCAAGACGAATGCGGCACCAGTCCCGATCGTCGCCTCGGCGATCATCTTCGATCTGGGCATCGGCAGCTCAACGGCTCACCCGGATGCAGCGGCTGGCTATCTCGCGGCGGGCCGTGCGAAACGCGGGAAGGTCGCGCAGGGATCAGTCGGTGCAGGTACCGGCGCTACCTGCGCAAAGGTGCTCGGGCCAGACCACCTCCTGAAGGGTGGACTCGGAACCGCCAGCGTCGTCGGCCCACGCGGCCTCATCGCCGGGGCGCTCGCGGTCGTAAACCCCGTCGGCATCGTTGTCGACCCCGATTCTGCGAGCGTCGTTGCAGGCCCACGCGGCAAACCGCGCCGCTTCGTCCCTCTCTTGGAAGCGCTCGAACGCCGCTCCGCCGAGATGGATGTTCAGCTCGAGAACACCACGCTGGTCTGCATCGCCACAAACGCCGACATCGATCACCGCTCTGCCCACCGTCTCGCGATGATCGCCCATGACGGCATTGCGAGGGCGATCATTCCCGCCCACACCTTCGGGGATGGCGATGTCACCTTCGCCCTCGCCACTGGCGCAATCCCCACAAAGCCGCACGACGTGGCCGCTCTCGGCGTCATGACCGTGCGCGCTGTGGAGCAGGCGATTCTCAACGGCATCCGTGCAGCCACCTCCCTCCACGGAGTCCCGTCGATTACAGAATGGTCATCCTCCTGATTTCAACCCTTTCACGGATGGACGCAGCGCCCGTCGCGCGTGACACTGCCGGGTGACTGGCCTGCGCGTCAGATTCTGGTAAAGTCGGAAAAGCATCTTTTACATAGGGGAGGCACCCATGGTTCCCGGCCTGAAACGGCTCGTCCTCGGAGGCT
>JBPPMX010000035.1:0-7301 GCA_051306275.1 Tepidiformaceae bacterium
GGCCGGACGCTCGCCCGCGTTGGGCCGGGGATGTCGCTGTGGGAAGTGGCTGCTGAGGCGGGCTGGCGACGGCTACGCTCGTGCAGCGGTTCGGGTCGAAGCGCGGGCTGCTGCTGGCAATCGCGCGGTCGGGCCTGGGTGTGGAGCGCGAGGTGTTCGCGACCGCTCGGGAGGATTCGGGAGGTTCGGCGCTGGAGGCGATGGTGCTGGCGGTGACACGGATGCCGGGTGTCGTCACGACCCCGGAGGAGCTGGCGAACCGACTGGCGTTCGACCAGGTGGGCCTCGCGGACCCGGAGTTCCACGCGATAGCACTTGAGCGTGCACGAGGTTTCGAGCGCGAGGTGCGACGGCTGCTCGACGAGGCGGTCACGGCGGGCGAATTGGTGGAGTGCGAGACGGGCCGGCTGGCGCGCGCGATCTTCATCACGTACAGCGGGGCGCTGGTGAGCTGGACGGTACTGCGCAAGGGCTCGCTCGAGACGTGGGTGCGCGGGGTGGTGGAGTTCGTGGTCGGGCCGTACCGGGTGGCGGCGGCATAGGGGCCCCCCGACAAAACGGTGTACGCAAACGGGGCGCCTGGCGGCGCCCCGTTATCGGGTGTTGGTGGCGGAAGGCGGTTAGACCTCGCGGAACTCGCCTTCGACGGTGCCTTCCTCGGCGGGGCCGTTGGCGGGGTCGAAGCCGGAGGGGTCACCTTCAGCGCCCGGCTGGCCGTAGACGGCTTCGCCGATGCGCTGCATCGCGGTCGAGAGCTCGTCGGTGGCGTTCCGAATCGCGCTGGCGTCCTCGCCTTCGAGGGCGGTCTTCACGGCCGCGATCTTCGCTTCGACATCGGCCTTGAGGTCGGGCGTGACCTTCTCGGCGTTGTCGCGCAGGACCTTCTCGGCCTGGTAGGCGAGCGAGTCGGCCTGGTTGCGCGTCTCGATGAGGTCGCGGCGGTTGCGGTCTTCCTCAGCGTGGATCTCGGCTTCTCGCTGCATCCGGTCGATTTCGTCCGGGGTGAGTCCGCTCGATGCCTGGATGGTGATCTTCTGCTCGCGACCGCTGCCCTTGTCCTTCGCGGAGACGTTCACGATGCCGTTGGCGTCGATATCGAAGGTGACTTCGACCTGTGGGACACCGCGAGGCGCCGGGAGGATGCCATCGAGAATGAACCGGCCGAGTGACTTGTTATCGGTCGCCATCGGGCGTTCGCCCTGGAGGACGTGGATCTCGACGCTCGGCTGGTTGTCGGCGGCGGTGGAGAAGACCTGGCTCTTGGCGGTCGGGATCGTCGTGTTGCGGGGGATGATCGGGGTCATCACGCCGCCAAGGGTCTCGATGCCGAGGGTGAGCGGAGTGACGTCGAGGAGGAGGACGTCCTTGACATCGCCCTTGAGGACGCCGGCCTGGATGGCTGCGCCGATGGCAACGACCTCGTCAGGGTTCACGCCCTTGTGGGGCTCCTTGCCGAAGAAGTCGGCAACGACCTTCTGGATGGCCGGCATGCGCGTCTGCCCGCCGACGAGGATGACCTCGTCGATATCGCCGGGGCTCTTGCCAGCATCTTCGAGGGCCTTTTTCACCGGGGTGAGGGTGCCATCGACGAGGTCGCTGACGAGCTGTTCCAGCTTGGCGCGGGTGACGCTCAGGTTGAGGTGCTTCGGACCGCTGGCGTCAGCGGTGATGAAGGGGAGGTTGATCTCGGTCTGCTGTGCGCTCGAAAGCTCGATCTTCGCCTTCTCGGCCTCGGCCTTGAGGCGCTGCAGGGCCTGGCGGTCCTGGCGGAGGTCGATCCCCTCGGCCTTCTTGAACTCGTCGATCAGCCAGTCGATGACCTTCTGGTCGAAGTCGTCGCCACCGAGGTGGGTGTCGCCGTTGGTCGAGAGAACCTGGAAGGTACCGTCACCGATTTCGAGGATGGAGATGTCGAACGTGCCGCCGCCGAGGTCGTAGACCGCGATCACTTCGTCGCTCTTGCGGTCGAGGCCGTAGGCGAGCGAGGCAGCGGTCGGCTCGTTGATGATGCGGAGGACTTCGAGCCCGGCGATCTTGCCAGCGTCCTTGGTGGCCTGGCGCTGGGCGTCGTTGAAGTAGGCCGGGACCGTGATGACAGCTTCGTTCACGGGCTCGCCGAGGTAGGCTTCGGCGTCAGCCTTGAGCTTCTGCAGGATCATGGCGCTGACTTCGGGCGGGCTGTAGGCGCGGTCGCCGAGGGTGACCTGCGTATCGCCGTTCGCGGCCGCGGTGATGCTGTAGGGGACGAGCGAGAGGTCACGCTTGACCTCGGGGTCGTTCGCCTTGCGGCCCATGAAGCGCTTGATGCTGAAGACCGTGTGCTCGGGGTTGGTTACGGCCTGGCGCTTGGCAACCTGGCCGACGAGCCGTTCGCCCGTCTTCGTCACTGCGACGATCGAGGGGGTGGTACGCGCGCCTTCAGCGTTGGGGATGACGACGGGTTCGCCGCCTTCCATGACCGCTACGCAGCTGTTCGTTGTGCCGAGGTCGATACCGATTACTTTTGCCATTGCTCGCTACTCCCGGGGTGGGCTGCCCCTGTTTTGTGGTGATTGCTGTGGCGCTCAGGCGCCGGGCTGGGACTCCTGGCCATCGCCGACGACGACCATTGCGGGACGGATAACGCGGTCGCCGAGGGTGTAGCCCTTCTGGACGACGGCGATGACAGCGCCTTCAGGACCACCCTGGCGGGCGACAGCTTCGTGAAGGGCGGGGTCGAACGGTTTGCCGGCAGCCTCGACTTCATGGACGTCCATGGCTTCGAGGAGGTTGGCGAACTTGCGGTGGATGTTGGTGATGCCCTGGACCCAGTTCAGGCCGGCGAGGCCTGCATCGATGGTGCCCACGGCCCGATCGAGGTCGTCGAAGATGGGGAGGATATTGATGACGAGGGCGGCGCTGGCGAATCGGGCCTGCTCGGCGCGTTCGGTTTCGATGCGGCGTTTGTAGTTGATGAAGTCGGCGGCGGAGCGCTGCCAGTTCTTGTAGTACTGCTCGGCTTTTTCGCGCTCGGCGGCGAGGGCGGCATCGTCCGCGGCGTTGGGAGCCGGGGGGTCGGGAGGAGGCGTGGCGGTGTCGTCCGCGCCCATGCGGGCACTGGCGCGGCGGTCGACAACCTGGGGGTCGTCTTCGTTGGTCTGGTTGGTCATGTTTTCAAGCTCCATGAAAGCGATGGGCGCCCCACCGCTACTCCTCGCCGTAGAACTCACGCATGAGGCCGGTGAGGACATCGGCGACGTAGCGGACATGGGCCACGGCATCGGGATAGGACATACGGGTTGGACCGAGGACGCCGAGCACGCCGCCAGCGCCGGTCGAGGGGCCATAGCGAGCGAGGACGAAACTCATGTCCTGGTAGGGACCTGCGCGGTTCTCGTCGCCGATGACGATGGCGACATCTCCCGCGGCGATACCGTCTGACGGAATGGCGCCGGTGAGGTGGCGTTCGTCGACGGCCTCGAGGGTATCGAGGAGGCGGTCGCTATCTTCGAACTCGGGCTGGCGGAGCATGTCGCGGATGCCTTCGACGATGGGCGGCTCGGCGAGGCCGGCCTGCTCACGCAGAAGGAGTTCGACGACACGCGCGACGACGATGGCTTCGACCGCGGATAGCGGTTCGGCGCCATCGGACGGTGCGAATTCGCCGGCGGTCTTGCCGGAGAGCTCGGCGTTGAGCCGATTGGCGGTGCGGGTGAGGGCCTCCTGCGACATCGCCTGGGGGAACTCAACGGCCTGCTGGTGCACGCCGGCATCGTTCGTCACGACAATCAGGAGAGCGCGATTATCGAGCAGCTCCACGAGCTGGAGCTGCTTGAGGCGGACTTCGAGGAGGCGCGGCTGGCTGACGATCGCCAGGTTGTGGAGGGAGTTCGCGAGGACGCTGGCCGCAAGGCCGACCCAGTTTTCGAGATCGCGAGTGCTCTGGTGGAACTGGTGAAGGATGGTGAAGCGGTCCTGCGTTGTGAGGGTCGTTTCGCGCATGAGGGAACTGACGTAGTAGCGGTAGCCGCTGTTCGAGGGGACCCTGCCGGCGGACGTGTGCGGGTGGGTAATCAGCCCTTCGTCTTCAAGGGCCGCCATTTCGTTGCGGACAGTTGCACTGGAAAGGCCGAGTTGGTGGCGCTGAACAAGCGCCTGCGAGCCGACGGGCGCGGCACTGTCGACGTAGTCATCGACGATAAGAGCCAGGATGCGGGCTCGCCGCTCGGGAATCGAGGTCATGTGTCCTTCTGTTAGCACTCTCGACGGGAGAGTGCTAATCGCCTGTAATTGAGCGTACTAGAGGGAGGGGCGCGGGGCAATAGCAGGATGGGAAACAGGGGCAGTCAGATGATGTCGACGTCGTCGTGGGTGTGGAAGTGATGGACGTGGTGGCGGCCGCGGCGGCGGTTGATCGTCGCCCCGAGAAGGCCGTGCTGGGGCGCGAACATCAGTGCGAGCGCGAACAGCGCCGTGGCGGTGAGAACAATGGTGCCGCCGCCGGCGGTGTCGGCGTGGTAGGAGATGTAGAGGCCGAGAACGCCCGAGGAGATCGCGAGGGCAACGCTGAGGAGAAGCATGCGGGAAAGGCTGTCGGTCAGAAGGCGCGCCGTCGCGGGGGGCGTAACGATAAGGGCAAGGATGAGGATGTTCCCGACAGTCTGGAGGCTGACGACGATCGTCGCGGAGACGAGGAGGAGGAGCAGGAGGTCGAGCGCGAAGACTGGGTAGCCGGCGGTGCGGGCCATGGTCGCGTCGAATGCGACGAGGGTGAACTCCTTCAGGAGCGCAAGGAGTACGCCGGCGACGGCGAGGCCCACGACCAGGCTGACGAGGACATCGGTGCGGGAGACTCCAAGGACGTTTCCGAATAGGAGCGAGCCGAGGTCCTGGCGAAAGCCGGACTGCCGGGAGATGAGGACGACGCCGAGCGCGAAGAAGGCGGCGAAGAGGACGCCGATGGCCGTGTCCTCGCTGACGCGGCGGCTGCGCGAGAGGATGCCGATGCCAAGGGCCGTGAGGGTGCCGAAGGCGAACGCCCCGATCAGGATGCTCTGGCCGGCGAGGTAGGAAAGGACCACGCCGGGGAACACGGCGTGTGCGAGGGCGTCGCCGATGAAGGCGAGACCGCGGAGCACGACGAAACAGCCAACCAGCCCGCAGACCGTACCGACGATGATGATCTGGAGGAGCGCTCGCTGCATGAACGGGTACTCAAGCGGCCCGGTGATGACGTCCATGGCTAGGTGAAAACCGCGACCTGCCCGCCGAATGTCGCGCGCAGGGTTTCGGGCGTGTAGGTGGTGGCCGTGGGGCCGTAGGCGACGACCCGCTGGTTCACGAGACAGACGTGGGAGCAGGTGGTACGGACTTCGTCGAGATCGTGGGTGGCGATGAGGACGACCGCGCCGGTGGCGGCGAATTCGCGGATAGCTTCGTGGAAGACGGCGCGGTTCGTAACATCGATGCCGGTGAACGGCTCGTCGAGGAGGACGAGGACGGGGTCCTGGACGAGCGCACGGGCGAGGAAGATGCGCTGCTGCTGGCCGCCGGAGTACTGGCTGATGTGGCGGTTGCCGATGCCTTCGAGGCCGAGGCGGGTGAGGGCGGCTTCTGCGGCTGTCCGGTCGGACCGCGACGGGCGCCGGAGCCAGCCAGCGGTCCGGTAGCGCCCCATGAGGACGACTTCGCGCGCGGAAACGGGGAACTCCCAGTTCACCTCTTCGCGCTGGGGGACGAAGGCGATGCGGGCAGACGATTCGCGGATGTCGCGGCCGCCGAGCGTGACCTGGCCGTGCTGCTTTGGAAGGACGCCGGCGATGCCTTTGAGGAGCGTGCTCTTGCCGCCACCGTTCGGACCGATGAGGCCGACGATGTCGCCGGGGGCGGCGCTGAATGAGACGCCGCCCAGCCGGAAACCCGAGCCATAGCCCGTTTCAACGTCTTCGAGGACGAGTCCGGTGGCAACGGCTATTTCAGAGCCTCCGCGATCTTGCGAGCGTTTGCGAGGAGCATACCGTCGATCGTCCCATCCGGAGTGCCGGGCTCGCCCAGGGAGTCGCCGTAGAGGTCATCGACAATGGTCACGCCGGTGTCGCGCGCGATCTGCTCAGCAATCCGGGGATCGATGGAACTCTCCGCAAAGATCGCTTTCACGCCCTCCGCTTCAATCAAGTCGGCAAGGTCCGCGAGGTCTCGGGCCGACGGCTCGGCGCCCGTAGTGAGCGATGGGATGACAGCGCCGACGAACTCCAGGCCGTAGCGGTCGATGAAGTAGCCGAAAGCTTCGTGGTTCGTGACCATCTTGCGGTTGGCGACGGGGATCGTTTCGATCAGCGCACGGATCTCGGCGTCTGTTTCATCGAGCGTGGCGGCGTAAGCGGCGGCGTTCGCGGTGTAGGTCGCGGCATTATCCGGGTCGGCTTCGGCGAGGGCGCTGGCGATGTTTTCGAGCATGATCTTCGCGTTCATGGGGTCGTGCCAGACGTGCGGGTCGCCATCCTCGTGGTCGTGGTCCTCTTCCTCATCGTGCTCGTCTGCGAACGCACTCTGGCGGACCTCGACGCGATCGGTCACGGTGATGTCGATCGCGTCGCCGCCGGCGTTGTCGATGGCATCGTCGAGGAAGTCGTCGAGGCCGATGCCGTTGCGGAAAAGGACGTCGGCACCGCCGATCGCCTTGAGGTCGTCGGCGGTTGGTTCGTAATCGTGGGAGTCGACGCCGGGCTCGATCAGGACGGTCAGCTCGACGAGGTCACCGGCGGCCTCGCGCGTGAGCGCGGCGATCTGGGCTGTCGTCGCGACCACCTGAAGGCGGCCGTCATCGGGGCTATCGTCGTCGCTTCCGCAGGCTGCAGCGAGGGGGAGCAGGAGGAAGGGGATGGTGAGTAAAGCGGCGCGCCGCGGGAGGAGCATGAGCCAGCCCTAACGAGATTCGGTATCAGTAGTCAAATGATACAAAGTCCCAACTGCGATGGCAAGGCCTTCGCCAGATCGTTACAGAAGCGGAAGATGGCTGGAGTTGCGGATCTGCGCTTCGTCGATCTGCTGATGGAGGGTGTGCTGGAGGGCGGTCTGGTCTTCGGTAGGGGCGAGGCGGCTGCGGCGCGTGGGGAAGACGAGGCGGCTGAGGAGGGTGCGAAGGCGCGACGTGAGCGGCATGGGTGGTGCTCCCATCATGTTCCACTACCCATTGTACGGTTGATCGGGAGCGATCACGGATCTCGCGCCCGGCTTCGCTATGGGGTGGGTTCCGGTGAGTCGGCCGGAGGGGGCTTGCCAGATCCGCCCGGGCGGAAGCGGACGGGGAGTCGGGAGGTGAT
>JBPPMX010000036.1:0-2547 GCA_051306275.1 Tepidiformaceae bacterium
CGAGTACGGGAGGGTCTCGATCGGACATGTTGGGGACGACCCGCAGGAGCTCGATGGGCTGCGGGCGCTGCTGGAGTCGGGCGGGATCGAGGTGGCAGTGGCGCCGAACCTGCGCTACGCGCGGTGGGAGACGCTCTGCTGGAACATCCCGTACAATGGGCTGAGCGTGGCAGGGGGTGGTATCGGGACCGCGCGAATCCTTGCGGACGGTGAGCTGAGCCGCGTGGCCGAGCAAGCGATGCGAGAAGTAGTGGCGGCGGGAAACGCGGACATGGAGTCGCTAGGCAGCGCGGCGCGGCTGGACACGGAGGACGTGGTGGCGCGGATGTTCGCGCAGACCCGGACGATGGGCGATTACCGGACAAGCATGATGATCGACTACGTCGAGGGGCGGCCGCTGGAGGTGGAGGCGATCCTCGGGAACCCGGTACGACGGGCGCGCGAACTAGGGGTCGACACGCCGACGATGGATACGCTGTACGCGCTCGTGCGGGCTGTTGGTCGGTAGCCGGAGGATAGTGACTCGGATAGACTGCGCCGACTCCCGGAATCCCGGGGCAGGAGGCTTCCGATGGACTTTCGCGACGTACTCGTTAACGGACTGGAGCACATGAATACCTGGATGTGCGATGCGGTGGAGGAGATGACGCCGGAGCAACTGAACTGGCTTCCGACCGAAGGGGTGGCGGTGAGCGCGGGGTTCAACGCGTGGCACATCTTCCGGACGGAGGACAACATCACGAACTTCGTGTTCCAGCGAAAGCAGCCGATCTGGCTGGCAGGCGGGTTCATGGAAAAGGTGGGAGGGCCAAAGGTAGACCAGGGTACCGGGATGACGCTGGACGATGCTCGCGCGGTGCAGGTCCAGGACAAGGCAGCGCTACTGGAGTACGGGAAGACGGTGGCAGCGGACACGCTCGCGTTCGTGAAGGGCCAGGACCTCTCGTGGCTTGAAGAGACGACGACGATCAAGCCGCAGGGCGAACTCCCGCGATGGCGGATTCTCCGGGAGATCTACATGACGCACGGGTTCATGCATCTGGGCGAGATCAACGTGCTGCGCGGGATCCAGGGGATGCCGTTCCGAATGTGAGAGGGCCGTTGGCTAATGGCTGTTGGGGCCCCGCCCCTCCTCCTAGGCGACCAGGGCTCAGTCGTCGTCGCGGAGGTTGCGGAGGAACTCTTCGACATCGAGGACGGCGTCTTCGGGGGCGGGGAGATAGCCCGATTCATCCGGGTCTTCATCCGGGTCAACGCCGGAGTCGTAGGCCTCTTCGAGGCGGCGGACGTATGAACTGATCTCGGGGTTCGAGGAGACGACAGCGTCGACTTCAGCGACGAAGCGGACGCCGGCAGCTTCGAGGTCCGTGAAGTCGTACTCAAGGTCGAGCATCGACTGGAGGCGGCGGAGAAGGGCGAGGGTCGCGGGAGGATTCTGGTCGGTGGTGACGTAGTGGGGGACGTTCGCCCAGAGGCTGGCGGCGGGGACGCCCTTCTTGCGCATGCTGTCGTGGAGGACACCGACGATGCCGGTTGGGCCTTCATACTTGGACACCGTGAGGTTGAGGCGTTCGCCGACGGCGGGGTCGACGGCAGTGCCGGTGACACGCACGTCACGGGTGTGTGCGACATCGGCGAGGAGAGCGCCAAGAGAGACAACCATCTTCACGCCAAGGTCTTCGAAGAGGCCTTCCAGGGCGCCAGAGAAGGTGCGCCAGCGAAGCGATGGTTCCGCGCCGATGCCGATGATGAGGTCGGAATCGCCGCGCGGATTGCGGGCGTAGAAGAACTCGTTCGAGGGCCAATGGAGTTCGCGATCACCCGAGGGCGATATGCGGACGGTGGGCCGCGAGGACTGGAAATCGTAAAACTGCTCGGCCTCGAGGACGGCGAAGCGGCGGGCACCGAGTCGGCGAGCGAGGAAGCGAGCGGCGTTCGAAGCAGCAGATGCGGCGTCGTTCCAGCCGGTGAACGCGACGATGGCGATGGGGTCGCGGAGCTGGGGCCGGTAGTCGACGCGGAGGGCTTCCATGAATCCAGCTTAGCCGCGTTCCGGGTGGCTGGATACCGCCTAGAAGAGGGTGCGGAAGCGGGCGCCGGAGTCGTCGAAGGTGAGGACGTGACCGGAAATCACGACCCCGGGACCGAAGAGTTCGGCGGCGCCATCGCGTGCCCGGAGGATGTCTTCGCCCTGGCGGCGGATGTGGTCCGCGGGCGCCATGTTCGGGTGGAGGCGGGCGTACCAGGCGCAGTCCTGATGCCCGAGGAGGATGAGGCGACGGATGCCGGAAGCGGCGACAAGGCCTCGGAAGGTAGTGCGGGCCGGAAGCGCGCGCTGGGCTGCCATCCGGGCGAGACGATTGCGGGTGAGGCGGGATCCCTCTGCGAACCACCAGGGGCCGCCGGGGAGGCTGATGTGCTCGGCATCGGGAGATCCGATGCGCGCAAGTAGTTCCTCGAACTGGCGGGCGAAGCGGCCTTCGCTGCAATGGACGACCGCCGAGGAGACGGGCAATTGCGGGCCGGGCGGTGGTACCGCGATTTCGG